>JBIOEJ010000032.1:0-47498 GCA_044445965.1 Hyphomicrobiales bacterium
GCGACGCTATGGCCGTTGCAAGCCGATCGCGGGCGTCATCGAGAATTGTTGCGAGCGGGTTGCAGTCCTCCTTGGTGAGCGCCCGTGACGCCATGATGGCAGCTTGGACGCCATCTCTGGCTCGGGCGAGCTCGTCCATGACGTCGAGGAGGTCGGACGCGGCGTCGTCGGGCATGGCTCCGCCGGCCGCCGGAACGGTGTGTTTCGACATGGGTATCTCCGTTGACTTTCAGGCGTGAAGTAGGCATAAAATATGCAACTCTCGCCGGCACAAGTCAACATGAAAAGTGCAACTTCCCAGGAACAGCCTATTTCCTCTGCGCAATGCCGAGCGGGTCGAGCGCTGGTGAAATGGTCCCGCGATGAGCTTGCCGAAGCCTCAAGGGTCGCGCTTCGGACAATTGTGGATTTCGAGCGGGACGCACGAATGCCGCGGAGCGCTACCCTGGACTCGCTAGCCCGCGCCCTCAAGACCGCCGGCGTCGTGTTCGTCGAGGAGAACGGGCACGGGCCGGGAGTCAGGTTGAGGCTGAAGAGGGGCGGCGGCGATGCCGACTGAACTGCCTACGCCGCCGAAACTGCGGCGGAAATTTGGGAACTGCTGAAGATGCTCGCGAGGCTGAAGCTCGCCAGAAATCTGCAATGGCTGAGGCGGCGCAAATGACGCCCGCCCAGTGCCGAGCCGCGCGAGCGCTCATTGACATGTCGCAAGCGGCGCTTGCTGCGGTTGCCGTCGTTCCCGCGACCGTCATTGCGGATTATGAGACGGGCGCCGGCACGCCGCGGCCGAGCGACTTGGAGGCGATCCGGCGGGCGCTCGAGCGGGCCGGCGTCGAGTTCACCGACGGCGATCGGCCGGGGGTGAGGTTGAAGAAGCCGGCGGCCTAAGGGATTCGACTCTCTACGGCGAGCGTGCTCCGCTGCTCTCGCGCCGCGCATTGCAGGCGCATGCGGCCCGGGGGAAAGGGGGTCTGAAGATGAGCAACATCGAGCACGAAGTGCGAAGCCTTCAGCAGCAGATCAGGAGCCTCAAGAAGCAGATCGAGCAGGCTGAGCGTGAGGCCCAGAGGCAAGACGATCGCATCTCCGAGTTAGAGAGGCGATGCCGCGCCCTAGCCGATCAAGTCTCTGCCCTTGGGAGGTCCGGATAGCTTGGATGTTCGCCATCATTTGGTTGCACAATTTCACGTCGGCAGCGGCCTTTTTCAGGACCTCGCCTAGTGATTCATCCTGCTGCCCGGGCGCGCGCATGCGGAAAGCTGGCCTCGCACAAAGTGGTTCTCGGGGAAACTAGCGAGGAGCCAGGCGCCTCTTCAACGCACCCCGCGTCGCTGCTTGGCCGCTATGGCGACGTGCCGGACGATCTTGCGCCTTACACGTCGGAGTAAAGTAGGGCGGCAGGCAAGTGCGTTGAGCGAGCCGTGCGAACTTGCTCACGTCAGCTGAGCCCGGGAGGTTTCGGTGCCGAATTCACCCATCTCAGTGCTCTCGCGACTGTCCAGCCGCAGCTGCCTTGCCTGTGATAGTGACAAGCGATAGGCGATTTCCTCGTCTGTCTCCCGATCAAAAGCGAGAGCAATCTCGTATCCTGCAGGAATGGGCGTCGGCCCAACAACAATTCCTGAGGGGGCTTTCATCTCTGCATAAAACAGTTCGTGCGCGCCATCGTGAAAGTCAGGGCCGCGGCGTTCCTCGACTTGTCGCCCGCGCAACTTCCGGCGAGCTGTAGAGGCTAGAGCGAACAGATCATCGTAGGAGAGCGAGAGCTCTCCCTGTCCGGCGGCTTCAAGCGTGATGAAGTCGGAGCCCGACGACCACACAAAATCCTCTGCCTTGATAGTCCTGTGTTTCGCCACGGGTTCCCCTATCCAAATCGATGAGCCCCGCCTTCCTGGCCTCGCGTTCGGCGAAGGGGCCGATTTGTTGCCCCAGATGTTGCCCCGACGGCGCTTCTGCCTCAGGAGCCTCGCTAACAATTCGCCCTAAGTCATTGAAAGCGTTGGCTCCCCGAGTAGGACTCGAACCTACGACCTAGCGGTTAACAGCCGCGCGCTCTACCAGCTGAGCTATCGGGGATCGCTTTCGCCCCTATACCATGAAGCGGCGCTGCTGCAAGATGCGGCCAACGGATGCACCCGAGGGATGCAACGAGGGAGGACCACCATGGATCGCAGGAGCTTCGTCGCCGGGGTCGTGCTCGCCGGCGCCTGGCGGACCAGTGGATTCGCTCAGGCGGCAAAGCCCGTGAAGATCGGCATCTTGAACGATATGTCGAGCGTCTATGCCGATTACCAGGGCATCGGTTCGGTGATCGGTGCCCAGATGGCGGTCGAGGACGAGCCACGCGGTGGCATCCGGGTCGAGATCGTCTCTGCGGATCATCAGAACAAGCCCGATATCGGCTTGTCGATCGCGCGGCGCTGGTTCGATACCGAAGGCGTGGACGTCGTGATGGACGTGCCGAATTCGGCGGTGGCGCTGGCGGTCGCCCAGCTTTGCCGCGACAAGAACAAGGTGCTGATCGGCTCCGGCGCGGGCTCCTCCGAGCTCACCGGTAAAGCCTGCTCGCCGAACACCGTCCATTGGACCTATGACACCTGGCAGCTCGGCAACAGCTATGGCCGCGCCCTCATGGAGGCCGGCGCCAAGCGCTGGTTCTTCATCACCGCCGATTATGCCTTCGGCAAGGATCTCGAGGCGAGCTGCGCCAATTCCGTGAAGGCCTCGGGCGGCGAGATCCTCGGCTCGGCGCGCCATCCGATCGCGACGACCGATTTCTCCTCCTACCTCGTGCAGGCGAAATCCTCCGGCGCCGACGTCGTCGCCTTCTGCAACGCCGGAGACGATCTGAACAACTCGCTGAAGCAAGCCGCCGAATTCGGCCTCGCGCCGAAGCAGAAGCTCGTCGGGCTGGTCTTCAACATCACCAATGTGCCGGGGCTCGGGCTCAAGGCCTGCCAGGGCCTCGAGGCGATTTCGAGCTTCTACTGGGATTTGAACGAGGACACGCGCTACTTCTCCAACATATTCCGGGCACGCCATCCGCGCCACAACATGCCAAACGACATGCAGGCCGGCGTCTACGCCGCGACCATGCATTACCTCAAGGCGGTGAAGCAGCTCGGCTCGGCTGCGGACGGCAAGGCGGTCGTCGACACCATGAAGGCGATCCCGACCGATGATCCGCTGTTCGGCAGGGGCTCGATCCGCGTCGACGGGCGCAAGCTCCACGCGATGTATCTCTTCGACGTCAAGACGCTCGCGGAATCGACGGGGCCGTGGGACGTGTTCAAGCGCATCAAGACGTTCTCGCCGGAGGAATCGTTCCGGCCGCTCTCGCAAGGAGGTTGCCCGCTCGTGAATTGATCTCCGCGGGCCTCGGACGGTGGTCGAGATCAATTGCGCAAAGCATTGATATTACGTGGTTTTATGAAAACGTGAAGTTTGAATAACCTCTCTCAAATCAAACAGCCAATCCGAAAGTAGGCTCATGAGCTCTGAACTGATCGGCGAGACGGCGTGCAACCTGGTTGCGCGGTTGCGGCGCGGCGATGTTTCGCCGAACGACCTCCTCGATGCGCTCGAAAAGCGCATCGGAGAGGTCGACGGCGTGGTGAACGCCCTTCCGACCCTGTGCTTCGATCGGGCGCGCGCCCGTGCCGACGCTATGCTCAGGCGGGCGCGTGACGAGCGTGGGCTGCTCGCGGGCCTCCCCGTGCCGATCAAGGATCTGTCGAATGTCGCGGGCGTGCGCACCACGCAAGGATCGCCGATCTTCGCCGATGTCGTGCCCGAGAAGTCCGACATCGTCGTCGAGACCATCGAAGCGCAGGGCGGGCTCGTCTACGCCAAGTCGAACACGCCCGAATTCGGCGCCGGCGCCAGCACCTTCAACGAGGTCTTCGGCGCGACGAAGAACCCCCATGATCTGACGCGCTCGGTCGCCGGCTCCTCGGGGGGCGCAGCCGCGGCGCTCGCCTCCGGCATGGCGTGGCTGGCGCATGGCTCGGATATGGGAGGCAGCCTGCGCAATCCGGCGAGCTTTTGCGGCGTCGTCGGGCTCAGGCCGAGCGTCGGACGTTGCGCCAACGGCAACAAGGCCAAGCTCGATCAGACGCTTTCCGTGCAAGGCCCGATGGCGCGCACCGTCGAAGACGTGGCGCTCTTCCTCGACGCGATGTCGGGCGCAGATTTCCGAGCCCCCCTGTCGCTGCCGCGCGAGACGCCGAGCTTCCTCGATCAGGCGCGTTCCGGCAGCAAGCCGAAACGGGTCGCCTATTCGGCCGATCTCGGCATCACGCCGGTCGATCCGGAGGTCGCCGCCGTTACCCGCGCCGCAGCCTTGCGCCTCGAAGGGGAGGGCGTGATCGTCGAGGAGGCGCATCCCGATCTCGCCGAGGCGCATGAGTGCTTCCAGACGCTGCGGGCGCTGAACATGGCGACCAGCCTCGGCGGCCTGCTCAAATCGCATCGCGATCTTCTCAAGCCTGAAATCATCTGGAACATCGAGAAGGGTTTTGCCTTGTCCATTGCCGATATCGTCAAGGCGGAACATCAAAGGGTCGCGATGTTCCAGCGCGCCCTCGCCTTCTTCGAGACCTATGACCTGCTGCTCGCTCCGGCGACCATCACGGCCGCCTTTCCGGTCGGCGAGCGCTATCTCGCCGAATGCGCCGGCCATCGCTTCGAGACCTATATCGACTGGCTTGCCATCGTCTATGCGGTGACCTTGGTGTTCTCGCCGGCGCTGTCGCTGCCTTGCGGCTTCACCAAGCTCGGCCTGCCGGTCGGCCTGCAGATCGTCGCGGCTCCGCGCGGAGAGGGCCGCATCCTCGCGGCGGCAAAGCTCGTCGAAGACATGCTCGGCCTCGATACGGCAAAGCCGATCGATCCGCGCATGCCGAAGGCCGCCTGAGCTCGGCCATGCAGGAACGCGTCCCACCGTCCCACGAAACGCTCGTCCTCGACGGGCTGAGGCAACGAGCCGAGATCGCCATCGATCGCTGGGGTGTACCCCATATCAGCGCCGCCGGGCTCGACGATCTGTTCTTCGCGCAAGGCTTCAACGCGGCGCGCGACCGCCTGTGGCAGATCGATCTGTGGCGCAAGCGCGGCCTTGGCCTGCTATCGGCTGATTTCGGCCCGGGCTTCCTGATGCAGGATCGCGCCGCGCGGCTCTTCCTCTATCGCGGCGATATGGAGCGCGAATGGGCGGCCTATGGCTGCGACGACATGCGCGCCATCTGCGAAGCCTTCACGGCCGGCATCAACGCCTATGTGGCGCTGACCGGGCGCCAGCCCGAGCTGCTGCCGCCCGAATTCGTCGCGCTCGGCACGCGGCCGTCGCTCTGGGCGGCGCAGGACGCGGTGCGCATCCGCAGCCATGGGCTGACGCGCAACGCCATTTCCGAGATGCTGCGCGCCAATATCCTGGCGCGAGCCGATGCGGCGACGGATCTGCTGCGCAGCAATCTCGATCCGCCGGTCGAGGCGGTCCGCCCGGCGGGGCTGGACCTCGCCAAGGTCAAGCTCGAGGCGCTCGACGTCTTCAAGCTCGCGACCGCGGGCGTGACCTTCGGCAAGGAGCGGCTCGCCGCCTCGCTCGCGCAAGCCGAGCGCTGGAGCAAGGTCAACGAGCTCGGCGAGGTCGTCGCGGACCTCGCGGCGACCGGATCGAACAATTGGGCGATCCATGGCAGCCGCACGGCGAGCGGCCGGCCGATCGTCGCCAACGATCCCCATCGCGCCCACGCCGTGCCCTCGCTGCGCTATCTCGTGCATCTCACCGCGCCGGGTTTCGACGGGATCGGGGCAGGCGAGCCGGCAGTCCCCGGCATTTCCATCGGCCATAACGGCACGATCGCCTTCGGGCTCACCATCTTCTGCGCCGATCAGGAGGACGTCTACCTCTATGAAACGCAGGAAGGCGCCTGCGATCGCTATCGCTACCAAGGCGGCTTCGAGGCGATGCGGATCATCGAGGAGCGGATCGAGGTGAAAGGCGCGCCCGCGCAAAAGGTCGTGCTGAAGTTCACGCGTCACGGTCCGGTCCTGCATGAAGATGTGGAGAGCCGCAGCGCCATCGCGGTGAGGTCCGTCTGGGCCGAGCCTGGTTCGGCCGCCTATCTTTCGAGCCTCGCGGCGATGCGGGCCCGAAATTTCACGGATTTCCGGCGGGCGCTGAGCCATTGGGGGGCGCCTTCCGTCAACATGGTCTATGGGGATGTGGCGGGAAACATCGCCTGGCTGCCGGCCGGCAAGATGCCGAAGCGCCGCAACTGGAACGGCCTCTTCCCCGCGCCCGGCGATGGCAGCCATGAGTGGGAGGGCTTCGTCCCGTCGGATGATCTGCCGCTGCGCTTCAATCCGCCTGAAGGGTTCGTCGCGACCGCGAACCAGATGAACCTGCCCCCCGATTGGCCGCATGCGCAAAGGCCGATCGGCTTCGAATGGGCAGACCGATCGCGCGCGACGCGCATTCACGAAGCCCTCGCTGCGAGCGCGCGCGATACGGTCGCCTCCTCGCGTGCGCTCCAGACCGATGTGGTGTCGATCCCGGCGCGGCGCCTCATGCGGCTGCTCGCCCCTTTGCCGGAAGGCGAGGGCGGTTTCGCCTTAGGGCGGTCGATGTTCAAAGGCTGGGATTGCGCCCTCGAGGCAGAGAGCGCCGCGGCTGCGCTTTTCGAAATCTGGTGGATGCGCCATTTGCGGCCGCGTCTGCTCGCGCGGCTCGCTCCCGATGCCGCGCTCGCCAAGCTCCTCCTGCCCGGCGATGTCGACGGGCTGCTCGGCGCCTTGGAGGCTCCCGACGCGCGCTTCGGGCGCGAGCCGAAGGCTGCGCGCGACGCGCTCCTGCGCGATACGCTGGCGGCGGCCGTCGAAGAGTGCCGCGAGCGCCTCGGCCAGGATCCCGGAAAATGGCGCTGGGGCGCCCTGCATCACGGCTTTTTCGAGCACGCCTTGTCGAATCTCGGCACCCCGTCTCTGCCGTCGGCGAATGTCGGCCCCTTGCCGAAGGGCGGCAGCGGCTCGACGCCGATGCATACAGGCTATCGCTTGAGCGATTTCCGCATCGCCCATGGTGCCTCCGTGCGTCTGGTCATGGATGTCGGGGAGTGGGATGACAGCGTCTGCATCAACGCGCCCGGCCAATCGGGCGATCCAGCTTCGCCCCATTATCGCGACCTTGCTCCCTTATGGGCGCAAGGCGGCTACGTGCCGATGCTCTACAGCCGCGCCCGGATCGAACCGGAAATCGTCGCGCGGATCGCGCTCGAGCCGGGCGAGCCCCGTTGAGAGCGTCTCGGCATGACGGATGACGACATCGTCAAAAGCATCGGCATCGGCTTGATGCTCGCCCATGGCGGCGCGCTCATGGCGGCGACCGCGCTGCGCAAGGGGATCATTCCGGTCCTGGTCTTGAACTTGCTCCTCAGCGCCGGCGTCGTCATCTACTGGGCACCGCGTTTTTCGGAGCTTTTTCACTACGTAGACGCAGTCTTGGCCTTCGTCGCATTCGAGCTTGTGGTGCTGGCCTCCTCGATCCTCGCTCTGCGCGGCTTTCGTGTGCCGCACCTCGTCATTTGGGTCGAGTTCGCGGCCCACGCCATCTTGAACGCTGCCGCCCTCCTGTTCATGTTCACGTTCAAGATGATGCGGATGATGTGAGGCAGGTGGGGCGCATGCACCGCGAGCCGCGCGGCTTCGATGGGCCTGCGGCTCGGTTCAGGCCCGTCACTTCACTGCGAAATGCAACATGGTTACCCCGCCTGACGCGTAGTTCGGCACGTCGGCGGCAACCGCTTGGCCTTCCTTGGATTGCAGCGCCTGCATCAGGGCCGCCTCGCTCGCGAACTCGGCCTCGAAGATGCAGAAATACGGTGCCTTTCCTGGGCCCAAGGGCTTCACGTCGAGCGAATAATGGCTGGCCTTCAGTCCCGGCAGCTTGCTGGCGAGCGGGACATGCGTCTCGACATAGTATTTTCGGAAATGAGCTTGATCCTTGGGCTCGTTGTAAAGAACGAGAAGCTTGTGCATTCATTCCTCCCGATTTGACCTGCGGCCTACGCCGGCCCTTGCCGTCGGCAATCTACCCTAACACGGCGCGTGATGGATGGGTGATCTTCCGACAATGATCAGCCTCCCGCGGCGGTTCCTCTTTGAAGCGACCCAAGGTTTTTCTCATCGGCGAGAGCCCGCGAGCCGTTAACCTGAGTGTTACTCCGATCAGGGCATTGCATGTTATCCTTGCTCCGGCGTCAGGGCGGCGGGGGCGTTCTTGCCTAAAGGCTACAAATGGCTTCCGATGAGCATGTGAGGATCGCGCTGACTGCATTTGCCGAGGAGATAAGACGAAGTTCCCGCATGAGGCTCGACGCGACGGCGCTTCTTACGCCTGCGCAGGCGGATATCCGCCGCCGCCGTCTGGAGGAATTGGCGAACGAGATCGACACTCTCGCGGCAAATCCACGGGCGGCAACCTATCAACGCTTCGAGCTCATCTTGCAGCAGGTCCAGGAGCTGGGCGTATCGACCGCACGGGAAATCATCATCGCGGTCGCCAGCGCCTTCATGCAGCGGCCCCATATCAGCCCGACCCGACCAAAATCGCCATGACCGAAATCGATACCGAGCGCTTCCTTGCCGATCTCGACGCCTTGCGCCGGATCGGCGCCTTCCGGACCGGCGTGCACCGCCCGACCTACAGCCCGCAGGACATGGAGTCCCGCCGCTGGCTGATGGCCCGCATGGAGGAGGCGGGCCTCAAGCCCGAGATGGACGGCATCGGCAATGTGCTCGGCCGCCATCCTTCGCCGGGCCCTAAGCTGCTCGCCGGGAGCCATATCGAAAGCCAGAACGAGGCCGGCTGGCTGGACGGCGCGCTCGGCGTGGTCTCGGCCGTGGCGCTCGCCCGCGCCGGCCTGCCGGTGGACGCGGTCGCCTTCGCCGACGAGGAGGGCCATTACGGCTCCTTCATCGGCTCGCGTTCGTTCATCGGCCTCCTGGAGGAAGCCGAGATCGACCGCCTCGCGAGCCGCTATACCGGCAAGAAGCTACGCCAGGCGCTCGAGGAAGCGGGCCTCGCCGGACGCCCGCGCCTCAACCTGGAGGAGGGCCGTTACAAAGGCTTCCTCGAGATGCATATCGAGCAGGGCACGGTCCTCGAAACCGCGAACCATCAGGTCGGCGTGGTGACGGGCATCGTCGCCATCTGGCAGTACCGCATCGTCTTCGCGGGCCAGCAGGACCATGCCGGCGGCACCACCATGGCGGAACGCCGCGATGCCGGCCTCGCCGCCGTCCGCATGCTCGCCTGGATCGATGCGGAGTTTCCCAGGAATTGCGGCGAACGGACGGTCTGGACGACCGGGCGCATCGCGCTCGAACCCGGCGCGCCTTCGATCATCCCCGGGCGCGCGGAGGTCTATTTCCAGTTCCGCGACATCTCGCCGGAAGTGCTGCAGCGATTGGACGAGGTGCTGTGCCGCGCCGTCCAGGAGAGCAACCGCCGCGAGCGCTCGACCGCGACGCTCGAGGTGGTGAGCAGATCTTCGCCTGTCGCCTGCGACACGGCGCTACAGGAGGCGCTCGCCGGCGCGGCGGAAGCGCTGGCTCCGAAACGCTGGCAGCGCCTGCAGAGCGGCGCCGGACATGACGCGCAGTATCTGGCGCGCAAGCTCCCGGCCGCGATGCTGTTCGTGCCCTCGGTCGGGGGCATCAGCCATCATTGGGCCGAAGACACCAAGCGCGAGGATCTGGCCATGGGCCTGCGCGTGCTGGCGGAAGGCGCGAGGCTGTATTTGGCTGGGGGCTGAGGAGGGCGGCGGCCACGGAGGGGCGGCGTCTCGCCGCCCACGATGGTGCGCGGGAGGCGCACCCTCCGTCCGCCGGCCCATCTCAACCGGCGGCCGCCTTCGCCGGCGGGCGGCCGAACTCTCGCGCCACGCCTTTTTCCTTGAGCCAGTCCTTGTGCCTCGCGATGCGGTAATTGCTGGAGCGCTCGACATAGTAGTCGAGCAAGGGCTTGTGCCAATCGAGGATGCGCCGCAGCTCCGCGATCGGCTCGAAAGCGTGGTCGACGCGCAAATCCACATAGGCGAAGGGCAGACGGTCATAGGTCAGGATGGCCGACGAGGTCTGGCCTTCGACCTGGCCGCCGGCGTCGCGCCCGGCCTCGATGGCCCGCATCAGCCGCTCCTCGAATTTCTGGCCCTTGGCGCGCGCGAACCCTTCGGCGATGGCGCGCGGCACCGGCTCGCCGGATAGGAGATTGCCGAGCGCCACCATCTGTTCGCCGATCACGTGGCCGGCATAATTGCGGTTGTTGGCGCCGGTGCGCGCCGCTACTCGCCCCTGCGCGTCGACGATGCCGATCTGGCGCCATTCATGGCCGGGGTCGGTCTCGACCAGCTCCTTCACCACGCGTTCGGGCGAATGCCCTTGCGCGAGCATGTCGAGGCCGAGCCGGCCGAGGCGCGGCTCGGCGCAGGCCTGGAACGCCACCGCCCCGACATTTGCCGCAGCGAACATGCAGCGGTTGCCGACCGAGGGCGAGGATGTGGCGATGCAGATCCCGACCTGTCCCGTATCGGGGCAGCGCGCAACGATGGAAAACGTCATGGCCTCTTCCTTCTATCTTGATGCTTCGAGCAAACCGCGCTTGCGCAGCAGCGCCGCGGGATCGGGTCCGCGGCCGCGGAAAGCCCGATAGGCTTCGTCGGGATCGCGGCGATTGCCGGCGGCGAAGACGAAATCGCGCAGGCGGGCGGCGAGCGCCGGGTCGAAGGCATCGCCTGCCTCCTCGAAGGCACCGAAGCCGTCGGCATCGAGCACCTCCGACCAGAGATAGCTGTAATAGGCGGAGGAGTAGCCGTCGCCCGTAAAGACATGCTGGAAATGGGGCGGCCGGTGTCGCATCACGACGGCGTCCGGCATCTCGATCTCGGCGAGGACCCTCCTCTCGAAGGCCTCCGGGTCGAACGCGTCGGGCTGCCCGTCGAGATGCATCTTCAGGTCGACGATCGCGGAGGCGAGATATTCGACGGTCGCAAATCCCTGGTTGAAGGTGCGGCTCGCGAGCAGCCGGGAGAGCAGCCCCTCGGGCATCGGTTCGCCGCTGCGGTAGTGGAGGGCAAAGCGCCGCAGCGTTTCGGGGCGTTCCAGCCAGTGCTCGTAGAGCTGGGAGGGGAACTCGACGAAATCGCTCGGCACGCTGGTGCCCGCGATCAGCGGATAGGTGACGTCGGAGAGGAGGCCGTGCAGCGCATGGCCGAATTCGTGGAACAGCGTGTGGGCATCGTCGAAGGAAAGCAGCGCGGGCGCGCCGGCTGCGGCCTTGGCGAAATTCATGACGTTGACGATGATCGGGCGGATCTCGCCGCCGAGTTTCTCCTGAGAGCGGTATGAGCTCATCCAGGCGCCGCTGCGCTTCGAGGCCCGGGCGAAATAATCGCCGAGGAACAGGCCGACATGGCGTCCGGCGGCGTCCTTCACCTCGAAGACGCGCACATCTTCATGATAGACCGGCACGTCGAAGCGTTCGGTGAAGCTGAGGCCGAACAGCCGGCGCGCGGTCTCGAAGGCCGCTTCGATCATCCGGTCGAGCTGCAGGAATGGCTTGAGCTCGCTCTCGTCGAGGTCGAACTCGCGCTTTCGCCGACGCTCCGCATAGAAGCGCCAATCCCAGGCGGCGATCTCGAAATTCGCGCCTTCCGCGTCGACGAGCGCCTGCAGCGCCTTCTGCTCGGCGAGCGCCCTGAGGCGCGCCGGCTGCCAGACACCGACCAGGAGATCCATGGCCGCCTCCGGCGTCTTCGCCATCTGGTCGGCGAGGCGGAACTGCGCGAAGCTCTCATAACCGAGGAGTTTCGCCCTCTCGGCGCGAAGCGCGACGATCTCGGAGATGATCGGGCGATTATCGGTCTCGCCCTGTTCGCCGCGCGCGATCCAGGCCTTGAATGCCGTCTCGCGCAGATCGCGCCGCGTCGAGAATTGGAGGAAGGGCTCGATCGAGGAACGCGACAAGGTCACGACATGCTTGCCCGCAAGGCCGCGATCGGTCGCGGCCTTGGCTGCGGCATCGCGCAGGAAGCCGGGCAGGCCCGCCAGCTCCTCCTCGCCCGCGAGCTCGAGCGCCCAGGCGCGTTCATCGGCGAGCACGTTCTGGCCGAAGCGCGTGCCGAGCGTCGCGAGACGTTCGGCGATCGCGGCGAGCCGCGACTTGACCTCGGGCGCCTTGCCGGCGCCGGCACGCAGGAAGGCGGTGCGATAGCGCTCGAGCACGCGCTCCTGCTCGGCGGACAAGGTGAGCTGTCGGCGGCTAGCGAACACGGCGTCGATGCGCCGGAACAATCCTTCGTCGAGATAGATCGCGTTCCTGTGACGGGCGAGGAGCGGTGCGACATCGCGCTCGATCGCTTGCAAGGCGTCATTGGTGTCGGCGCCCGCCAGGTTGAAGAACACCCTCGAGACTTGGCGTAGGGGCCGCCCGCCCAACTCCAGCGCCTCGATGGTATTGGCGAATGTCGGTTCCTCAGGATCGGCGGCTATCGCGTCGATCTCCCTTCGATGCGCGGCGAGGCTCTCATCGAAGGCCGGGCGGAAATGCTCCGGCGCGATCGCGCCGAAGGGTGGTGCCCCGAAGGGTGTGGACCAGTCGGCGAGAAGCGGATTTTGCTCGGGCATCAGCGCGTGCCGAACATGCGGTCGCCGGCATCGCCCAGGCCCGGGAGGATATAGCCGTGCTCGTCCAACCTGGTATCGATCGCAGCCGTCCAGATGCGCACATCCGGATGCTCGCCGCGGAGCTTGGCGATGCCTTCGGGCGCGGCCAAGAGGCAGACGAAGCGCATATCCTTGGCGCCGTGCTCCTTCAGCCGCTCGACCGCGGCGGTCGCCGAGTTCGCGGTGGCGAGCATCGGGTCCATGATGATCACCAGCCGCTCGGCGACATCCTGCGGCGCCTTGAAGTAGTACTCGACCGCGGTCAGCGTCTGCGGATCGCGGTAGAGGCCGATATGGGCGACGCGCGCCGATGGCACGAGCTCGAGCATGCCGTCGAGGAAGCCGACGCCGGCGCGCAGGATCGGCGCGAAGACCAGTTTCTTGCCGGCGATCTGCGGCGCCATCATGGTCCCGAGCGGCGTCTCGACCTCGATCATCTCGGTCGGCAGATCGCGCGTCACCTCATAGCAGAGCAGCATGCCGATCTCGTGGAGAAGCTGGCGGAACCCCTTGGTCGAGCGCCGCTTGTCGCGCATCAAGGTGAGCTTGTGGCCGACGAGCGGGTGATCGACGACGGTGACGCCTTCCATATTTCTTCCTCGTTCGCGCTGAGTTGGCCGCCGGTCTTGAGCAACCGTTCCTTGCCGGCTGGTCCTTAGAATACCGTGCCGTCGCTGACGATCGTCAAGGGCGGCGAGCCGTCGGCGCGTTTCTCGCGGGCGATGCGGCGCCCCGCGGCCCATGTGCCGCCCTCCAGGACCTTGGCCAATGGCAGGGACGCCGCGTCGAGCCGGAGCGTGCGGCGGATCAGGGTGGCGATCTCGTCGAGCAGCGCGACCGTCAGCGCCCGCCACTCGACGACGAGCGGGGAGGCCGGCTCCTGCGGACTGCTTGCTTCGCCGGGATCCTGCAAGGCGAGCACGCCGAAATCGATGAACAGCCCGCCATTGCGGTATTCGGGCAAGCCGGTGAGGGCGTCGATCCCAGTCACCTTCGCACCTGCCCATTGCAGCGGTTCGATCAGCGAATAGGAGAGCCATTGCGAGAGCTTGTGGAAGGGTATGAGCCCGTCGGTGGCGTCGGGGCGCCTGAGCGCCGGGTGCCGCCAGCAATCGCCGAGCCCGACCCCGCCGAGCGACAGGCGAGACGGCCAGATCGGCCCGAGATGGGTGAGCACCGCCTCGAGGATGGCGGAGGCCGGGATGGCGACGGTTTTGGCCCGTGGATCGACGAGGTGATCGAAGAGTCCGCCCGGGCGTGGGGCGCCCATCTTGCCGAAGATCGAGGGCGCGTCCAAGGCGGCGCGTCCGAGCGCCCGCAAGAGCGCCGCGCGGCCCTCGAGCCCGACCAGAGGATTGCGCGCGGTCACCTTGAACCCGTCGGCGAGGTCGGAGGCATCGATCGCCGCGAGACGCGAGGCGTCGGCGCGCAGCTTGTCGCGCGGGTCAGCCGAGAAGGCGCCCCGCGCGAACATCTCGAGCGAGGCGACGGCGAGGCCCTCGGAGCGCGCCAAGGACGATCCATCCTCGAGGCGATAGCGCCAATCCGGGCCGGCGCCGGCGTCGAGAAGCACGCTGACGATGGCGAGATCGAAGGCCGCGCGGGCGAGGCTCGCCTCGTCCGGCCAGCGCCGGAGAGCTTCGAGCGCGGCCCAGCGATCGACGCCGCCGGCCGCGAAATGGCGCCAGCGCGCATGGAAGGGAATGTCGAGCGTGGGGTAATTTTTCCTGATCGTATCAACCACATAATCCGCCGTGGCCGGCAGCTTTCCGCGGTCGATGCGCCAGTGGTCTAGGCGGCCGGCCTCGCAGAGCGCCGCCATCTCATGGGCGCGCTCGCGCACCGCATGCGCGGAGAGGAGGGTGAGCGCGAGCTCACGCTCGCTTTTGCCGGAAGCGCTGTGGGGCAGGGTCATCTGGTTCTTGTGCCGACGAAGAGTCACGCCAACCGACCCGGAGCCTTCAAGCGAGCCCGATGCGCACGCGCCGGTTTTGCTTGCCCTTCTTCTCGATGGCGGTGACGCGCACCTGGCCGATCTCGCCGGTGCGCGCCACATGGGTGCCGCCGCAAGGCTGCAGATCGATGCCTTCGATCTCGACGAGCCGCACCTTGCCGGAGCCCATCGGCGGCTTCACCGACATGGTCTTCACGAGGCCCGGATTGGCGAGAAGCTCTTCGTCGGTGATCCAGCGCTGCCCGACTCTGGCGTCGCGGTCGACCAGCGCCTGGAGCTTCGCGGTGAGCTCGTCCTTGTCGAGCCCGGCTTCCGGTATGTCGAAATCGAGCCGCCCTTCGCCCTCGCCGATGGCGCCGCCCGTGACCGGGTAGGGGAGCACGCAAGAGAGGAGGTGCAGCGCCGTGTGGATGCGCATGCGCGCAAAGCGCGCCGCCCAATCGAGCCTGGCCGTCGCGGCGGCACCGACAGGCGGCGGCGCTGCGCCCGCGGCGGGCACATGCACGACGATGCTCTTGTCGCCTTGGTCGTAGACCGCGGTGGCGATGGCGATGCTTCGCCCATCGACCTCGATCGCGCCCTTGTCGCCGGGCTGGCCGCCGCCTTGCGCATAGAACACCGTGCGGTCGAGCACGATACCGCCGCGCTCGTTCACGGCAAGGATCTTCGCCGGGCATTCGCGGCCATAGGCGTCGGCGCGGAACAACAGGTCGGTCGGCATGGCAGTTCTCTTCAGCTCGTCTCTTCAGTCCGTTCTGGGCAACCCCGCAGCGGTCGGGGCTATCGCTATCAGGCGATTGAATAGCAAGAGCAAGGGGGCGATGGTGAGGAAAAGCGCCGAGGCGAGCTGCAAAGCGGTGGCGGAGGTGCCCCAACTGTCCCGCAGCCATCCGGCGATCGCTGGCCCGAGCGTCATGAGCGCGTAATACCAGGTGAAGAACAAGCCCAGCCCGGCCGCGCGATCCTTGGCCCCGAGAATGCGGGCCGGCAGCGCCAGGAGCGCGCCGGCGGGAGGGCCCATTGCCACCCCGAAGGCCGCGCAGAGGAGGGGCGGTGAAATATCGAGGCAGATGAGCGCAAGCGCGAGCGCCGTGAAAGTGCAGCACAGTAGGATCGCGGCATCCGGCTCACCGAGCCGCTCGGTGATATAGCCGCCGAGCGGCACCGACAGCATGATGATCCAGAGCGCGGTGCTCGGCAGCGAGGCCGAGGCGACCGGCGAATAGCCGAACTCGCCGAGGAGCTGCGGCATGAAGCTGAAGAACAAGACGAGACCGACATTGGCGTTCCCCCAGATAATGCCGGCGACCGTCAGCGGCATGATCTGCCGGCGCGGCGGGAGGACGAACACGCCTGCAGAGGCGAACGCCTCGGCGGGCGCGCTCGCCCCGACTGGCGTCCGGTAGGCCAGGGCAACAAGAAGCAGCGCCAACCCACAGAGGGAAGCTACCATATACATGACGACGGGCCATCCGAAGCTCGCGCCCATCCAAGGTTGGATGACGAGGCCCGCGGCGATGCCGAAAGGCCAGCTGGCCAGCAGCACAGCCATGGCGAACACGATCTCGCGGCCGGCGAACCAGTCGGTCGTCATCTTGGTGAGCACCTGATTGAGGAGGATGGCGCCGGTGCCGCTGACGAGCCTGCCGGCGAAGGCCATGCCGAAATCATGGCTTTCGCCCAAGACGATGCCGCCGGCCACCATCAGGCTGAGACCGACGGCGCAAATCCGCTTATCGCCGAAGCGTTGCATGAACAGGCCACCCGGCAGCGAGATCAAGGCGCCAGGCAGGAAGAAGAGCCCGATCAACGTCCCGATCTCGGTGTAGTTGACGGAAAGGGTCTGACCCAGAAGCGGCGCGACCGAGCCGACCGATTGGAACTGAAAGCTTATCGCGGTTCGTGCCACGAACAACACGCAAAGGATGATCCATCGCCGGTCTATCATCGTGTCGCCCCCGGAAATCCGCCGGCCGTTACCGCTATCGGCACATCGCAACCCCACGTTGTTAGGCCATTAGTCCGCCCATTTGGCAAGGGCGGGCGGCGGCGGCCGCTGTTCGATCCACACTTGATCAAAGCGCCCCCCACCCCATTCCTCGCCCTACGCGTCTGGCCCGCCCGTCGCGATGTAGCTCGCGAGCCCTTCGACCAGCGCGTCGAAGACGACGCGATAGCGCCGGCCGGCGCGCAGATCCTCGTGCATGACGACGAAGGTCTCGAGCCCGAGCGCGAAAATCGCCGGCAGGAGGTGCACGAGGTCGCGATCGCGGCGTCCGAGCCCGATCTGGCAAATGCCGATGCCGAAGCCCGCCCGGATGGCCGCGAGCTGGGCAAGGTCGCTATCCGCCCGCAAGGCGAACATCTCCCGGTCGACGGGGATGCCGCGAGCGCGGAGGGCGCGCGCCGAGGCGGTCTCCCGGTCGAAGCCGATCAGCGCATGGGTCCGAAGCTCCTCCATGTTGCGGGGGGTTCCATGCCGGTCGAGATAGCGCCGGTGGGCGTGGAAGCCCAAGGGCACCTCGCCGACGCGCCGTGCGAGGAGCGCGCCTTGCGTGGGGTGCAGCATGCGGATGGCGATGTCGGCGTCGCGGCGCAACAGGTCGTCGTTCCTGTTCGAGAGGACGAGCTCGATGACGAGCGCCGGATGGGCTTCGCGCAGCTTGGCGAGGATGGAAGGCACCACCTCGGCGCCGATCACCTCGCTCGCCGTGATGCGCACCGTGCCGCGCGTCTCATGGCCGCTTCCCGAGGCTGCCCGGAGCAGAGCATCGGCGCTCGCCGCCATGGTCTCGGCGAAGGGGCGAAGCTCCGCCGCGGCCTCGGTCGCGACGAGGCCGTGCGGCGAGCGCGTGAAGAGCGCAAGGCCGAGCGCCGTCTCGAGAGCCGCGATATGCCGGCCGATGGTGGGCTGGGTGAGGCCGAGCGCGCGGGCGGCGCCCGATAGGGAGCCCTCGCGCAGCACGGCGAGGAAGGAGCGATGCAGCTCCCAGCCGGGGCTATGGGTGGTCATACGAGGATGTATAGCGACTATATGGAATTCGACAATTTTGCATGGGACGCGGCAAGCGCATGTTCCGCGCCGTAGCGGATCGACAAGCAGCGGAGGTCGCGATGTCGAAGGAGAAGACGGCGCTGGTGCTCGGCGCCACAGGTGGAATCGGCGGCGAGATGGCGGCAAAGCTCGTGGCGCGCGGCTGGCGGGTGCGGGCGCTCAATCGCAACCCCGCCGGGGCCAAGCAGCGGATGCAGGGCCTCGCCTGGATGATCGGCGACGCCACGCGCCCGGAGGATGTGCGCGCCGCCGCCGAGGGCACGTCGCTCATCGTGCATGCGGTCAACCCGCCAGGTTATCGCAAATGGGGCGAGCTGGTGCTGCCGATGCTCGAGAGCAGCATCGCCGCGGCGCGCGCCACGGGCGCAAGGATCGTCCTGCCTGGCAGCATCTACAATTTCGGCCCCGACGCCTTTCCGGTATTGAGGGAATCCTCGCCCCAGCATCCCCTGACGCGCAAAGGCGCGGTCCGGGCCGAGATGGAGCGGCGGCTGCGCGTGGCGTCCGAGACCGGCCTGCGCACGCTGATCGTACGCGCCGGCGATTTCTTCGGGCCCAAGGTAGGCAATAACTGGTTCGCGCAAGGGCTGGTGAAGCCCGGCCGTCCGGTCGCCGCGATCAGCTACCCCGGCAGGCCGGGCATCGGCCATGCCTGGGCCTATCTGCCCGATGTCGCGGAGACCATGATGCGGCTGGTCGAGCGGGGCGACGCTCTCGCCCCGTTCGAGAGCTTCCATTTCGCCGGGCATTTCGATGCGGACGGGACGCGGATGATCGAGGCGATCCGCAAGGCGGTGGGCAATCCGCGCCTGCCTGTAAGGCGTTTCCCCTGGATGGTGCTCGCTGCGCTTTCGCCCTTCGTGACGCTGTTCCGGGAAATGCGCGAGATGCGCTATCTCTGGCGCGAGCCGATCAGCCTCGACAATACGCGCCTTATGGGTGTCATCGGCGCCGAGCCCCATACGCCGATCGAGGCCGCGGTGCGCGCGACGCTCGAGGGCCTCGGCTGCCTCGCCGTCGCGTCGATCCCGGAGTCACGCGAGCCCGGTCGAACTTCGGGGACGGACGCCGGGACATCGTGACACGGCTTTACTTGGTGATGGCTCCCCTGAGATCGGCCGCAAGTTGCTCGATCGCCTCGCGCAGGCGCTGTTGCGATTGAATGGCGAGCGCGTTCGTGAATGCGGCCGTGGCGGCCTGGCTTGCGGCCACGGCCTTCTGGCCGATCGGCGACTTGTAGAAGGCAAGGATTTGATCGAGATCGTCGCTGCTGAGGTCCTGGCCGTAGTGCTGCGACCAGAGTGCCACGAGATCCTCGGCCTTCCAGAGGGATGTGCCGCGCTTCAAATAGCGCTGAAAGATGGCGTCGAGGCGAGCCTTCTCCGCGGGATCCGTCACGTCGCTTTCATTCTGTATCTGTGCAAGTATCTTCTTGCCGAACTCCAGATATGAGGCGCGCGACTGCGCGATCTGTTGCTCGAACATATCTTGCAACTTTGTCGTTCGGATCAATTCGGCGATTTTTTGCTGCTTGACATCGTCGGCCGCCGGCGACGCTGCGGCAAAAGCCATGACGAGGACGAAGGCTAGCGCTCTCAGCATTGGAAATGCTCTTTTTGCACGTGGCTGGTTCGCGTCGGTCGGAATCGGCGCCGCGCCGGAGCGACACATTCGTAACCTCGTCATTATAGAGTTTCCCCCCACACGACGCCATCGAAGCGATCGAGCACGAAGCGATTAAGCGCTAGGGCGCTCCACATCGCGCTCGCTCCTTCGGCGTGATAGGCTGAGGGGATCTTCGAAGAGATGGTGGGGCATCATGAGCTGTCGCGCCAAATGAGCTATCGCGCCAAGCCGGCGGACGGCGTCGCCTGGGTGACGGGAGCGAGCTCCGGCATCGGGCGGGCGACGGCGCGCGAGCTCGCCAGGCGCGGCTTCACCGTCGCTGCCAGCGCGCGCTCGGCCGATGCGCTCGATGCGCTGGCGAGCGAAGCCAAGGGGCAGGGCGGGCGCATCGTCGGCCATCCTTGCGACGTGACCGATGCGGCGGCGATGGAGCGCGCCGTCGCCGCCATCGAGCTGGCGCATGGGCCGATCGTGCTCGCTCTCCTGAATGCCGGCATCGCGCCCTACGTGCGGGCGGGGAAATTCGACGCGGACGCCTTCCGCCAGGCCTTCGACGTCAATGTCTTCGGCGTCGTCAACGGGCTCGCGGCGGTGTTGCCGCGCATGGCGGAGCGCAAGCGCGGCCAGATCGGCGTCACCGCCTCGATCGCGGGCTATACCGGCCTGCCCAAGGCCGCCGCCTATGGCGCCTCCAAGGCCGCCGCCATCCATCTTTGCGAAGCCTTGAAATTCGACTGCGACCGGATGGGCGTGACCTTGCAGATCATCAATCCGGGCTTCGTCGAGACGCCGCTCACGGGCAAGAACGATTTCCCGATGCCGTTCCTGATGGGGGAGGGGGAAGCGGCGCGCCGCATCGCCGACGGCTTCGCCACGGGCGGCTTCGAGATCACCTTCCCGAAACGCTTAGCCCTGATCTGCAAATTCGCGCGCATCCTGCCCTATAGGCTCTACTTCCCGTTGATGGCGCGGGCGACGGGCTGGGATCGGCGCAGGGATTGAGGGCGGAGGACAGATTCCGTCCTCTGTCGTCTGTCCTCGGCGTGACACGAAGCGCACATCGAGATGCCCTTTGAAGGCATTGTCGGAGCTCACTTTCCCTCCGAGCGCCCGAACACCATCTGGCGCACATCGATCGTGCCGGCGCGGAAGCCGCCTTCGCAATAGGAGAGGTAGTATTCCCACATGCGGCGGAAGCGTTCGTCGAAGCCCAGCGGCTTGAGCTTCGGCCAGGCGGCGAGGAAGCGTTCGCGCCATTGGGCGAGCGTCGCCGCGTAGTCCTGGCGGAAGGCCCACTCGTTCAGCATGGTGAGCCCGTAGGTCTCGCCGAGGCCGCGCATGATGGTCGCGGTCGGCAACATGCCGCCCGGGAAGATGTAGCGGCGGATGAAATCCACATCGCTCCGATAGGAAGGCCAGAGCCGCTCGGCGATGGTGATCACCTGCAGCGCGGCCGTGCCGCCCGGCCGCAGACGCTCGCGCATCTGGCGGAAGAAGCTCGGCCAGAAGCCTTCGCCCACCGCCTCGAACATCTCGATCGAGACGATGCGGTCGAAGATGCCCTGTTCGTCGCGGTAATCGCGCATGGCGATGGTGACGCGATCCTCGAGCCCGGCCAGGCGCATCCGCTCCGTGGCGAACTCGAACTGCTCCTTGGAGATGGTGAGGCCGGTGACCTTGCAGCCGAGCTCCTTGGCGGCGAATTCGGCGAAGCCGCCCCAGCCGCAGCCGATCTCGAGCACGTTGTCGCCTGGCTGCAGGCCGGCGCGCTCGGCGATCAGGCGGTATTTGCGCGTCTGGGCCGCGGCGAGATCGTCGTCGCCCGGCGCGAAGACGGCCGAGGAGTAGGTCATCGTGCGGTCGAGCCAGGTCTCGTAGAAGGCGTTGCCGAGATCGTAATGGGCCCTGATGTTCTGGCGGGCGCCGGAGCGCGTATTGCGGTTGAGGGCGTGGCCTGCGAGCCGCAGCACCCGCTTCCAGAAGCGCCCGGGCAGCGCCTCGATGATCGCCTCGTGGTTGACGCTCATGAGCTCGATCAGGGTCTCGAGTCTCGGAGAATCCCACTCGCCCTGGAGATAGCCTTCGCCGAAGCCGACCTCGCCCGCGGCCAAAACACGGCGTGCGAAGGCGTAATCCTTGATGACGAGCTCGGCCTGCGGCCCCGGCCGCGCGCCTTCGAGCCGCACCAGCCGCCCATCCGGCAAGGTGACGCGCAACGACCCGTCCTCGATGCGGGTCAGGGGAGCGAGAACCTTGCGCACGAGATACGGCACGTCGGCGGGAAAGCCGTTGTCGGCGGCGTTATTCGGGAGAGGATTGCCCGAAGCCTGGCTGGTGGTCGTCATGGCCGTTTCATCTTGGCGGTTTCATCTTGGCGGCTTCATCGTTTATCGAAGGCTCAGTGCGGATCAAGGGAAAGCCGGCGCGCAACGCTCGGTCCGGCGTCGGCGGCTTCGGGCACGGGCGCGCCGCTGAAGGCGCCCTTGGCGTCGAGGCTCGTGGCGGCAGGCGGGGCAGGGCGGGCCATGAGGCGCAGGCCCTTCAGCCACAGCTTGAGCGCCTCCCAATGGATGGCGCCGATGACCTTGAGGCCGAGCGCCGGCACGGCGAGGCAAGAGGCCAGGAGCTGACGCGTCGACACAGCCCGCTTCGCCCCCGCGAAGGTTGCGATGAGCAGCATGCCGTCCCTGTCGCATTCGCCGATGCGCAGGAACAGGCTATCGCCAGGCGGCTTCAGGTAGAACTCGTAACGCATGGCCATGTCGATGAAAGGCGACACGTAAAGTAGCTTGTCGCGCGCCTGACGCAAGCCCGTGCGATCGAGTTCTGCAGGCCGCACGGGCGCGACATAGATATGGCGCTCGGAGAAGGTATTGCGCACCTCGTAGAGGATGCAACTCAAGGCCCCGGAGCGGTCGTGAAGATAATAGACCGAGAGCGGATTGAAGGCATAGCCGAGAATGCGCGGATAGCACATCAGCAGGACGCGGCCGATCTCGCCCTCGACACCCGCTTCGCCTGCGAGGCGGCGCGCCTGCTCGGCGAGCGGCGTGCCGTCGCGCCGGCCGTGATCCCGCTCATGGAAGGAGACGAGATTGCCGCGGTTGACGCCGAACAAGGGCGAGAGCCGGTCTGCCGCATCGAGCCGGTCGAGATCGATCAAGAGCGAAAAGACGCGATAGCGGAAGCGGTGAGCGATCGGACGAAGCCTGGCATGCATCACATGCCCGTCATAGAGTACGGCTGCCGCCGACGGCGCCCGAGGAGCCGCTATTTGCGCCGCGCCCCTCATTCCGCGGCCATCTGCGCCGGGGGCGTCCGCCAGGAGAGCCGTGCGCCCAGGCGCTCGGCGACCTCGAGCCCCGAGACCAGGCCATCCTCATGGAAGCCATAGCCGGTCCAGGCGCCGACGAACCATAGCCGCGAACGCCCCTGGATCCGGGGCAGCTGCCTCTGCGCCTCGAGGGCGGCCGCGTCATATTGCGGATGGCAATAGCTGAAGCGCTCGAAGGTCAGGTTGGCGGCAGGCTCGAAAGGCGGATTGAGGCTGATGAAGAGGGGCTTGCGGTGGTCGATCCCCTGCAACGCGTTCATCCAATAGGTCACGGCGATCTCGTCCTCGCACCCGCCCCAATCGAGCACGTTCCAGGCCGACCAAGCGGCTTTGCGGCGGGGCATCAGCCGCTGGTCGCGATGCAGATAGACCTTGTTCGGGCGATAGGCGATGGCGGAAAGGATGCCGCGCTCGGCATCGGACGCGTCGCCGAGCATGGCCAGCGTCTCGTCGGTATGGGAGGCGAGGATCACCTGATCGAACCGCTCCGTGTAGCCGTCGGTGCCGGTGACGAAGACGCCGTCCGGTCGGCGCTCGACGCAGGCCGCGCCGCAGCCGAGGCGGAGCCGGTCGCGGTAATGGCCGGTCATCGCTTCGACATAAGTGCGGGCGCCGCCCGTCACCGTGCGCCAAATCGGCCGCCGCCATTTCATCAGATGGTGGTTCTCGAAGAAGGCGACGAAGCTCTCGGCGGGAAAATCGAGGATGCGGCAAGGAGGCATCGACCAGATCGCCGCGCCCATGGGCTTGAGGTAGTCCTCGATCATGCCGCTGCCGTAGCGCTTCTCGGCGAGATATTGCCGCAGGCTGCGGCCTCGCATCTCGCCTCGCGACCGGTCGAGCGGCGCTTCCCGGTGGAAGCGCAGGATCTCCTTGATCATCGCCCAGAAGCGCGGCGAGACGGCGTTGCGCCGGCGCGCCAGGAAGCCCGTGACGACCTTGTAGTCGCGCGCCGCCCATTCGCGCTTGCCGCCGCCGATCGAGACCGACAACCCCATATCGGATTGCTGGGTCGCGATGCCGAGCTCCTGGAAGAGCGCCGTGAGGTTCGGGTAGTTCGGCTCGTTGTAGACGATGAAGCCGGTATCGACGGCGATCCTTGCGCCGTCATAGTCTATGTCGACGGTGGCGCTGTGGCCTCCCGGCCGCAACGCCTTCTCGTAAACCGTTATGGCGTGGCGCGAACCGGCGGCGAGCGCATAGGCAGCCCCATTGCCCGCGATGCCGGTTCCGATGATGGCGATCTTCATATGCGAGATACGGAAGTGCCCCCCTCGGGTTTCAACGCCTCGACGGCCGCAAGCGCGGCCCGCTCCCTCGGCGCTTGTCTTGTGATCCGGCCGCGCTAAATTCAACCGGCCTGGGGGCTACGTCTCCAGGCCCCATCACAGGAGGAATGCATGCGTATCGCGATGGCCGTCATTGCCGTGGCCGCCCTGGCCCTCGCCGCCCCGACACGAGCCGCTCCGCCGAAGGCTGCCGCGCCGAAGCAACCCGCTGCCGCTGCAGCGCCCGCCCAACCCCAGCCCGGAATGTTCCCTTGCCGCACCGAGGGCGAGGTCTGCTATTTCGCCATCGTGACCGGCAAGAGCACGGTCGTGGTGCAGTACAGCAACGCGCCGCAATCGGACGGCATCGATCAGAAGCCGCAGAACGTATTTTCCGACGACGGAACGACCCCCCTCGATCTGTCGCCGAATCTCGGTCGCGTGGTGATGCTGACGGGGAGCTATGACGCGGCGAAAGGGATCAGCAAGGCGGCGGTCGCCGATGTGGCGAGCCCGATCCTGACCTTCATGATCAAGTCGCAGATGTCCGGCGACGATCAAGGCGCGGGAGCCCCGAGCGGCAAAGGCGCGCCGAAGAAGCGCTGACGCGTTCCAGCGTTACCCCGCCGACGCTCTCGCCGCCGCCAAGAGATCGTCGAGCCTTGCGAGGTCGCTGTAATGGCATAAGAGCACGCCGGTGGTGCGCGACAGGGCTTCGGCCGAGCGCGTGAAGGCGGCGTTCGAGACCACGGCCGCCGCCGCCGCGCCATAATGCTTCTGTGCCGTGAAGGCCTCCTGCACCGCCTTGTTGCCGATGGCCGAGCGGTGCAGTTTGCATTGCAGGACGATGGTGACGCCGTCCTTCTCGGCGACCACGTCGGCGCCCTGATCGCCGGAGGTGCCGGTGGCGCGGGCGCTCCAGCCGGCGGCATGCAGCGCCGCCTTGCACCAATGCTCGAATTCGGAAGGCGACATGTCCTGCGACATGGCGAGCGAGGCCCGAAGCTCGCCGGTGCGGGCCTCGACACGGCTGGCGATCAGCTCGTCGAACAGCGCCTCGCGCCGAAAGACGATCGCGCGCCGCTCATCGGCCGAGAGCTGCGGCAGCATCACCTTCTCGATGAAATAGCGATATTCCTTGCGCCAAGCCCCGTCATCGACGACGCCGTAATGATCGGTCTTGACGAGGGTGAGCTTGCGCCGCGCCAGCGTCTCGAGATGCTGATCGACGACGCACGCGATCTTCGCCCTGGCGCCCGCGACGTGCCCGAGGCCGCGCAGCAGCGAGACGAGGCCCCACAGCGCCAGGAGGGCGAGCGCGATGACGAGGATCGTGAGCGTGTGCGGCATGCGTCAATTCATAAGTGGCTAATGGCGTTCTTGCGATGTTCTAGCGCGGTTTGGGGGATATTGCACTTCGCATAGCTGCGCCGCGCATCTTCGTCATGACGGGCGACAAGCCTTCTCGATGACGGCGCAAATGGTCTCGAGCTCCTCGTCCTCGAGGAGCTCGCTCGTCGTCACGGTCAGCGTGCGGGCCGCGAGTTCGCGGGCGTTCGGGGTCGACGAGGCCGCGAGCGCGCCTGCGAGATATGGGTAGTCGCCGATGGCGCGGGCGAACAGCCTTGTCACGCCGAGGCCTGATGGCCAAAGCTCGGCCAATACCTGATCGCAATGGCGTCTCGTCGGCAGCGTCACGAATACGAAAGTGCCGGTCGGATAAGTGCCGGGCTGCTGCGCGTGGACGGCGATTTCCGGCGTGATCTTGCCGATGCGCTCTTGGATGCGCCTGAAGCGCCGGCGGGTAAGCTCCAGATGTCCTTCGAGACGCGTGAGGCTTTGGCTCCCGACCCGCCTGCGCCAGGCGCCGACCGGGTGCAACGGAATCGAACTTTCGAAATAATCGCCGACGGCCCGGATATCGTCGCCCCGCTTCAGCCGGCGTCGTCTCGCCATGCCGTAGCTCAGCCTGAGGCCAAAGGGGCCGTAAAGGGCATGATAGCCGATCAGCTCGCTGATCCTGCGCGCCTCGAGGGCCAGCGATGGCTTGATCACGGCCGAGCCCATGGCTCTGAGCCCCGCCCGCATGGACGCATCGTCGCTGACGAGGCAGCCGCCCTCGAACAGGGTGAAGCCCTTTCCCGCGGCGAAGCTGTAGAAGCCGATATGACCCGCGAAGCCCACGCTTGCGTCATGCCAACGGGCGCCGAACGCCTGCGCCGCATCCTCGACGACGACGATCTCGGGCGAGAGGGATTCGACGAGCCGGCGCACCCGCCCGATATCGGCCAAGGCCCCACCATAATGGGTTGGAACGACGCATAGCGTGTCCCGGTCGACGAGGCGCCGCAGATGGTCGAGGTCGAGCTCGAGGCCGCCCGCCGCCGTGTCGCAGGCGACCACGCGCAAGCCCGTATGCGCGGCCGCGAGCGGGACGAGCGGACAGGTGTAGGCCGGGACGATGACGGTGCGCTTGCGGGACCGGGTCTTCAGATATTCGAGCGCAACGACAAGGCAGGCGGTTCCGGAGCACTCGATCTGGACCTGCGGCGTGCGAAGGAGCCGCGCGATGTCGCTCGCCAGGTCCGAATCGGTCCGGACGGCCCTGAACAGATCGCCGAACCGGGGAGCGAGCCCGGAGGTCGGCGGCAGCTCGCGCAGCATCACCAGGGGCTCCTCCTGGTTCGGCCCCAACGGGTAGTGCCCATCCGTCCGCGAAGGCCTGGCGACAACTTATTGAACTTGTGGATCGATTTTCCCCGGCAGATGGGTGCCGGCCGTCGAGATCGGTCCAGCGGAGGTAACCTCCTCCTCGGTCGCGGCGAGCAGGCACACGCCCCCGAGAATGGCGAGGCAGCCGACGATCTGCACCAGGGCGAGCCTCTCTCCGAAAACAAGGATCGAGATCAGCGACACCGTGACGATCTCGAGATGCGAGGCCGCGAAGAGGGGACCGATCGGGGCGTCCTTGATCAGGGTCATGTAGGTGAGGAACGCTCCGAAATAAGCCGCGACGATCGCCAGGACCCAAGGCTCAAGCGATAATCGGCGCAGGAATTCGATTCCCCCATCGATCGGCGCAGCATGCTCTCCCGCGAGCTTGAAGGCGACCTGGCCGAGGGTGTCGAAGGCCAAGAGCACGATGAACCCGATGAGCAGCATGCCCTTCCTCATGCCGCGCCCCATCCGACGAGGCCGACCCCGACCGCGATCAGCATGATCGCGCCCGCGCGCGGCGGCGTGACGTGCTCGCCGAAGAAGATCCACCCGCCGATCATCACCCCGATGATGTTGACGCTGCCGACCATCACGCCTTGCGAGAGCGGGACGAGGGTCAGGAAGCAGAGCCACAGGAAAGCTTCCAGGACGAACAGGCCGATCCCGAACCAGAGGAGGGGGGCGCCCAACAACCGCCTCCAACGCGCAAGGCCTCCCACCCCGCCGGCGCCGACGGATGCGCCCTTGAAGGCCAGCTGACCTGCCGTGTCGCAAATAAGGTTGGCCAACCAAAGGATGGTCGCAACGAGGCTCATGGGTGGTCCGGACGCGGTACAGCGGTTCTCGCGAAGACCATGGGGCGGGCAAATCGACCGGAGTGTCAAGCCGCCTTGGAGCGCGCGGGCGCGGCAGGGAACCGCCATGCGATACTGCGATCACGGGGATCGTCCGAGGGGTCGGTTACCGCGTCACGACAGCGTGATTTGGCTAGCGGCGGGCAATCCCTGCAGATGGGGCACGGTGTTTGAAGGGCAGAGGCCAAAGCATGCGGCGCACGAATTGGCGGATCGTCATCGTCGGTCTGGTTGTGATTCTCGTGGCGGTTGCATTTTTCTTCGGCATGTCGACGATTGCGCCGAAGTCGAACGATCCCGAAGCGCTGATGCGGACGGTCGGACAGGTCTCAGGGGTGGTGGGAGCCCTCGGCGCCGTCATGATGATCTTCGGGCTGCGCGGCAGGAAGTCGGCAACCGATAGCGCCAAATGATTTGATCGACGCCAAGGCGTCGGGAGCCAGCGCGGCGCGGCTTGGACGATCAATCGGCGCACCCGTTCGTCATGGCGATGCGCGGGCTTGATCCTACACTCCGTGACACCGGTAAGTCGCGAAGGTCTTCTTGCCAAATTTTGCCATGGCACTTATTTTTGGATCATGAGCACGATGAATATCTCATTGCCCGACGCACTCAAATCCTTTGTCGACGAGCAGGTCGCCGGCCGCGGCTATGGCACCAGCAGCGAGTACGTCCGCGAACTGATCCGCAAGGATCAGGATCGCCAACAGCTACGCCAGCTTCTGCTCGATGGCGCGTCATCGTCGCCCACGACGCCAGTCGATGCAGCTTATTTTGATAGCTTGCGCGAGCGGGTGCGCAATCGCAAGACGGGATGAGTGCGAAACCGACCGTTCCGCGCGAACAGGCCCGACGGGATATAGAAGAAGCCGTCGATTACTATGCACGCGAGGCCGGCGAGCAGATCGCCTCAAGCTTCGTCGCCTCGGTTGAAAGTGCCTATCGCACTATCTCCAACCATCCAGCGGCCGGCTCCTCGCGATACGCCTATGAATTGAACCTTCCGGGTCTGCGTAGCCGGTCTCTGAAGCGGTTCCCCTATCTCGTCTTCTATGTCGAACGAGACGATCATATCGACATATGGCGGGTGCTCCACGCCGAGCGGGACATCCCGGCATGGATGCACGGCCCCGAGAACACATAGGCTAATCGTCCCGCATGCCGCTGGAAACGCGCGACGGGACCCTGCTTGTCGCTTCGCTCGAGGACGTCATGGCGACGAAGCTCAAGGCTACGCTGGATCGTGCCGAGGCGAGAGATTACCGCGACATCGCCGAGATGCTCTCTGCCGGCGTTTCGCTGTCACGCGGATTGGCCGCATTCAAGAAGACGTCCAAAGGTGGCGAGCCGGCAGAAGTTTCTCCGCGCCATCAGACGCTGAGCGAAGCGGGTTGCGCGACCCTTCGACGTGCGCGGGACCAGGTCAAGGATATTCCCGAGCTTAAGTGGACGCCAGGATCGCTCGCGGTCCCCATCGGGAAACGCGATGCCGCGGACGACAACTTGAGGGCCCATGTATCCGGGCCAAGCGTCCGGACCCGCCCCGTTGGTATTGTTCAACTACACCCCGTCGTGGCGCCGCACGTCTCGCACTTCAGGCACGTGCCGTTGCGCACGAGCGTGAAGTTGGCGCATTCGGGGCAGGCTTCCCCGACATAGCCCTTGGCCTTGGCTTCGGCGCGCTTGACGGCTTCGGGCTTGCCCATGGCTTCGCCCGAATGGGGCATCGGGCTGTCGAGCGCCAGCGCCCCCTGCTCCTCATGGGCGTGGCGAGCGGCGGGATCGAAGCCCGAAGGCGTGGCTTCGTAATGCGCCACCGGCTCGGAAAGGCTGCTCTTCAGCGCTGCCGCGCCGTCGACGGCGTAGAGATGCGGGCCGCGCCCGTCGCCGCCTGTGCCGATCGTCGTCAGCATCATCCGCTCCGTTCGGCCGCGTGTCAGCCCCTTCGACACCAAGGCGGTGGCCGGTGGGGAGGGCGGGGCACCCTCCGAAGAGGGTCTGCCGCGATCGAGCACGTCATGGCCGATCTCGCTCGGATCGACATGGGCGAGATCGGTGCGGTCGAGATAGGAGATGGCGAGCTCGCGGAAGATATAGTCGAGGATCGAGGTCGCGTTCTTGATCGCCTCGTTGCCTTGCACCAAGCCCGCCGGCTCGAAGCGCGTGAAGGTGAAGGCATCGACATATTCGTCGAGCGGCACGCCATATTGCAGCCCTAGCGAGATGGCGATGGCGAAGTTGTTCATCAGCGAGCGGAAGGCCGCGCCCTCCTTGTGCATGTCGATGAAGATCTCGCCGAGGCGTCCATCCTCATATTCGCCCGTGGTGAGGTAGATCTTGTGGCCGCCGACACGCGCCTTCTGCGTGTAGCCCTTGCGCCGGTTCGGCAGCTTCTCGCGCTCGCGCACCTTCTTCTCGATGATGATGCGCTCGACGATCTTCTCGGCCATCGCTGATGCGCGCGCCGCGGCCGGCTGGGCGAGAAGCGCTTCGACCGCGTCCTCCTCATCCTCTTCATCTGCGACGAGGGAGGCGTTGAGCGGCTGCGACAGCTTCGAGCCGTCGCGGTAGAGCGCATTCGCCTTCAGCGCCAGGCGCCAGGAGAGGAGATAAGCCGCCTTGCACTCCGCGACGGTCGCGTCATTCGCCATGTTGATGGTCTTGGAGATGGCGCCGGAGATGAAAGGCTGCGCCGCCGCCATCATGCGAATATGGCTCTCGACCGAGAGATAGCGCTTGCCGATCCGCCCGCAGGGGCTGGCGCAATCGAAGACCGGATAATGCTCGCGCCTCAGATGCGGCGCGCCTTCGAGCGTCATGGCTCCGCAGACATGGGTGTTCGCCGCCTCGATCTCGGCTTTCGAGAAGCCGAGATGAGTCAGGAGGTCGAAAGCGGGGTTGTCGAGGCGAGCCAGCGGCACTTCGAGCTTTTCGTGAAGGAACTCAGCGCCGAGCGTCCATTTGTTGAAGACGAACTTGATGTCGAACGCCGAAGGGAGCGCCTTTTCGACGGCCGCCAGCTTCTCGTCCGAGAAGCCCTTGGCGGCGAGCGCCGCATGATTGATGGCCGGCGCCCGGCGCAGCGAGCCATGGCCGACCGCATAGGCCTCGATTTCGGCGATCTCGGAGGGGCGATAGCCCAGCGCCGCGAGAGCGTCGGGAACGGCCTGGTTGATGATCTTGAAATAGCCCCCGCCCGCGAGCTTCTTGAACTTGACGAGGGCGAAATCCGGCTCGATCCCGGTCGTGTCGCAATCCATGACGAGACCGATCGTGCCGGTCGGCGCGATCACGGTCGCCTGCGCATTGCGGTAGCCATGGCGCTCGCCGCCTGCGAGAGCCGCCTCCCAGGCCGAGACCGCATGGGCGGCGAGCGTGGCGCCGGTCTCGCCGAGCGCCTTGCAGGTTGCGTGATCGAGCGGCACCGGCCGCGTCGCCAGCTCCTCGTAGCCAGCGGCCTCGCCGCGCGCGGCGCGCGCATGGTTGCGCATCACGCGCAGCATAGGCTTGGCGTTGCGCGCATAGCCCGGGAAGGGGCCGAGCTCGCCAGCCATCTCGGCCGAGGTCGAGTAGGCGATGCCGGTCATGATCGCGGTGAGCGCGCCGCACAGCGCCCGGCCCGCCTCCGAATCATAGGCGAGGCCCATAGTCATCAAGAGGCCGCCGATATTGGCGTAGCCGAGGCCGAGCGTGCGGTAGCGATAGGAGAGCTCGGCGATCTCGCGCGAGGGGAACTGCGCCATGGTCACCGAGATTTCGAGCACCAAGGTCCATAGCCGGCAGGTGTGCTCGTAGGAACCGACATCGAAGCGCTTCGTCGCGCGGTCGTAGAACTGCAACAGGTTCAGCGAGGCGAGATTGCAGGCCGTGTCGTCGAGGAACATGTATTCCGAGCAGGGATTGGAGGCGCGGATCGGCCCCGAGGCCGGGCAGGTGTGCCAGTCATTGATCGTCGAATGGAACTGGATGCCGGGATCGGCGGAGGCCCAGGCCGCGTGGCCGATCTTCTCCCACAGGTCTTGGGCTTTCAGCGTCTTCGTGACCTTGCCGGTGATGCGGGCCTTCAGCGCCCAGTCGCCATCGGCCTCGACGGCGTTCAGGAAGGCGTCGGTGACGCGCACTGAATTGTTCGAGTTCTGGCCGGAGACGGTGAGATAGGCATCCGAATCCCAGTCGGTGTTGTAGGTGTCGAAGGAGATATCGGTATAGCCCTGGCGCGCGAACTGGATGACGCGCTTGATATAGCTTTCCGGCACCATGGCGCGCTTGGCGAGCTTGACCTCGCGCTTCAGCGCCGGATTCTTCGAAGGATCGAAGCAATCATCGCCCGGCCCCTCGCAATTGACGCAGGCGCGCATCACGGCCTTCAGATGCTTCTCGCAAATGCGCGAGCCGGCGACCAGGGCCGCGACCTTCTGCTCCTCCTTCACCTTCCAGTCGATATAGGCCTCGATGTCGGGGTGGTCGGCATCGACGACGACCATCTTGGCGGCGCGGCGCGTGGTGCCGCCCGACTTGATGGCGCCGGCCGCCCGGTCGCCGATCTTGAGGAAGGACATGAGGCCCGAGGAGCGCCCGCCGCCCGAAAGCCGCTCGCCCTCGCCGCGCAGCTGCGAGAAGTTGGTGCCGGTGCCGGAGCCGTATTTGAACAGGCGCGCCTCGCGCACCCACAGATCCATGATGCCGCCTTCATTGACGAGATCGTCGGCGACGCTCTGGATGAAACAGGCATGGGGCTGGGGGTGTTCATAGGCGGATTTCGATTTGGTCAGCCGCCCCGACTTGAAATCGACGTAGAAATGGCCCTGGCTCGGCCCGTCGATGCCATAGGCCCAATGCAGGCCGGTGTTGAACCATTGCGGCGAGTTCGGCGCGGCCATCTGACGGGCCAGCATGAAGCGCATCTCGTCGAAGAAGGCCTGCGCATCCTCCTCGGCCGAGAAATAGCCGCCTTTCCAGCCCCAATAGGTCCAGGCGCCTGCGAGCCGGTCGAAGACCTGCTTCCCCGACCGCTCGGCGCCGGAGCGCTCGGCCTCAGGCAGCACCTCGAGCGCCTTGTCGTCGGGCACCGAACGCCATAGCCAGGACGGCACGTCGTTCTCCTCGACGCGCTTCAGCTTCGTGGCGACGCCGGCGCGGCGGAAATATTTCTGCGCCAGCACGTCGCAAGCGACCTGACTCCAGGCTTTCGGCACCTCGAAATTGTCCATATGGAAGACGACCGAGCCGTCCGGATTGCGGATTTCGCTCACGGCTTCGCGGAAGGGGATGTCCGCATACGGAGACTGGCCGGACTTGGTGAAGCGCCGCTCGATCCGCATAATGTTTCCTCATCCGTTCAGGCAAAGATAGCCCGTCGCGCCCCGCGGCGCGGGTTGATCCCGAATTTGTCGCTGTTTGACGCCGCGCCTTTCGGCCTGTTGATCGGCCTTCCGGCGGGAACCCCTGGCGAGACTTGATCCTTCGCTTCCAGATCGCGTTCCGAGGCGGAACCTTCGCTTCCGGAGACTTCTGGCGGTCTCGCGCCCAGGCCTTTGACGATGACAGACGAGTCGCTCTTCGTCAAGAGATTGTGGCTGACAATCCGGTCAACAACTATATGTGGGAAAAAGCTCCATAACTTTCAACCCTGTGAGAGCGACTCGCCGCAAGCGACGGATTCGGTTGCCGGATTCCAAGATCATCGCGTGGAGCATCACCGTCAACTCCTTATTCACCATATTCACCGGTGGCGAAAAAATACCGCGAGATGAGGGCGCCCATCCGGCCCGCCAATGCATGATGCCGCGTGCATCGACCCAAGATCAGCTATCCGAGGTTGTCCGAATCTCATGCTCGCTGCTCGAATGGGCGGGCGAACGGATCGCGGCCATTCGCGACTTTCGATATTTGCCCTATGTTGGAGAGCCTCGCCGTCTCGCGTCTCTGGGCCTATTGCGGCGGCAGGTCGGTCACCTTGAGATCGATGAATTTCCAGGTATTGCGATGGGCCTCCTCGGATTCCGCGTGCAAGCCGACCTGGCCGCCTCCGGGCGGCACTTGGGATTTTATGGTCGAGAACTTCACGTCGTTGACATAGGCCGTGATGGTGTTGCCGCTGGTCGTGAGGCGCAAGACGTTCTTGTCGCCGGGTCCGCCCTTGATCCCTTCGGCCTTGCGGTAATTGACGAGGTAGACCCATTTTCCCCTGTAGAGCCGGACGAGGCCCGCCCTCCCGTCGGGAGTGATCAAGAAGGCGTAGTAATTGGCGTAATCCTGCCCCCAGAAAATCGGGCCCGCCGCGACCGAATCCCTTTGGTCGAGATTATTGGGAATCTGCACCGTCACGCACATATCGGCGTCGTCGAACAGCGATCCCCCGTAAAGGACGTTATAGGCGGCGTTTGGGGTGGCCTTGAACTTGACCTTGCCGTCCTCCACAGAGAGCGCACCTGGAACATCGCCCGGCCAAGTGTCATCCAGTTGGCGGAAATCGTCGGAGAAGAGAACGGTCTTCCCCTTGCAGGCAGAAGCTGGTCCGGCAGCGAGCAGGCCGGCCGTGAGAACGGCAAGACCGATCGTCTTGAGCATGAAGGGCTCCCCTGTTTATCGGGTGGCGGGAGAATCGCGATGTTACTTACAGCGCCTATCGGAGGCAGGGAATGCCCAGAAGATTGAGGGTCGGGTTGTTGTTCGGCGGTCGCTCGGCCGAGCACGACGTCTCCGTATTGTCGGCGGGGAACGTCTTTCGCGCCCTCGACAAGCGGCGCTACGAGGTGCTTCCGATCGCGATCACGAGGGACGGATCCTGGCTGCTCTGCGCGGCGGAGGGCGGCGATTTCCCCAAGGCCGTTCCGCAGGCCGGGCCGCGCGTGGCCCTTCTGCCGGGGGGAGGGGGCCGCTTGATCGTGATGGCCGAGGCCGAAGCCCTGCCCGAGACCATGCAGGCAGCGGTCGATGTCGTCTTCCCCGTGCTGCATGGACCGTTCGGAGAGGACGGCACCGTGCAGGGCATGGCCGAGCTTGCCGGCGTGCCTTATGTCGGGTCGGGCGTGCTCGGCTCGGCAGCGGCGATGGACAAGGACGCGGCGAAGCGTCTCATGCGCGATGCCGGCTTGCCGATCGCGCGCTTTCGCGCCTTCACCGCCCTCGACACTCCATCCTTCGACGAGGTCGCGGCGGAGCTCGGCCGAGCACTATTCGTCAAGCCGGCCCGTCTGGGATCCTCGGTCGGGGTCGGCAAGGCTTCGACGAAGGAGGAGTTCGAGGCCGCGCTCGAGGAGGCCTTCGCGCATGACCGGAAAATCCTAGTCGAGGAGTTCGTCAAGGGCCGGGAGGTCGAGTGCGGCGTGCTCGAAGGCGATGACGGATCGCTCCTCGTCTCGGTCGCGGGCGAGATCGTGCCGACCAACCGCCACAGCTTCTATAGCTATGAAGCCAAATATCTCGATGAGAACGGCGCCGAGGTGAAAGTGCCGGCGGACCTCCCCGCCGCGGTGGCCAAGCGGGTGCGCGAGCTGTGCGCGCGCGCCTTTCGCGCCCTTGATTGCGAAGGGATGGCGCGGATCGATTTCTTCGTCCGCGCCGATGGAGGAGTGCTGATCAACGAGGTCAACACGCTACCGGGCTTCACCGCGATCAGCATGTATCCGAAGCTGCTCGCGGCGAGCGGAGTGAGCTATCCGGACCTCGTCGATCGGCTCATCAGGCACGCGCTCAAGCGCGCCGGAAGGGAGCTGGCCGGGCTGTATGTCAACACGCCCTAGGCCGCGCTGCCGCGCTTGCTTGCATTCATTCGGTCTTCGCCGATTCGATGGCCTCGGCGAGATCCTCATATTCCTCGCAGTCGGTCCCGCAAAGGGTCTTGATGGTCGCGAGCTGGGCCTTGGCGAGGCCGATCTGGCCCTCGACCACATAGGCTTCGCCGAGATATTCGCGCACCTGGGTGTAGGTCGGATCGAGCGCGACCGATTTCAGGTAATAGCCGATCCCTTCATCCGTGCGGCCGAGCTTGCGTGTCGCGTAGCCGCGATAGTTGAGGGCACGCGGCGTGTCGGGATTATCCAACATGTCGAGGACGGCGAGCGCCTCGTCGTAGCGAGCCTCCTTGGCGAGCGCATAGGCATATTCGGTCACGACCCCGTCCGGCAGGACGCCCCGTTCGGCCTTGACGCATCTATTCCTCTTCAAGTCGAAGATCTGGCCCTTGGAGCAGGTCGATGCAGGGGGCATCTTTGCCTCGCCGCTGCGGGCAGCACCACCACTGCTGCCACCGTCGCTCGCTCCGCCGCTCCCACCTCCGCCTCCGCCTCCTCCACCGCCTCCGGCGGCGAGAGCCGGAGCGATGGCGACTGCCATGCCGAGCCACAGCCCAAATAGGGTAGCGGTGGCCGCGCCAGGATCCCGAAATGTTCGGTTCGAACCTCGCATGATGTTTCTCCGCTGTTGTGGATCACGAGCAACACGGCGAGGCGCCGGCCTATTCGGCCCCTCACGCGGACGTGAACTGGGTGGAGCGGGTTCGAGGCAGCCGGATGCCGGCGGGCGAGGGATGTCGGTAGCGAGGGATGTCGGTAGCGAGGGATTGCGCTCTTTCGCAAACGCCCCTATATGCGCGCCTCATCCCACACGCGGTCGGTCCGAGCCGAGAGGCTCAATCCGGTGGCCAGTGTTCTGGCCTTTGACCGCGGAGGTTCAACCGGAGCTCGAGACAACATGGCGCTACCCGAATTCAGCATGCGTCAGCTTCTGGAAGCTGGCGCCCATTTCGGCCATCAATCGCATCGCTGGAACCCGAAGATGGAATCCTACATCTTCGGCATCCGCAACGGCGTGCATATCATCGATCTCGGCCAGACGGTGCCGCTCTTGCACCGTGGCCTGCAGGCGGTCAGCGACACGGTGGCGCGTGGCGGGCGCGTGCTGTTCGTCGGCACGAAGCGCCAAGCCTCCGATCAGATCGCGGACGCCGCCAAGCGCTGCGCCCAGTATTTCGTCAATGCCCGCTGGCTCGGCGGCATGCTGACCAATTGGAAGACGATCTCGAATTCGATCCAGCGCCTGCGCCAGGTCGAGGAGTCGCTGGCGACCGGCGCCCAGGGCCTCACCAAGAAGGAGCGGCTGATGCTCTCGCGCGAGCGCGACAAGCTCGACCGCACGCTCGGCGGCATCAAGGATATGGGCGGCACGCCCGATCTCATCTTCGTGATCGACACCAATAAGGAGCAGCTCGCGATCGAAGAGGCCAAGAAGCTCGGCATCCCTGTCGTCGCCATCGTCGACACGAATTGCAATCCCGATTCCATCACCTTTCCGATTCCGGCCAATGACGATGCCGGACGCGCCATCTCGCTTTATTGCGATCTCGTGGCGCGCGCCGCGATCGACGGCATCTCACGCCACCAGGGCGACCTCGGCATCGACACGGGTGCGGCCGAGGCGCCCGCCGCCGAGGTGTTGCCGGAGGTCGAGGGCGAGGCTCAAGGCGCAGCGACCGTCCCCTTCGAGCGGCTCGTCGGTCCGCGCGGCGCGCCCGACGACCTCAAGCACCTGCACGGTCTCGGTCCCGAGATCGAGAAGAAGATGAACGATGCCGGCATCTTCCATTTCTGGCAGGTCGCCGCCATGTCGCCCGGGGACGCCAAGACGCTCGATCATGAGCTGAAGCTCTCCGGACGCATCGAACGCGAGCATTGGATCGACCAGGCGAAGAGCTTGGGCGAGGCCGAGTAGGCGGTATCGGGTCGAGCAGGCATCGGGTCGAGCGAGCATGGGCGCCGCGAGTTCATGGTCACGCTGCCGCAATGCGGCAGCGCAATTTTCGTTGGTTGAAGAGAAGGGCAGGGTGCGATGGCAGTGATCTCCGCCTCCTTGGTCAAGGAGCTTCGCGAGAAGACCGGCGCCGGCATGATGGATTGCAAGGCAGCCTTGAGCGAAACGCAAGGCGCGATCGAGCCTGCGGTCGACTGGCTGCGCAAGAAGGGCCTCTCCAAGGCCGCGAAGAAGTCCGGACGGGTCGCCGCCGAGGGTCTGGTGGCGCTCGCCCATCACGGCGACCAGGGCGTCGTCGTCGAGGTCAATTCCGAGACGGATTTCGTGGCCAGGAACGAGAAATTCCAGGCTCTGGTGCGCCATATCGCCCATATCGCGCTGGAGAAGGGCGACAATATCGAGAAGCTGAAGGCCGCGACCTATCCAGGCGGCGGCACCGTCGCCGACGCCATCGCCAACGCGGTCGCGACGATCGGCGAGAACATGACCTTGCGGCGCGCCAAGCGCCTCAAGGTCGTGAACGGCATCATCGGCACCTATATCCACAATCTGGTCGCCGACGGGCTCGGCAAGATCGCCGTGCTGGTCGCGCTCGAATCGCCTGGCAAGCCCGCCGAGCTCGTGCCGTTCGGGCGCAAGATCGCCCAGCATGTAGCGGCGGCGAACCCGCTGGCGCTCGATTCCACCTCGCTCGACAAGGAGACGGTGGCGCGTGAACGCGCCATCCTTTCGGAGAAGCATCAAGGCAAGCCGCCTCATGTGATCGACAAGATCGTCGAGAGCGGCCTCAAGAGCTTCTACAAGGAGGTCTGCCTGATCGATCAGCCCTATGTGCATGAGCAAACAAAATCGGTGACGGTCGGCCAGGCGGTGCAGGAGTTCGGCAACTCCATCAAGCAGCCGGTGCGCATCGCCGGTTTCGTGCGCTTCGCACTGGGCGAGGGCATCGAGAAGGGCGGCGACGATTTCGCCGGAGAGGTTGCGGCGATGGCGAAGGGCTGAGAAGCGGGCCGCGACAAAGGGTGCCCGGCGCAAGGCCGAACCGGCAACGAGCGCAAGAGGCGCTCGGCGCCTTGCGAAATCTCACCTGGTGAGATGATGCCGGCGGGCGCAAGCCGCGCGTGACGCCCGATCCCTGCCTCGGCCATCCATGCCATTCCGTCTCGCAGCAGCTTGCCGCTTTGGTCGCGATGAGGCCTCGAATGGCGCCTAAACTAAGAGCGCGCTGACTTGAACCCTGCGTTGACTTGAACCCTGCGTTGACTTGAACCCTGACCCTGGGCTTGAACCGCGGGGCATTTCCCCGCGCTGTGTTTGCCGCGCCGTCCCAAGTTGAGGAACGATGGATAAGACTTTCGATCCCGCGGCCGTCGAGCGCCGTGTCGCCGCCGCCTGGGAAGAGGCGCAGGCTTTCAAGGCGGGCCGCCCGGAGCGGGCCGACGCCAAGCCTTACACGATCGTGATCCCGCCGCCGAACGTGACCGGCTCGCTGCATATGGGCCATGCGCTCAACAACACGCTCCAGGACGTGCTGTGCCGCTTCGAACGCATGCGCGGCCGCGACGTGCTCTGGCAGCCGGGCACGGACCATGCCGGTATCGCCACCCAGATGGTGGTCGAACGCCAGCTCATGGAGACCCAGCAGCCCGATCGCCGCGCGCTCGGCCGCGAAGAGTTCCTGAAGCGCGTCTGGGCCTGGAAGGAGGAATCGGGCGGCATCATCGTCAATCAGCTCAAGCGGCTAGGGGCTTCCTGTGATTGGTCGCGCGAGCGTTTCACCATGGATGAGGGCCTGTCGAAGGCCGTGATCAAGGTGTTCGTCGATCTGCACAAGCAAGGGCTCGTCTACAAGGACAAGCGGCTGGTCAACTGGGATCCGCAATTCCAGACCGCCATCTCGGACCTCGAGGTCGAGCAAGTCGAGGTCAAGGGCAGTCTCTGGCATTTCGCCTATCCGGTCGTCGAGGAGAACGGCGCGGAGGCGGGCGAGTTCGTTACCGTCGCGACGACCCGCCCGGAGACCATGCTCGGCGATACCGGCGTCGCCGTGCATCCCGGCGACGAGCGCTACAAGCACCTCGTGGGCAAGCGCGTGAAGTTGCCGCTCGTGGGGCGGTTGATCCCGATCATCGCCGATGAATATTCCGATCCCGAGAAGGGGACTGGCGCGGTGAAGATCACGCCAGCGCACGACTTCAACGATTTCGAGGTGGGCAAGCGCCATTCGCTCGGCGCCATCAATATCTTCGCGCCGGACGCGACGCTGAAGCTCGAGCCCCAGAGCCCCTTCGACGAGAGCGTGCCGCCTTCGACCGATCTCATCGCCGTCTTCGGGCTCAACGGCCTCGACCGTTTCGAGGCGAGGAAGCGGGTCGTCGCCATGATGGAGGAGCGCGGCCTGTTGCGCGCCACGGAGCCGCATACCCATACCGTGCCCCATGGCGACCGTTCGGGCGCGGTGGTCGAGCCCTATCTGACCGATCAATGGTTCGTGGACGTGAAGCCGCTCGCCGAGAAGGCGATGGCGGTGGTGCGCGAGGGCAAGACGCGCATCGTGCCGCAGAATTGGGAGAAGACCTTCTTCCAATGGATGGAGAATATCGAGCCTTGGTGCGTCTCGCGTCAGCTCTGGTGGGGCCACCAGATTCCGGCCTGGTATGGACCGGATGGGCAGGTCCACGTCGCCGAGACGCAGGAGGATGCGCTGGCGAGCGCGCTGGCGAGCGGCGTCGTCAAGAACGAGCTGACCCATGACGAGGCCCGCGCCGTCGCGCTCGATCCCGAGCGTCGCGCCGGATACCTCAAGCGCGATGAGGACGTGCTCGACACCTGGTTTTCCTCGGCGCTCTGGCCGTTCTCGACGCTCGGCTGGCCGGACAAGACGCCGGAGCTCGCCCGCTACTATCCGACCGATGCGCTGGTCACCGGCTTCGACATCATCTTCTTCTGGGTCGCCCGAATGATGATGATGGGCTTGAACTTCATGGAGGAGACGCCCTTCCGCGATGTCTACATCCACGCGCTCGTCCGCGACGAGAAGGGCGCCAAGATGTCGAAGTCGAAGGGCAACGTCATCGATCCCTTGTCGCTCATCGACAAGTTCGGCGCGGACGCCTTGCGCTTCACCCTCGCCGCCATGGCGGCGCAGGGCCGCGACTTGAAGATGTCGGCGCAGCGCGTCGAGGGCTATCGCAATTTCGCGACGAAACTCTGGAACGCGGCGCGTTTCGCCGAGATGAACGGCTGCGCGCGCAGCGATGGCTTCGACCCGAACTCGATGTCGGGAACGCTGAACAAATGGGCGCTCGGCGAGCTCGCCCGCGCGGCGCGCGAGGTAACGGCCGGCATCGAAGCCTACAAGTTCAACGAGGCGGCGGGCGCTGCCTACCGCTTCGTCTGGAACAGCTTCTGCGATTGGTATCTCGAGCTCGCAAAGCCCGTGCTGCAAGGCGCGGACGGGCCTGAGAAGGATGAGATGCGCGCCGCGGTCGCCTTTGTGCTCGAAGGCGCGGTTAAGCTCCTGCACCCGTTCATGCCCTTCATCACGGAGGAATTGTGGAGCGCGCAAGGAGAGGGCGGTTCGCGCGGCATGCTGGCGCTCGCCGCCTGGCCGGCACTCGATGGCCTCGACGCCCCAGAGGCCGAAGCCGAGATCGGCTGGCTCATCGACCTCGTGACCGAAATCCGCTCGGTCCGCGCCGAAATGCATGTGCCGGCGGCCGCGCAGATTCCGCTGGCGCTCATCGCGCCGAGCGCGCAGACGGCCGCGCGGCTCGAGCGCTGGGACGCCGTCCTGAAGCGCCTGGCGCGCCTGTCGAACGTCGAGGCGGCGAGCGAGCCGCCGCCGCAATCGGCACAGATCCTGGTGCGCGGCGAGGTCGCCGCGCTGCCGCTCGCGGGCGTCATCGACATCGCCGCCGAAGGCGCGCGGCTGACCAAGGAGCGCGACCGCCTGACTGCCGACATCGCCAAGATCGACGCCAAGCTCGCCAATGCCGATTTCGTCAAGCGCGCGCCGGAGGAAGTCGTGGAGGAACAGCGCGAGCGGCGCGAGACGGCGCTCGCGCGGGCCGGCAAGCTGGAGGAGGCGCTGAAACGGTTGGGGTAGGGCGGACGACATCAACGCCGCCCATTTTCGTCATGGCCGGGCTTGGCCCGGCCATCCACGCCTTCCTGGTCTTGGCCGCAGAAGCAAGACGTGGATGGCCGCACCAAGTGCGGCCATGACGGATTGGGGGTGGCCCCTAAACCCCGATCACGCGCTTCTGGAAGCCTTTGGCCGACATCACCGGCTTCTTCGAGGAGAGGATCCGCGAATTGATGCCCTGCCAGCCGATCTCGCCCGAGAGGCGGCCATATTCGATCTTGGGGCATCGGTTCATCACGACCCTGACGCCTCGAGCCTCGGCGCGAGCGGCGGCCGCGTCGTTGCGCACCGAGAGCTGCATCCAGATCACCTTGGGCTTGGGCACGAGCGTCAAGGCTTCGTCCGTGATTGGACCCGCCGCCTCGGAGTTCCTGAAAATCTCCACCATATCAAGCGGTTCGCTGATATCCTTCAAGCTCGCAACGACTTCGAGACCGAGGATTTTCTGCCCCGCTAGCCCCGGATTGACCGGGATCACCTTGTAGCCCCGCTCGGAGAGGTATTTGAGTACGATGAAGCTCGGCCGCGCCGGATTGGCGCTGGCGCCGACGAGGGCCAGCGTCTTGGTCGTCGTCAGGATGTTCTTGATATAGGCGTCGGGATAGGAATCGTGGTTCAAGGCCGCCTCGTTCGATGCTGTCCGTTCGCAGCTGCGTGATCACAGCTTGTGGGGATTGCCGGGAATGATCTCGATCTTATAGACGGTGCCGTCCTCGTCGGTCATGATGCCGCTCGCGCCGTCGAGCTCGAGCTTGTAGCAGGTCTCGTCGTCATCCTCGGGATATTCCTCGCAGAGATTGTCGCCGTCGATCGACCATTTCCCTTCCGAGACCTCGCTGCCGCGCTGCATCCTTACCGTGCCGTCCTTGTCGTAGAAGGCGAAATAGGGGGTGCCGTCCGCCGTGCCGGTCATGGTGTTGCCGATCAGAGCCTCGATCGCGGCGCGGCCTGCGAGCTTTCCTTGCGAAGGCGAAGGCGCTTGCTGGGCGAAGACCAGCGCTGATGTGAGCATCAGCGCGCAAATTGCAAGCAGCAGACGGACGCGGGCTACCTTCTTCCGCTGGCGGGAGAAGGTGCCCCTCGCGCAGCGAGGGGAGGATGAGGGTGTTTGTGCCAAGCGGAGCCATTCCTCACCCGGCTCGGCTATAGCAGCGAACGAACGCTTGCTGCGTCGCGACAAGCTAGGGCCTCGCCACCCTCTCCCGCTTCGCGGGAGAGGGAAGGGCGCCGAACACCCGCGCGAAGATCGTGTCGACGTGCTTGAGGTGGTAGCCGAGATCGAATTCGGCGGCGATCTCGTCGGCGCTCAAATAGCGGCGCACATCCTTGTCTTTCGTCAGGAGCGTGCGGAAATCGCCGCCGCCCTGCCAGACCGGCATGGCGTTCCTTTGCACCAGCCGATAGGCCTCCTCGCGCAAAGCGCCCTTCCGGGTGAGCGCGAGCAGCACGCGCTGCGAGTTCACGAGACCGCCGAGACGATCGAGGTTCTTGCGCATATTGGCCGGGTAGACGAGGAGCTTGTCGATCAGGCCCGTGAGCCGCGCCAAGGCGAAGTCGAGCGCCATCGTCGCGTCGGGCGCGATGACGCGCTCGACGGAGGAATGCGAGATGTCGCGCTCGTGCCACAAGGCGACGTTCTCCAGGGCCGGCAGCGCGTAGCCGCGCACCAGCCGCGCCAAGCCGGTGATGTTCTCGGAGGCGACCGGGTTCCTCTTATGCGGCATGGCGGAAGAACCCTTCTGCCCTTCCGAGAAGAATTCCTCGGCCTCGTAGACCTCGCTGCGCTGCAGATGGCGCAGCTCCGTCGCCAGGCGCTCCATCGAGGAGGCGATCACCGCGAGCGTCGCGAAGAACATGGCATGGCGGTCGCGCGGAATGATCTGTGTCGAGACCGGCTCGACGGCGAGCCCCATCTTGCGCGCCACATAGGCTTCGACGCTCGGGTCGACGCTGGCGAAGGTGCCGACCGGCCCCGAGATGGCGCAAGTCGCGATCTCAGCCTTGGCGGCGGCGAGGCGCGCCCGGGCGCGGGCGAATTCCGCATAGGCCGCCGCGAGCTTCAGGCCGAAGGTCAGAGGCTCGGCATGGATGCCATGCGAACGGCCGATCATCGGCGTCAGCTTATGCTCGAAGGCACGCCGCTCGAGCGCGGCCAGCAAGGCGTCGAGATCGGCGATCAGGATGTCGGAGGCGCGCTTGAGCTGCACCGCGAACGAGGTGTCGAGCACGTCCGATGAGGTCATGCCCTGATGCAGGAAGCGCGCTTGCGGCCCGACGATCTCGCTGAGGTGCGTCAGGAAGGCGACGGTGTCGTGCTTGACCTCGCGTTCGATCTCATCGATGCGCGCGACATCGAAGACGGCGTCCTTGCCCTTCTCCCAGACCTCCTCGGCCGCGGCCTTCGGGATGACGCCGAGCTTCGCCATCGCGGTCGCCGCATGCGCCTCGATCTCGAACTGGATGCGAAAGCGCGTCTGCGGCTCCCAGATCTCGGCCATTGCGGGGCGGGAATAGCGGGAGATCATCGGTCGTCCTTGGGCTCGCCGGCAAGCGGCTTTAACAACGCGCGGCGTGCACGGCAATCGCCGATGAGGCCGCATCGAGCGTTGCAGGCCCGCAATGCTGAACCGAGCTGCGATCCTCCCGAGCCCATCGGCTCATCGTGACGCGGATTGCGGGCTTGGATGCAGAATGACCGTTACATCGTCCGTGCCATCGCCGCGCACGAAGACCCATTGCGCATCAAGAGCATCTCGACGGAAGGTGAGCGCCGTATCCCATCCGAGCTTTTTCGACAGACTGTAGCTCGATCCCCCACGCCCCCTCGAGTAGCTCCACAGATCGCCGGGTGCGGTCGCGCCTGCGGACGGGTGCATTGGGATGGAGTTTCCGATCTCGGTCGCCAAGGCCGAGAGATCCACTTCGTCGCCGGCCGGGTAGGCCTTATGCTCGGCATGATAGCCCTCGAGCGCCTCGATGATCGGCAGGGCTCCGGCGGCGATGGCGGTCAATCTCGGGTCATCGTCGCGGGCCTCGTAGCTTGGTCTTGCGCCACCCGGCCATTCCGAGAGCAGCCCGAACGCTCCGTAGAGCAGGGTGGCGATACCCACGAGGAAGATGATGAGGATCGTCTTGCGGAGCATTGCGACAATCGGTCCTCGGCGCGGCGCCCAAAAACTGCGGATAGGCGGCATGGCCGCGAATTTCGACGCCCGGATGGCGACGCCGGGGAATTCGGCCGGCGGCCTGTCTTACGCCATCTCGCCGCGCGCCGAGGCAGCGGCCCGCCGGATGGCTGCGATATTGGCGCCGTAAGCCTGCGGACCGCCCTTGAACACGGCAGCTCCCGCCACGAGAACATTGGCGCCGGCCGCGGCGACTTGGCCGGCCGTCTTCGGCGAACACCCGCCATCCACCTCGATGTCGATGGCGCGCCCTGCCGTCAAGGCGCGGATGCGGGCGATCTTCTCGACCACCTCGGGAATGAACTCTTGCCCGCCGAAGCCCGGATTGACGGTCATGACGAGGATCTGGTCGACGAGGTCGAGGAGATAGGCGACGGCGCTCTCATGCGTGCCGGGATTGAGGGCGATGCCGGCGCGCTTTCCGGCGGCGCGGATCGCCTGCAGGCTCCGATGCGGATGGGGGCCAGCCTCGACATGGATCATGATCGTGTCGGCGCCGGCCTTGGCGAAGGCCTCGATATAGGGATCTGCCGGCGCGATCATCAGATGCGTATCGAGCGGCTTTTCCGCATGCGGCCGGATGGCGGAAACGACATTCGGTCCGATCGTGATGTTCGGCACGAAATGCCCGTCCATCACATCGACATGGATATAGTCCGCGCCCGCCTTCTCGACGGCGCGCACCTCCTCGCCGAGCTTGGCGAAATCGGCGGAGAGGATCGAGGGCGCGATCAGGAGCGGGCGCATGCCGGCGGCGCTAGCATCATAGAGCCGCGGCGGCAACCGCTGGCGATGTGCCAACCTACGCCGGCACTACGGCCATCTTGTCGCGGACGCGCGAGCCGCCGCCGCGCAGGAACAGCCACAGCGCGATGGCGAAGTTGAGCACGTTCCACACGACGCCATTGGCGAAGGCCGCCTGGTAGGAGCCGGTGAGATCGAAGATCAGGCCGTTCATCCAGCCGCCGAGCGCCATGCCGATAACGGTCGCCATGATGACGATCGAGACCCTCGTGCCGGCCTCCTTGGGCGGGTAGTGGTCACGCACGATGATGGCGTAGCAGGGCACGATGCCGCCTTGCACCAGGCCGAACAGGGCCGAGATGGCATAGAGCGAAGCAAGGCCGTCGAAGCCGATATAGAGGATGAGTGCTGCGCCCTGCGCCGCCGAGCCGATGAGCAGCGTTGCGAGCGCTCCGATGCGGTCGGCAACGAACCCCGAGCCGATGCGGCTGAAGATGCCGAGGCCGAGCATCATCGCCAGCATGTCGGCGCCGACGGCGGGGCCGTAACCGAGATCGGCGCAATAGGCGACGAGATGGACCTGCGGCATCGACATGGCGACGCAGCAGGCAAGCCCGGCGAGGCCGAGCAGCGCCTGGAGCGCATTCGGCGACATGCCGAGCGGGCGCTCCATGCTCTTGGCCTGCGCGGCGGTGTGGACCGTCTCGTGAATCGGCGCAGGCCGCCTCAGCACCAGCGCCAAAGGCAGCATGGTCACCACGCAGAACAGCCCGATCCCCATATAGGTGCTGCGCCAACCGATGCTGGCGATGAAATGCTGCTCGATGGGCGGCCAGACGGCGCCCGAAATGTAGTTGCCGGCGGCTGCGATCGCGACCGCGGCGCCGCGCCGGCGCCCGAACCAATGCGATACATCCGCCATCAGCGGTCCGAACAGCGACGAGCAGCCGAGAAAGCCGAGCATCCCTTGGGCGAGCGCGAACAGCCAAAGGCTGGGCGCGAGAGCGCAGGCGACAAAGCAGACGCCAAGCGCGATCGCGCCGATCATGAGCGGCAACATGACGCCGAAGCGATCGGTCAGGCGCCCCATCAGCACGCCCCCGAAGGCGAAGCCCAGCATGGTGAGCGTATAGGGGAGGGAGGCCGCGCCACGCGTCACCCCGAAATCGGCCTGCACGGCCGGCAGCGCCACCACATAGGCCCACAGCCCGACATTGCCGATGGTGCTGATGAGCACGGCGGTCGCCAGCCGCAGCCAAGCATAGCCGCTGTCGACCCCGCCGGCCTGTCGGCTCGTCCGACCGATCTGCATATTCAAATCTCTATCCTTCCCTAGTCTGGGTGAGGCTTAGCATCGAGGCTCCGGATCCGGCCATTGCGCCGCGCACGCCTCAGCCACGCGCGCTTCGCAGGGCGCATCCCTGCCTTCAGTCGGCCGCCGACGGCGCCGGCAAGTCCGAAAGGGCCGCCCTGCTGCGGCGTCAGCATGGCTTGTGCGGTGGCCTTGCGGAGCAACGCGTTCGCGTCGCCGCGCCACGCGTGCAAGATCTCGATCAGGAGCCTGGCGAGGTCGGAGGGGGGTGACCACAGCCCGCCGGCAGCGAGCTCGTCGACCTTCATGGACAAGGCCGGCTGCGAGATCGCGCATTCATTGGCCGCATGGCCAAAATGCCGCAGCCTCGAAAGCGCCTCGAAACCCTGCCACTCGAAGGGCTGGTCCGTCACCCACCGGTTCTCACGAAGTGTCCCAGCTGGAACAGTTTGAGAGAATAGGCCCACTAAGTTACATACGGAACGCGAAAAAGCGGAACAGGATCGGAGAGAACATGGCAGGTGAGAACAAGTGCCCGTTCACGGGCGGGACCCATGCACACACGAACCGTGACTGGTGGCCGAACCAGATGAACCTTCAGGCTCTCCACCAGCACTCCACCCTGTCCGATCCGATGGGTGAGGCGTTCGACTACGCCAAGGAATTCAAGAGCCTCGGCCTGAATGCCGTGATCAAGGACCTTCATGCCTTGATGACGGACTCGCAGGATTGGTGGCCGGCCGACTTTGGCCACTACGGTGGGCTGTTCATTCGGATGGCGTGGCACAGCGCGGGCACGTACCGCATCGGCGACGGCCGCGGCGGCGC
>JBIOEJ010000033.1:0-47377 GCA_044445965.1 Hyphomicrobiales bacterium
GGAGGCGGGTTATTGGGATTCAGCGATCCGGATCGCCGATTTCGACGCACCCTACGAGATCGCCTATCGTCCGCGCGGCCCGGACTTCATCCCGCGGCGCTATTGCAGAGTGACCGGCCTGTTTTCCGATGATCGCCGCCGCAAGATCTTCTACTCGGTCGACGAGGATACGGGCCTGTTCAGCTTCGGCTGGGGCGTCACCTGGTGTCCGGTCGGGCTCGACCGCGATCTCACCTATGCGCCCGGATGCAAGCAGGCGCGTCCCTGACGGGCGCGATCTGCCGAGCCGGGGATCGGAGAGCGATGCGACCTAGTCGGCCGATGACGGCGCTCGCCTGCGCCTGCCTATCTATGCTCGGTGCCGCGGGCGCCGTCCTGGCGCAGGAGGCGCATGAGCGCTATGGCGCGCCGCCAGGCGTTTTCGATCTTTACCTTCTCTCGCTATCCTGGTCCCCGGGCTTCTGCGACGTCGAGGGTGACCGCAAGGGAAAGCCCGAATGCCGGTCGGGCGGGCGGCTCGGCTTCGTCGTGCACGGTCTGTGGCCGCAATTCGAGAGTGGCGACTACCCGACGTTTTGCGACCGGTCGCGGAACTTCGTGCCCGGCGCCTCGCTGGACGTCGCGCGCGAAATCTATCGCGACAAGGGGCTTGCGATCGGCGAATGGAGGAAGCACGGCGAGTGCACCGGGCTCGCACCCTCGCTCTACTATCAGGCGGAGATCGCGCTGTTCCGCAAGATCAAGATACCGAGCACCCTCATCGCGCCGGCAACACCCTTGCACGCTACGCCAGCCGAGATTGCCCAAGCCTTCGCCGCGGCCAATCCCGGCCTGATCGAGCCGGGCGCCGTGAGCATCTCTTGCCGGCAAGGCGAACTGGAGGAGGCTCGCTTTTGCCTCAGCAAGGATCTGCGCAGCTTTCGCGCCTGTGGCAGCGCCGTGCCCGACGCCTGCGGCGCTGGTGAAATCACCGTTCCGGCGGTTAGATAGGATCGGGCATCCCCACCGCGAGGGGCCATGAACTATCGCCATGGGTTTCACGCCGGAAATTTTGCCGACGTTCTCAAGCACGCGGTCATCGCCCGCATGCTGGTCCATTTGCGCTCCAAACAGAAGCCGTTCCGCGTCATCGACACGCATGCCGGCAGGGGCGCCTACGACCTTGGCGGCGAGGAGGCACGGCGCACGGGCGAATGGCGAAACGGCATCGGCCGATTGACCGACTATCCCGGCAGCGGCTCCATTGGCCGGCTCGATCCAGGTCTTGCCAGCTTCCTCGCGCCTTATCTCGAGGCGGTCGCGGCCTGGCGGGCGGAGCGCGGCCCTTTCGCCTACCCTGGATCGCCAGCCGTCACGCGCCATTTCCTACGCCGAGACGACCGCTTGCTCGCCGTCGAGGCGCAGGAACGCATTTTCGGCAAGCTCGCCCATCTCTTCCCGGCGGGCTCCCGCGCCAAGGCGTTGAGGCTCGACGGTTACACGGCCTGGGCTGCCTTCATCCCGCCGAAGGAGCGGCGCGGGCTCGTGATCGTCGATCCGCCTTACGAAGCTCCCGACGAATTCGCGTGCGTCACCGCCGGCCTTTCGGCCGCCGCGAAGAAGTGGCCTGCCGGCATGACGCTCATCTGGTATCCGGTGAAGGACCGCGCCCTCGTCGCCCGCTTCATCGACAGGTTGAAGTGCCTCTCCCTGCCCGAGAGCTGGCGCGTCGAACTCGATGTCGGCTCGAACGAAGGAGATGCGACGGGGCTCGGAGCTTGCGGTCTCGTCCTGGTCAATCCGCCCTGGACCTTGCCGAAGGAGCTCGGCGTCACGCTCCCCCTGCTTGCCGCGAGGCTCGCGCAGGGGACACGAGCAAGCGCGACCTGCGAGCAGCTGACATAGGGACCTCATCCTCCCGCTCGCTCGCGCGAGAAGGAACCCGGCTCAGGCCCGGGGCGGCAAGGTACCGAGGATCGCCGCGACGCCGAGCACCAAGACCGCGAGCGCCAGCTCGACGAGGATATTGCGCCGCAGATCGTCGAGCGCCGGCTCTGTTTCGCCTTCGATGCGAGGCATCAATCGCCATCGATTGACGGCGGCAACGATGAGCATCAGCGAGAACAAGAGCCCCTTGGCGAGGATCGCATATCCATAATCCGCGGCGAGGAGGTCATGGGCTGAGCGGAGCCGAAACGCGCCATTGGCGAGGCCGGTCGCCAGGATGAGCAAAACCAGGTTCATTCCGAGATTGGAGAAGCGCAGGAGGATCGCACGATAACCGCTGATGCCGGAGCCATCCCTTCCAAGCCCTCGCCCGGCGAGCAGCTCGGCGAGCGGCACGAGCCCCCCTATCCAGGCACCCGCCGCAAGGACATGGGTGATGTATGAAGCGAGCTCGAGGGCGAGCCGCGCTCCGCTCGCCATCGCGGCATGGCCGAGCCATGCCTGGCTCGAGAGAGCTCCTCCAGCGAGGCAGGCGAGTAGCGCATGTCTCACCTTGCCGGCCTTGTCCATCGGCATCGCCGCAGCCAGCAGGATCAGCACCAGCAGCGCGATCCGGACGAGCCAGATCGGTCCGAAGCTCGTCCCGATGAAGAAGCCCGCAAGGGTATCCCAGTCGAAAAGCGAGCTTAAGCCACCCGCCATGACGACCAGCGAGCGCGCGGCCCAGCCAAGCCCCGAGCCGAGCGCCAGATAACCGGCCGCCCCGACGATCCGATGCGTCGCCGCAGGCGCACGCAGGGACACGTCACGCAGCCGCGTCGGCAGGGCACAGAGATGAAACAGCGATGCCCCGAAGACGATCATCAGGCTCGCGAAATGCAGCCATCTCGCGAGGATCAGCGGGACATCGATCTCTGGCATCAGGGCTTCACTTCGAAGGAGAAGCCGCCCTGCGTCGCGTGCGTGTCGATGGAAACGACATGCCAACTCACCTTATAGGTGCCCGGCTGCAGCGCCGCCTTGACGGGGACGATGAGCGTCGCGTGGTCGGCGGGATCGACGCTTGCGGCTGCGGTCGCCACGGCACGCCCATCCGCGCCCTTGACGGCGATCCCGGAGAAGCGCGGCTCGACAGCCTCGGAGAAGGTGATCTTGATCTCCGGGGGCGCTGCCGAGATCGCTCCGCCAACCGCGGGAACCGCCTTGACCAGGAGGGCGTGGGCGATGGCGGCGTCGGAGACAGTGAGTACGAACACACTCGCAACGACGCTCGCGAGAGCAAGCTTCTGAGTCGATCTCATGTGGAAGGTTCCGATCTGAAGAGAAAACCCAGCAACTCCGTCGGCGAACCGACGCAAGCCGCAGCGAACGCAGAGTCTTCAGACGGTTTGGGGCGGGCCGCGTGGTTGCGCGTTCGGAGCATGTGCCGGCGATGACGCGGACGCCGCTCGAGGCAGCGCGATTTCGGCCGATTCGCCGACAAGGACGGCAAAGACGGACGGCGCAGGCGGCAAGAACGCCGCAAGCCCATGACCGAGCTGGCAGCACAGGCCCGGGCATTCGGCATCCCCGTGAAGGGGATTGTCGGGCTGATGACCGGCCCCATCCGCGCACAGCACGCTGTGTTGTCCGGTGAGCGCGGCCAGTTCGGCGAGCGAGGTCGACGAAGGCGCGGCCCCCGCCGGATGCAGCGGAGCAAGGAAGAGCTGAAGGATGAGCGCGGCGGCGCCTGCCAATAGCGCGAAGGCGCGCGAACGCCGCGATGCGGAAATCCACCCTTCGCCTGTTTTCGCCCCTCGCGCCATGCCGCTCACGTGCCGCGTCACCACCATCAACCAGCTGCCAATATAGCCCCGTCCGGCGAACGAACGAAACAGCGTCGAACGAACATGGATCGGCTGACTGTGTAGGCGAGCTAACCGATGGCCGTCTTGACCGTTTCGATGAGCTGTTTGAGCGTGAACGGCTTCGGCAAGAAAGTGAAGCGCTCGCCCTCCGGCAGGTTCTTGGCGAAGGCGTCCTCCGCATAGCCGGAGACGAAGATGATCTTGAGCTTGGGATCGCGCTTGCGCAACTCTCGCATCAAGGATGGGCCGTCCATCTCCGGCATGACCACGTCCGACACCACGAGATCGATCGGAGCGCTCGTCTTGTCGACGATATCGACGGCATCGCGTCCCGAGGCGGCCTCGAGCACCTCGTAGCCGCGAGAGGCGAGCGCCCGCGCGGCGAATTTGCGGACCGCTTCCTCATCCTCGACGAGCAGCACCCGGCCGGAGCCCGTATGATCGACGCCCGGCGCCTCGGGCGATGCGATCGCGCTTGCGGCACCGGTGACCGACGAAGGGATCGACAATCTGCCGCCCTCGCTCGCCGAGGGGCTCGCCTCCTCCACGTAACGCGGCAGGAAGATGCGGAATACGGTTCCCCTGCCGATGACGGAATCGCAATAGACGAAGCCGCCAGTCTGCTTGACGAAGCCATAGACCATCGACAGCCCGAGCCCGGTGCCCTTGCCGACCTCCTTGGTGGTGAAGAAGGGCTCGAATATCTTCTCGATATTCTCAGCCGAGATGCCGGTTCCCGAATCCTCGATCTCGACGAGCACATAATCGGCAGGCGCCAGGCCCTGATGGCTGAACTCGACACATTCGGCCTGCGTCACATTGCGGGTGCGGATGGCGAGCTGCCCGCCCCCCGGCATGGCGTCTCGTGCATTGACGGCGAGGTTCAAGATCGCCTGCTCGAACTGAGTCGCGTCGGCGTGCACGTCCCAGAGATCGCGGCCCTGACGGATATCGAGCTTGACCGTCTCGCCGACGAGCCGCTTCGCCAGCATAGACAGATCGCTGATCAACTCGCCCAGCTGCAGGACTTGCGGCCGCAGCGTCTGCCGCCGCGAGAAGGCGAGGAGGTGCTGCACCAGATTCTTGGCGCGGTTGGCGTTCTGCTTGATCTGGATGATGTCTTGGAAAGCGGGATCGGTCGGCCGGTGGTTGGCGAGCAGGAGGTCCGAGTAGCCGATGATCGCCTGCAGCACGTTGTTGAAGTCATGCGCGACCCCGCCGGCGAGCTGACCCACGGCCTGCATTTTCTGCGCTTGCGCGAACTGCGCCTCGAGCGCCCGTTGCTCGGTGGTCTCGATGGCATAGATGATGGCTGCCTCGCCGTCGCCGCCGGCATTCCCCGTCGGGGTTACGAAGAAGCGCGCCGAACGGCTGTCCTTGCCGGCGAGCGTCGCGTCGATCGGGGCGGAGGCGGCGCGGCCTTCCGCGGCAGCCGAAACGGCGCGCTCGAGGGCGGCGCGCCCGGCATCCGTCACGACGGCCGAAATCTGCCGCCCCTCGCCGCCGTCGGCGCGCAGCGCGCCCCCGAACAGACGCAGAAAGGAGGCGTTGGCGCTGAGAATCTTCCCCGTCACATCGACGATCGCGAGCGCGAAGGGGGTGGTATTGAACAGCCGCGCGAAGCGTACCTCGGCGGCGCGCTGCGCCTCGTCCTGATCGCCTTTCGGACCGCGATCGAGCACGAGCGTGCGCGAAGCGCCCGGCGCCCCGTCATGAGCGAAGGCGACGCGATGCAGCAGCCTCACCGGAATGGTCTCGCCCCCCCGCTTCTTCAGATCGACGTCGAGAATATCGGTCGCGACGTCGCCCGGCGCGCCGGTCAAATGCGTGATCAGGGGAGAGGCATCGCCCGCCACCACATCCGAGAGCTTGAGGCCGCCCACCCCGATCTGCGCCAGGTCGTAATCGAGCCAGGAAGCGAGCGTGGCGTTCATATAGGCGATGGCGCCCGAAGCATCGACCGACATGAAGCCCGCCGGCGCATGGTCGAGATAGTCGATCGCCTGCTGCAGCTCCTGGAACACGTTCTCCTGGCGCTCGCGGTCGCGGGTAATGTCGGAAACCGTCCAGAGCGCCGCGCTCTGGCCTGTCTCGCGGGGAAGCGGGCGCACCCGCAGCCGATACCAGGCGACGCCGTCGGTTCCGCCCCCGACCGGCTGGGTCAGTCTGATCTCCTCGACGGCTCGGCGGCCTTGGCGCGCCGCCTGCGCCAGCCGGTAGATCGCCTCGGATACTTCCGGCGGGCCGGAGAACAGGCGCTCGACCGGCGTGACGGCCCCTTGCGTCGGGCCTTGGCAAAGGCCGAGATAGGCCTCATTCGCATAGACGATCTGGCCGCCCGGCCCGCTGATCAACATTCCATCGGGAGACGAATCGGCGACTGCCTGGGTCAGATCGTTGGCGGCCGGGGCGAGCCCGAAATGCACCAGGCGAAAGACGCAAGCGAAGAGAAAGAACACGCCGGCCGCGGAAAGCAAGGCGAGCATGACGCCGATGAAGGGGGAGGTCTGCCCGCGCGATACGAACAGCACGCTCAGGAAGCCGCCGATCAAGAGCCCCATCACCATCAGCATCAAGCCGAGGCTTTGGCTGCGGCTGGATCGGTTGACCGTGGAAGGAGCGGTGACGCCGGTCATTGGCAGGTTCCTCGGCGAATCAGGCATGTTCTAGCCCGTTCCGAGGTCGGATGCGAGGGGATGATGACCGCAAGAGGCGAGCTTGACCGCGCCTCGGACGGCTGGATCTCGAGCCACCCCGAGCCTCAGCGCAGCCCCGATTTGAGGAAGCTGCCGACGATCTGCTTCTGCAACACGATATAGATGAGGAGGATCGGCAGGCTCGCGAGCGTCGCTGCCGCCATCAGCGGCCCCCAGAGGTTGCCTTCCGAGGTGAAGAACATCTGCAAACCGATCTGGATGACCGCGTTATCCATGCTGCGAGTGACCAGCAGCGGCCAGAAATATTCGTTCCAGGTCGAGACGAAGATCAGGATGCCGGTCGAGGCGAGCGCGGCGCCCATATTGGGCGCGATGATCTTCCACAGGAGCACCCAGTGGCTCGCGCCGTCGACCACCGCGGCTTCGATGAGCTCTCGCGGAAAGCTGCGGAAACTTTGGTAGAGCAGCATGATGGCGAAAGCCGAGGCGAGGTTCGGGATGATCAACGCCGGCAGCGTGTCGAGAAGCCCGAGGCGGGAGACAAGCGCGTAGTTCGGGATCATGATCACTTGCTGCGGGATCAGCCAGGTGGCGGTGAGCAGCGCGAAGACGGCGCGGCTCAACCGGCCCTGCCAGCGTGCGAAGGCGTAGCCGGCGAGCATGGCCGTCAACAGCTGCCCCAGGGCGACCGCGAGAGAGACGACGAAGGTGTTGAGGATCATGCGGCCGAACGGCACCTCGGTCAGCAAGCGGGTGAAGTTCGCAAGGCTCGGATGCCGTGGCCATGGCACCGTCGAGAAGATCTCGTTCTCGGGTCTCAGCGAGGTGACCATCATCCAATAGAGCGGCAGCACCGAGAGGAGGCTCAAGGCGATCAAGATGAGATGGCCGCGGGCCCGCGTCAGCCACCGGCGCGACCGCAGATGCGGCAGCGGTGCCGAGGCCGCGGGCATGGCGATCGCATCAACTTTCATAGATCGCGTAGCGGTTCATGAGCCTGAAGGCGAAGATGGCGACGAGCGCGTAGGCGGCAAACAGGATCATGCCGGCCGCAGTGCTCCAGCCGATGGCAAAGTCGCTGAAGCCATAGTCCCAGAGAAGGTAGTAGAGATTCGTGGTCGCCAGCAGCGGCCCGCCCTGCGTCAGCACGTTGATGTAGACGAAGCTCCATTGCGCGCCGTGCAGCAGGGTGAGCATGGTCAGGAACAGGATCAGGGGCGATAGCAGCGGGATGATGATGCGCAGCGACAATTGCCATTCGGTCGCGCCGTCGAGGCGAGCGGCCTCGACCAGGCTCTGGTCGATATTGGCAATGGCGGCGGCATAGAGCAGCGCCGAGAAGCCGATCAGCTTCCAGCCGGTGATGAACAGGATCGTCCAGAGCGCGAGGCGGGGATCCTGCAGGAAAGCGGCCGCGTGCAGCCCGAGCCCGCGCAGCACGCGTTGACGATGCCGCTATCCGGATCGAGGAGCCATCGCCAGACGATCGCGGCGACCACTGGCGCGATGATCATGGGCACGAAGACGAGCGCCCGATAGATGCCGCCGGCCCGCCCGCCGATGCTGCGCGTCGCAAGCGCGATCGCGAGCGGCAGGCCGACCGTGAGCGGCAGGAGACCGAGCGTGTAGAGGACCGTGTTCCAAGCCGCGCGCCGCAGCTCCGGAAGCTCGATGATGCGCCGATAGTTCTCGAGGCCGACGAAGGTCTTCGGCGAGGTCGGCAAGAGATTCCACTCGTAGAAGCTGAGACGAAAGGCTTCGATCAGCGGCCAGAAGATCCATGTGCCGAGCGCGACGAGGGCGGGCGCGAGGAACAGGAAGGGCGCAACGCGGGCCGAGAGCTTGGCGAAGCTGCGGCGCCGCGACCGCGGGCGGATGGCGGACGGTGCGAGGTCGATGCTGAGCGTCTGCTCCATCCGTCGTCGGCTCCGGATGCCGGCCGGCTCAGCGCGGCATCGGGGTCGAGCTGCGCTTGCTTGCCGCTGAGGCTGCATCGGCGACCCTGCGCAGATTGGCCACAAGCTGCTCGACGGCGAGCCCGTCGCCGGCGAGCGCCTGGCGAGCGAAATCCTCGACGGAGCCGTAACGCTGCGCGATCGCCGCGAAGGCTGCGTCGAGATAGGCGGGGTCGGCGGCGAACAGGGCTTCGCGGGCCGTATCCGGAAGGGAACGGCCCGCCTGCGATGCGGAAAGCCGGTCCCAGTAACGATTTGTCGCCACGTAATCGGCGTAGACGCTGTCGCGATCGACGCCGAGCAGGCTTTGGATGATGGCGACGAGGAAGCCGGTTCGGTCCTTGCCCGCGGTGCAATGCACCACGAGTGGCGCATCGCTCGCCTCGGCGATGGCGGCGAGCGCCCGTCCGAAGCTCGGGGCTTCCTCGATCGCGTAGCGCCGGTAGCCGTCGATCATCAGGGTCCGCACCGAGGCGCCATCGAGCGCGTCGCGCTCGTCGAGCAGACGCAGCTTCAATGCGGTGCCAGGCTCGACCGGCGTGGAGACGATCCGCACGCCATTCCCGCTAACGAATGTCGACGGGGCCCGAGCGCGCTCCTCCACGCCGCGCAGATCGATGATCGTGGCGATGCCGAGATCGGCGAGCACCGCTGCGCCGTTCGCCGTCACGCCGGCAAGATGGGCCGAGCGGAACAAGTGGCCGCGAATGACGACCCCGCCATCGGCGCTCGGATAGCCGCCGAAGTCCCGAAAGTTCGAGGCGCCCTCGATGGCGATGTGGCGGCGCTCTTGCGTATCGTCAGGCATGGGCGCGCTCGCGATAGCGCCGCAAATCGCCATAAGCCTCGGGAATATTGCCGAGATCGTGCACGACGGTGCCTCCGACCGAGGTGAATCGCGAAGCGAAGCTGCCGTCGGGCTCGAGCAGATGCTCGACATAGCCGATGGTACGGATGCCGTAATCCGGCCCGAACCAGCGCGGCACGATGAAGGAGGTCCCCGGAGCCCAGATATGGCGCATGGAGGACGCTACGTGATCGCGATATTGATGCACATGGCCGCATCCGACGAGGCGCGGACGGATATCGCCCAAGGTCTCGAACAGCACCCGGCGGGGTTCCGGATTGACGAAACGGCCCGAGACCTCCGTTTCCCCCGGATCGGCGTCGAAGAGCGGCTTGTGCAGGAACAGCAAAAGGGCGCGCCCGTCGAGACCTGCGACAGATTCGCTCAGGAAGGCGATCTGCTCGCGATCGGCGTCGAGGCCGCTTCCCAGCACCAGCGAATTGAGACCGATGATGAGCCAGCCTGGCGCCTCCATCTGCCAGAAATCGGCACCCATCACCTCTCGCCAGCGGGCGACGCGCTCGGCATCGACGGGCTGTTTCGTCTCGGTCTCGCGATTGTCGCCGATATCGTGATTCCCAGGGATCGCCCGCCAGGTCAACCCGATCCGTTCATGCAGATCGCGGCCTGTCTCGAGGTCCTCGCGCAGATCGGCGCCGTTCAGGGAAACATCGCCCGTATTGACGACGAGATCGGGCAAGGACTCGCCCAGGCTCTCGGCGACCGCCTCGAAATTCTCGACGAAAAAAGGCTTCTGCGCAGAAAGATGGGTGTCGGAAATCTGCGCGATCAGGAAGCTCATGACCTCTCCTCTGCGGGTAATGACCGACGCTATGGGAACCGCGTGTAACAAGGATATGACGCCGTGCCCTGGCGGGCTTCAACGGAATGTCACCTGAAGCGGCTAGGTGTCGACACGTCGAGGGCGCGACCCTGCTTGCGCAACTTTCCCGCTATCGGAGATCATTCATGAACCGGCCTTCGTCGATGGCGGCAATCGCCGCTTGCGTGCTTGCCGTGGGCGGTCCGGTCGCAGCCCGCGCCGAGATGATGGCGCCAAAGGTCGAGCAGCCCGTCACGATCAGCTTCTACAACTACAACCTCGCCTATGCGGGCCTCGGCGCCGAGGCGACGCGCGGGCTGATCGCCGAATTCATGGCCGCCAACCCCGATATCAAGGTCGAGGGCGTCGCCGTCCCGGCCAACCAGATCAACCAGCGCGTCCAGGCCGATATCGCGGTGGGGCGCAGGCCCGACCTCGCGCAGCTCGGCTTCGGCGATCTCGACTTCAACGTGCATCAATTCGGCATCAAGGCGCTCGACGACATCACGCCGGCGGAGGAAATCAAGGCCCATACCGATGGCATGGTGCCGGCTGGCCTCGAGCTCGGCCGCATGGACGGGAAGATGTACGGCCTTGCCTACACCTTCTCGACGCCGGTTCTGTTCTATAACGCGACCCTGTTTCGCGAGGCGGGGCTCGATCCCGACAAGCCGCCGCGTAATTTCGACGAGGTGCGCGCCGCCGCGCAGGCGATCAAGGATCGCGCCGGCAAGCAAGGCTTCTTCCCGACCATCTTCGACTACGACTGGATGCTGCAGGGGCTGATCCTGTCGAATGGCGGGCGTACGCTGTCGGAAGACCGCAAGCGCCTGACGTTCGCCGAGCCGGCGGCCGTCGAGGTGCTGCAAATGATGCACGACTTCGCGAAATCAGGTCTTCTGCCGAATATCCGCGAGGCGGAATCGCAGGACGTGATGGTGAGCGGCAATCTCGGCATGTTCCTGACGACCAGCGCCTATCAGAGATTTCTGGTGAACGGCGCCAAGGACAAATGGGAGCTGCGCGCGGCAGAAATGCCGGCCTTCGGAGACAAGCCGACCCATCCGACGAATTCCGGCAGCGCGCTCTTCATCTTGAGCGACGATCCGGTCAAGCAGCGCGCCGCGTGGGAGCTGATGAAGTTCCTGACCTCGAAGCACGGCTACACGATCATCACCAGCAAGATCGGCTATCTGCCGCTCAGACCCGAGATCGTCGATGATCCCGCCTATCTCGCGGACTGGGTCAAGGAGAACCCTCTCATTCGCCCGAACTTGGCGCAGCTTGCGCGCCTCTCGCCCTGGCAGTCCTTCCCTGGGCCGAGCTACACGCAGATCCGCAAGGCCTATCTCACGGCGGTGAGCGAAGCCGTCTATGGCGAGGGCGATCCGGCGATCGTCCTGCGCGAGGCGCAGGCACGCGCCTCGGCCTGGATGCCGCGGTGACATTCACTGCGGAGGCGCCACCGGTGCGAGCGGCGGCAAGGTCGCCTCGATCTTGCGCAGTTCCTCCTCGCGCAGGGTGATGTAGTCGCGGGTGATCGGCACCGTATCCTCGTGCTTCGCCATCTGCACCTGGAAGACGAGCGTGCGGTCGAAGCGGAAGGCGGCTTCGGAGGCCGCCAGGAAGAATTCCCACATGCGGCAGAAGCGCTCGTCGTAGAGCTTCGCCATCTCGTCGCGCTTGGCCAGGAAGCGGCTGCGCCAGTGCTGCAGCGTATAGGCGTAGTGCAGCCGCAGCGTCTCGATGTCGGTGGTGATGAGGTCGCTCTTCTCGATCACCGGCGTCATATCGGAGAGCGCCGGGATATAGCCGCCCGGGAAGATGTATTTCGTCACCCAAGGATTGGTCGGGCCGGGTTCATCGCCGCAGCCGATCGTGTGCAGCAGGGCGACGCCATCTTCCGGCAGGACATTGCGCAGCCTGCCGAAGAATGCGCCGTAGTCGCCCTTGCCGACATGCTCGAACATGCCGACCGACACCACGCGGTCGAACGAACCCCGGACATCGCGATAGTCCATGAGACGGATGTCGATCATCGCGTCGAGGCCCTCCTTGGCGATCCGGGCCCGGGCCACCTTGTGCTGTTCCTCCGACAGCGTCACGCCCGTGACCTTCACCTGGCAGGTGCGCGCCAGATAGAGGGCGAGGCCTCCCCAGCCGCAGCCGATATCGAGGACATGCTGGCCCGGCCGGACCAGGAGCTTGGCGGCGATGTGACGCTTCTTGGCGAGCTGAGCCTCCTCGAGCGTCTGGGCCTCGTTCTCGAAATAGGCGCAGGAATACTGGAAATCCTGGTCGAGGAAGGTCCGATAGAGGCGAAAATCGAGATCATAGTGATGCGCGACATTGGCCTTGGCCTTGGCCTTGGGATTGCCGGGAAACAGCTTCCAGGCCGCGTCGCGCAGGCGCCTCAGCGCCTTGATCCAGGCGGCCGCTTGCACGTTGCGCACGGATTGCGCCGCGACCGCCAGGAGATCGTAGATGCTGCCTTCCAGCACTTGCAGCCGTCCGTCCATGAACAGCTCGCCGAAGGCGAGATCCGGGTCGCGCAGAAGCGCGAGGAGCGCGGCGGAATCGGCGAGGCGCACCGCGACCGCGGGGCTCTGCCTATCGCCGAAGGTCTCGGTCGCGCCGGAGGGGAGAACGACCCGCAACGTCCCCCCTTTCACATGTTTCTTGAGGAAATTGACCAATAACCGGTCGAATATGACGTTCATCAAACAAACCCCGCATCCCGCTACGGCCTCGCCGCGCGCCAACCCCGCATGGGTCTACATGCAATCCCGCCGCCCCTCCCGCAAGACTGCCCGAGCATCGGATCGTCTTCACGTGGCGCATCGCGGCGACATCGTGCCTGGACTTGCGCACGATGCCGATCATCCCGCGTTTACCAAACCTTAACCCTAATGACACGAAGCAGGCGAAGCGTGATAGGTTGCTCCATGATCACTGCCTGCTCGGAGTGAACGGCATGTGGGATACAAAACCAAGGGGCGATGCGATCGGCCCTTGGCACAGCTCTCGAATTTCGCGCCATAGATTGAGAAAATGTGCAATTCGCGATTTGCACCGACGGCCGGACGCCTCGGGATTTCGCGCGGCCGGCATTTGCGGGAGTAAGTCATGAGTCTCCTTGGCGGCCCCGTGCCATGGGTGAGCATCGGCCTTGTGCTGGTCGCCCTCATCGTTCTCGCCGCCATCCTCATCTGGGTCATTCGGCGGATGCTGGCGCGAAGCCTGAACCTTCCGGGCGATGGCTCGCAGCGGAGCAGGCGTTCGCGGCTCGGCGTGGTGGATTCCTTCGACGTCGATCGCCAGCGCCGGCTGATCTTGTTGCGCAGGGACAATGTCGAGCACCTCGTGATGATCGGGGGACCGAACGACGTACTGATCGAGCCGACCATCCGTCGGGTCGCCCAGCCGCCGCGCGGTCAGGGCGTTCCGGCGCAGCCGGGCGTTCCCTCGCAAGCGTCGGCGTCCGCGCCGGCCGCCTATGAGCCGGCGCAGCCGACCGAGCCGGCATCGCGTGCCGCGGCAAGTCCGGCCGCCCCCCAACCCCAGCCGATGCCGGCGGCCCAGACCGCAAACGTCGCGCCGAGGACGCAGACGGCGCAGCCGGTCCCTCCCCCCCGCAGCGATCCTCAGCCGGCGCCACCCCGCGCCGAGCCGGATCGCGCCCAACGCACGGCCTCGCCAGCGCCGGAGCATGCCGGCACCGCGCCCGCGGTCGTCACGCCTGGCCCGCGCGCCCGTGTTCCAGACGCCGATCTCGCCGCCATGGCGCATAAGCTCGAAGAGGCGCTGCGTCGCCCCATGGGCGGCGCGCCCGTTCCAACCCGAGCCTCGCCCAGCCCGGAGCCCGCCGTTGCGAAGCCCGTGCCGGTAGCGCAGAAGCAGGCGCCTGCCCCCACTCCGGTCCGTGCGGCCGAGCCGCCCGCGAAGCCGCTCGTGCCGAGCCAAGCTCTGCGCGCTCCGGGGGCGGCCGCGCCGGCCAGGCCCGCCGAAATGCCGAAGGCGTCCGCCCCTCTGCCGCAGACGCCCAGCCTGCAATTGCCGGCGTCCGCCGCTCCGTTGCGCCCCGATCCGAGCAAGGCTTCGCCTCGCCCCTCCCCGCCCGCGCAACCCGCGGCTCCGGCCGCAACCCAAGGCGGGACATCCTCAGCATCCGATCTCGATTCGCTCGAAGCCGAAATGGCCAAGCTTCTCGGACGGCCGAAGTAATGGGTTTGGCAACGCTTTGACGCGCGCCGCTTCACGCCGCCTTCGGCACCCCGCGCGCCTTGCGCACCTCGTCCATGCCCTTATAGGTCGGAAACTTCAGCATCGCCTGCCAGAGATGGTCGCCATAGACGAAGGGCTCGAAATCCGCCGCATCGGCGAGGGGCAAGGGCCGGATGACCGCATCGACACGCGGCTCGTAGAAGAACGGGATCGAATGCCTCGGCCGGCCGGGGCTCAGCACCCGGTGCCGCGTCGCCTTGATCCGCCCGCCCGTCCAGCGCTCGAGCAAACCGCCGAAATTGACCGCGACCGTCCCCTCGCGCGGCGGCACGCCGACCCATTGTCCTGAAGCGTCCTGCGCTTGCAGCCCCTCGACGCCGTCTTGCGCGAGCAGGGTCACGAAGCCGGAATCGACATGGGCGCCGCCGATCACGCGACGCCTCACGCCGCCCTCCTCGACGAAGACCGCGCCCTCGCCGATCGCCGCCGCGTCACGATCGGGGTAGTGCAGGAAGCGCAAGGTCGAATTGCCGCCGTCGAAGGCGGCATCGAAGAAGCGCTCGTCGAGACCGATGCCGCGCGCCACCGAGGCCATGAGGACGCGGCCGGTCGTCTCCATGGCGCGATAGTAGTTCGCGGTCGCGGCGCGCCAGCCGGGCAGCTTCTGCTCGGGCGGCAGCGGCGTTGCCTCGAGCAAGGGGTCGTCGCCGGCGTCGGCGCGCCTGCGATGCACGATGTCGGGGCCCATATCGTAACCCTCGGCATTCTGCGCCGGGCCGGGCAGCAGCGGGAAGTAGCCGCGATAGATATTGCCTTGGGCGGGGTCGTATTTCCGGCGCCAGAGCTTGCGCTTCTCTTCCTCGGGCAGCGCGAAGAGCTTCAGCATTTGGGCGCGACGCGCGCGCGTCGCCGGCAGAAGCTCAGGCGTGGCCGTGACCGTCATGAAGCCGGAGCCGGTCGCCGCCTGCATGATTTCGGCGTCGGTCGCCCGCCTTGTCGGGCAGTCGGTGGCGTGCAACGGCGTGATGTCGATCAGTGGGACCATCCGAGGCGTCCTTCCCGTGAGGCTCGTGGCCCGCATGATCGCCGAGGCGGGCGCCCAACGCAACGTGGGCGCCTAGGCGCGGGGGAGGCCATAAGGATGAGGCCCTGTGAACCGGGATCGACCGTCACTATATCACCGGCGCGCCTTGTTCCAGGGTGCGCCATTGTGAGATCGCCATGACGAGACCGAGTTGGAGAAGCATCCTGATCGCCGCCGCCGCCGTGCTGATGCTCGGGGTGGCGACCGCCGAGGCGCGCCCCGGCAGCGGCTTCAGCTTCGGCAGCCGCGGCACGCGCACTTTCAGCATGCCGGCCCCGACGCCGACCGCGCCCGGACCAGCGATGCCGATCCAGCGTTCGATGACGCCACAGGGGTCCGCGGCTCCAATGGCGACGGGTTCGCGCTTCGGCGGCTTCGGTGGCTTTGGAAGCGGCCTCATGGGCGGGCTCCTCGGCGCCGGGCTTTTCGGGCTGCTGCTCGGCAGCGGCATGGGCTCGGGGTTGGGCTCGATCGTCTCGCTCATCCTGCAGATCGGCTTGATCTTCCTGTTGGTGCGCCTGGTCATGGGCTTCTTTTCCCGCCGCGCCGCGATGGCGGGCGGCGGGCCGGGCTATGCGAGGTCCGGTCTCGGCCTTGCGGGCGGATCGCCGGGCGGCGCAGCAGCGGCCCCTCCGCCGCTTGCCGTTTCGGCCGCCGATTACCGCGAGTTCGAGCGGCTGCTCGGCGACATCCAATCGGCCTATGGGCGCGAGGACGTAGGAGGGTTGCGTCGCGCCGCCACGCCGGAAATGGCCTCCTATTTCGAGGAGGAGCTCGCCGCCAACGCGGCGAAGGGCCTCATCGACAAGGTCTCCGGCGCCAAGCTGCTGCAGGGCGATCTCTCCGAGGCCTGGCGCGAGGCCGATGCCGATTACGCCACCGTCGCCATGCGCTACTCGATCCTCGACATGACGGTGGAGCGCAGCTCCGGCCGCATCGTGTCGGGCGATCCCGCAAAGCCCCAAGAGGTCACGGAGCTATGGACCTTCCGCCGCCCGCGCGGCGGCAGCTGGCAGCTCTCGGCGATCCAGCAGCTGCGTTAGGGGGCCGCCCTCACCTCTCCCCGTGTGCCCCCGTGTGGGAGAGGTCGGCGCTCACCCGATATCGATCAGCACCTTGCCGATCGGCTTGCCGCCCTCCATGGCCTCATGGGCGGCGGCGATCTCGTCGAGCGGGTAGCGTGCCGCGACCTGGTGCTCGAGCGCCCCCTCGTCGATCAGCGCGTTGATGTCGCGGGCCGCCGCGTCGCGCGCCGATTGCGGCGCCTCGTAGATGATCAGCATGCGCAAGGTCGCGTCCTTCTGCAGGAAGGCCGGGAAGTCCAACACCGGGCGCGGATCGGCGTCCGACGCATAGGCGGCGATCACGCCGTTCCGAGCGAGCAGCGCCACGTCGTTCGTCTGGTTCGCGCCGAAGGCCACCTCGACGATGAGATCGATCGGCGTCTCCTTCTCCAGCAACCGCCGCAGGCGCAGCACCAGATCCTCGGTCTTGTAGTTGATCACCGTGTCCGCGCCGGCGAGCCTTGCCTGCTCGGCCTGCGCCTCGCGGCTCACGGTCGCGACCACATGGGCGACCTTGCCCCATTTGGCGAGCTGCACCGCATAGAAGCCGACAGCTCCCGCCCCGCCCTGCACCAACACGGTCTTGCCGGCCAGCGGGCCGGTGGCGAAGAGCGCGTAATGGGCGGTCATCGCCGGGATGCCGAGGCTGGCGCCGACGGCGAAATCGGCCCCGGCCGGGAGCGGCACGGCGCGGATCGCCGGCACGCAAGTGTATTTGGCCGCCGTGCCGAAGGGCCGGCCGCGCTGCGCCATATAGACCCAGACGCGCTCGCCGAGCCGCGTCTCGTCGACGCCGGGCCCCACCTTGTCGATGACGCCGGCCCCGTCCTGATGCGGGATGACGAGCGGAAAGGCCATGGCGGTGGCGCCGAGCCAATTGCCGCGGCCTTTGGTGTCGGAGGGGTTGACGGCCGAGACCGCGACCTTGACGCGCACCTCGCCGGGGCCGGGCTCCGGCGTCGGCTGCTCGCCGAGCCGCAGCACCTCTCGGGCCGGGCTGCGGCGCTCGTAGAAGGCTGCTTTCATCACGGGCCTCGCTGCGGCTCGATATTGCACTGCAACATCTGTTAATAACAGGTGATTTACAGATAAACTGCCTCGCGGCGCTTCTTTCATGCTGCACTGCAGCGACCGCTTCAGCCGGTCCGCGGCCCGCTGCAAACAACAGGCGATTTACAGCGAAGTCCGCCTTGCGGCGCAACCTGGCAAATTCATATTGCGCCGCAGCATCAGCTCACGGAACACACGGTGAACATACCTACCCCAAGCGAGGCCCGGATGCAAGGCTTGCGACGCCACTGAGCCAGTTTCTGGCAAGCCCGCCGATATTTGCGAGAGATCAATGACGCCCGTGGCCGCCAGGCGCTTTCATGACGGATGGTCGCGGAAGAACCCAACACCCGGAAGGCCAAGGAGAAGCCGCCCGACTGCGCGATCTGCGGGGCGCGTATGGTGCTCGCCAGGGTCACTCCGAGACTGGGCGGCCTGCCCGAGCTTCAGACCTTCAGATGCGAAGCGTGCGGAGAGGTGAAGACATACGAGGTCAAAACCTAACCGGCCCACCGCCGGATGGTCCGTGGCCTCGCGATCGGCTTCAGGCTCGATCGACATGGCCGAGATCGCGCGCCGACGCTCTCACCGCGTCGACAGCGGGCCGGGCACCTTGCCGGGGTGGTGGCAGGCGGCGCTGTGGCCGGGAGCCAGCACGCGTAGCGCCGGATCGATGCGCGCGCACTCCTCGGTGGCGATCGGGCAGCGCGGATGGAAACGCCCGCCTCCTCTCACTTCAGCCCAAGGTCTTCTCTCACGCCCGGAAGGAATTCCATCATCGCGACCTGGAACAGGAACTGCGCGCCCTGGATCATGATGAAGCGGACGCCCGCATCGTGCAGGCGCTTCACGCGCTCGCGCATCTCGCGCAGCGTGTAGGCGTAGCTCGTATTGGCACCGATGACGATGCCTCTTTCCTGTCCCTTCTTGACGGCCTTGTCGACCATCCGCCACAGATCGGGATTGGTGAAGTCCGGCTTTTTCGCGCCGGTGATGACCTTGCTCAAATCGGTCATCGCGAAGAAGAACATCTTGAGATCGGGCAGGTCGAGAATGCGGTCGAAATCAGCGATCGATCCCTCACTCTCGGCATGCGGGATGATGTAGGTCGCCTCTGCCATCTCGTCGATGCGTTGGTCCCATTCGCGGCCCTTGAAGGGATGAACCCACAGAGCCCGTCGATGCCAGTCCTTGGCGACCTCCAGAGCCTCCTCGATCTCCCGCAGTCCGGAATGCGAGATCAGGACATATTCGGCGCCGATTCCCTGAATGCGCGACAGATCGACCGCGATCCGCGGGTCGTAGCCGTGCCAAGGATTGGTCTGCATGCGCACCACCGGCGTAATGCCGGCTCCCTGGCAGGCTCTGATCATGTTCTGCACATCGCGAAAGTCCATGCCGGTGAACATCATGTCGATCATGATCCAGTCGAAGCCGAGGAACGCGCAGAGCTCTACGGTCTCGGGATCATTGGCCCACACGCCGATGGCGGTGCGCCCCGCCTTCAAGGTTTCGCCGAGCGGATTCTTAGCCATCATGCTTCTCCTTTGTTCTGATGGTCGAGTGGAGCTTCGTTTCGGGGTCTTGCTTACGATTTACCTGACTATTCTGTCTCCGAAGAATGCTTTTATGACAGAGGTCAGCATTAGCCCGATCAGCAGCTGCAAGAGGGAAAATGCCGCCAGCCGCGAGAAGTCGCCGACGTTCCAGACCTCGAACGACAGCACGGAGAAGGTTCGCGTTCCGGCCGTGTAGAGCAGCACGACCATCGAAAGCTCCGTCATGTAGAAACTAAAGAGCAACAGCCAGGCGGCCACGATGCTGGGAACGATGAGCGGCAGTGTCACGTGCATGAAAGCCCGCACCGGCCCCAGGCCGAATACTCTGGCGCTTTCATCGAGCTCGGGATGTACCTGGATGAGACTGGCCGAGATCGACCTGACGGCGTAAGCGGTAAAGCGTCCGACGAAAGCCAGGACGATGATCAGCGCCGTCCCGTAGACGGGAAGGGGAGCACGAATCCACACCAGCATCACCCCGACACCGAAGGCGATGCCGGGTATGGAGATCGGTAGGAGCACGAGGTATTCGATCACCTCGCGCGCGGCGATGCGTGTCCTCACGACCATCCAGGCGATGCACAGGCCGATGGCCGTCGCGACGGTCGCGGAAAACAGCGAGAGCAGCACGCTGTTGCTCATCGTGAACCAGACATCGTCCGAAGACAGAGCCAGCAGGAGATTGTCGAGACTGTAGTGGTTCGACCAGGTGTAGCTGGAGAGTGCCGCGGCCACGAGCACCGCGACCGGCGCCAGGATGGTGAGCACGATGTACAGCGCGGTGGCGGCGAACGTCGCCCAGCGCCAGGCTCCCAGCTCGATCAATCTCGGGCGAAACCCCTTGCCGGTGATCGTCGTGAAGGAACGCCCTGCGAGCGTTGCCCGCTGCAGGGCGATGGCGATCGTCGAAATGACGATGAGATAGAAGGACAGTACCGCCATGGTCCCGTAATCGGGCGGCACGGCCTGGGCGCTGATCCAGATGCGCGACGTCAGCAGCAGAATTTGGCGGGACCATCCCAGCACGATGGGCGTCCCGAACAGTCCGATCGCAATCGTGAACGACAGCACGAGACCCGAGGTGAGGGCCGGGGCAAGCAGCGGCAAGGTTACGCGCAACACCGCCGCCCCGATGCCGAGGCCCGAGACTCGGGCCGCTTCTTCCAGGCTCGGGTCCATGCCTCGCAAGGCGGAAGCGACGATCAGCATCACATAGGGCGCAAGGTAGATGCCGATGACGCAAGCCATTCCGGTCAAGCTGTAGATATTGAACTGCCAGCTCATGCCGAGCTGGATCAGGATGCGATTGAAGACGCCGATCCGCGGCGCGAAGAGCAAAGCCCAGGCGACCGCGCCGACGAAAGGCGGAACGAATATGGGCATCTCGCAGACGCGCTCGAGGATGGTCCGGCAGGGCGTGTCGGTGCGCACCAGCATCCAGGCGAGGCTGCTGCCGAGCCCGGTCGCAATCAGGGCTGCGGTGCCCGATACGATCAGCGTGTTGAGCAAGGCGCTCCAGTAGATCTGGTCGGACAGCACCCTGATGAAGTTGGCGGCGGTCGGAACCATCGATCCCACCCGCACGTCGACGAAGGCGCGATAGAGGATCGCGGCGAGCGGCGAGACGACGAGCGCGAGGACCAGAACCGCCAAAAGGGCGAGCCACAGCGCCGCCGACGGATCGAGCCGCGAGCCGGATGATGCGATCGGCAAGGGATCAATCCTCCGCGACCAGCTTGATGTCGCGAGGATCGACATGGAGGGCGACGCGATCACCGATCTTGCGGTCCCGGCCGCTCAGCTCCACGACGGTGATATCGCCGGCCGTCGTCCTCACGCGGCATTCGCAACGGTCTCCGACATAGCTGCGCTGCGCGATCTCGCCCTGCAGCGCGCGCCCCGTCTCCGGCGCGGTCATTCGCCATTTTTCCGGCCGGATGCACAACAGGCGTCCGGGCAAAGAGACCATGCCCTCGGGCAGCACGAACTCGGCGCCTCCCTTGAGCCGCACCACCGACGGGCCGGGCGCTCCGCCGCTCCATTCGAATTCGGACAGGATATTGGCCTTGCCCAGGAACTCGGCGGCATACCGGCTTCGGGGCTCTTCATAGATGGCCTCTGGCCGGCCCCGCTGCAGGATGCGGCCGTCGCGGAACAGAAAGATCGTATCCGCGATCGACATCGCCTCCTCCTGGTCATGCGTGACGAACAGGATGGTGCGGTCGAGACGCCGTTGCAGCTCCCGGATTTCGGTCCGCATCGCAATCCGCAGCCTGGCGTCGAGATTGCTCAAGGGCTCGTCCATGAGGATGAACTCCGAGTCCGACACGATGCAGCGGGCGAGCGCCACGCGCTGTTGCTGGCCACCGGACAATTGGGTGGCGCTGCGGTCGGCCATTGCGTCGAGGCTGACCATCTTCAGAGCATCGCCGACCCGCCTGGCGACTTCGTCCTTACGCATGTTCGAAGCCCGCAACGGGAGGCTGACGTTCTGAAAGACAGTCATGTGCGGCCAGATCGCGTAGGACTGAAACACCATCGCGATGCGACGCTTCTCGACCGGCACCGAGATTCGCGCGGAGGCTTGGAAGACGACGCGGCCGCCAAGGCTTATGCGTCCGGATGCAGGCCGCTCCAGGCCGGCGATGCAGCGAAGCGTCGTCGTCTTGCCGCAGCCGCTGGCCCCGAGCAGCACCGAGATCTCCGAACCGGCGAAGGTCTCGGTGATCGATTGCAGGACGGGATGGGCGCCGAACGACTTGCTCAACTCCTCGACGACGATGGACATCCGCTTGCCGGATCAGCGGATGCCGGTCACCTGCTGCCACCAGGCGATCAATTTGGTCTGGTCGCGAAGGGCCGCGTCGATGTCGAGGGGCAGGATCTTGACGGTATCGAGGGACGGCATCCCGGTAGGCGGTTTCGACCCCTGACGAAGCGCATATTCGTTCGCGTTCTGGATGATCGTCTGAGCGTCGCTCAGCATGAAGTCGACGAACAGACGAGCGGCATTGGGATGAGGCGCACCGCCAAGCTCGGCTATCGTGAACGGCAAGGCTATGGTTCCCGATTTGGGCACGATGAAATCGAGAGGCGCGCCCTTCGCCACCGCACCGCTGAAGTGATTGTTGACGATATAGAACATGATCGGCTGTTCGCCGGAGAGCAGCATCGACAGACCGGCCGGCGTCGTTGGCGCCAAGGCACTGCCCGAGGCGACGAGGCCCTTGTAGATCGATGCCGTCTTCTGCGACCCGAAGTTCTGGTTCAAGGCCGCCAACAGCGAAAAGGCCGCCGAGGAGGTGCGTGGGTCGTAGTAGCTCACTTGTCCCTTCCAGGCGTCCGGCGGATCGGCGAAATCGAACCAGTCCTCAGGCAGCTTCATGCCTTTGGTGTAATCTCGGTTGGCGGTCATCCCGAGCAGCAGGACCTTTGCGCGAACGTAATGCTTTCCCTCGGGGGTCGCGTAAGCGGGGAAGGATGCGAGCTCGGGCGAGCGGTAGTCCGCCAGGAGATTCTCGGCATCCATCTTGGACATGGTGTCTTCGGTCGCGAAGAAGGCGTCAGCCGCCTGCCGCCCGGCTTGGCGTTCGCTCACGTGGCGATCGTAGATCTGCCAGCAGCCGGCGAGATAGGACGTGACCTTGATGTCGGGATATTTCTTCTGGAAGGCGCCGAGATAGACTGGGGTCTGCCCGGGATCGCAGCCATAGACGAGCAGGCTCCCTTCCCTCTTCGCCGCCTGGACCAGCGCCTCGTCAGCGGCCTGCGTCGGCGTCCCCGCGACAATCAGGACGCACGCCAGCAGACCGGCGCCTATCATTTCGCGGGCCCTCGACATCCATCTCCTCCCTCTCATTCGGTTTTCGCTCGCACCTGCGCCTTCGACGAGGAAGGCGCCCGGTCGACGGCGAGTGCCGCGACCGGAGTGCCGTCGCTTTGCGATTTTGTCGACAAAAAAGCAGGACAGCATCGACCCGTCAAGCTCGATTTCGGATAGACGGCAGGCCGAGATCGAGCCATAGCCTCCCCTGAACGTACGCGAAGGCCCTATGTTTGCGCCGAATTTCGTCAGGTTGATTTTTCCGCTGATTTCCCCGATCCTTGCCGAATGTCGACAATATCATTCGCCGACGCAATCGAACCTCCGGCTGGAGCCGATCGGGCCAGCTGGCTGGCGGAGCGTCTGGGGCAGGCCATCATCGACGGGTTCCTCAAGCCGGGAGAGAAGCTGAACGAACCTCGGCTTTCGCGCCGGTTCGGCGTCAGCCGTGCCCCGCTGCGCGAAGCGATCGGCCGGCTGGAAGGACGCCGGCTGGTCGTTCGAAAGCCGCATCAGGGGGCTCGCGTCGCCTCCCTTGACCCTGCGGAGTTCATTCAGCTCTTCCATGTGCGGGAAGGCTTGGAGGGCATCGCGGCAAGGTTGGCCGCAGTCCGCATCCACGAATCCGAGCTCGGCGCTCTCGACTCCATCTGCCAAGCCCAACAATCAAACGGCCTCGCGGAGAAATTCTCGCTCGACCTCGATATGAGCTTTCATCATTTCATTGCCAGAGCGAGCGGCAGCCCCCTCCTCTCGAGCATTCTGTGCGAAGAGTTCTACATTTTCTACAAGATCATGCGGCGCCGCTATCGGATGCTGCCGCAAAGGCAACGCGAGGCGGTCTCGCAGCATTGCGCCATCCGGGATTCGTTGAGGGCCCGGGACGGTGAGCTGGCGGAATTCCTCATGCGCCATCACGTCAAGGGCGCGCGCGAAGCCTTCGAGTTGGCGGTCAAGAGCGGCGAGGCCGACGAGGATCGACACGCCGGCGGCGCTGCCGAGTGAAGACGCTACGTACCAATTGTCGGCAGCAGCGCCATCGTGGATCATGGGCGCCGGCGCTCTCACCGCGTCGACAACGGGGCGGGCACCTTGCCGGCGTGGTGGCAGGCGGCGCTGTGGCCGGGAGCCAGCACGCGTAGCGCCGGATCGATGCGCGCGCACTCCTCGGTGGCGATCGGGCAGCGCGGATGGAAGCGGCAGCCCGAAGGCGCCGACGACGGATCGGGTGTCTCGCCCTTCAGCATGACGCGCCGGCGCGTCCGCTCGCGTCGCGGATCCGCCAGCGGGATCGCCGAGAGCAGCGCCGCCGTATAGGGGTGCAGCGGGGCCGCGAACAACGCCTGGCGCGGTGCCAGCTCCACGATGCGTCCGAGATACATCACCGCGACGTTGCGGCAGGTATGGGCGACGACGCTCAGGTCGTGGCTGATGAACAGCATGGTCAGGCCGCGGCTGCGTTGCAGCCCGCGCAACAGGTTGATGATCTGCGCCCGCGTCGAGACGTCGAGCGCCGAGACCGGTTCGTCGGCGACGATGAAATCGGGGTCGGTGCTGATCGCCCTGGCGATCACGGCGCGCTGGCGCTGCCCGCCGGAAATCTCGTGCGGGTAGCGCCCCGCATAGGCCGCAGGAAGCTCCGCCTGCGCCAGCACTTCCGGCACCCGCGCCCGCGCGGCCTTTCTGCTCCAGCCCTGCACGCGCAGATGCTCGGTGAGCGTCGAGCCGATCGTCATGCGCGGATTGAGCGCGCTCGACGGGTCCTGGAACACCAGTTGGCGCCGCCGCCGCAGCAGGCGTAGCGCCGCGCCATCGGCCCCGGCGGTGTCCTCTCCATCGAAGCGCACGCTGCCGAGCGTGGGCGCCTGCAGTCCGACCAGGGTGCGGCCGAGCGTCGACTTGCCGCTGCCGCTCTCGCCGACGAGGCCGAGCGTCTCGCCGCGCTCGATCGCCATGTCGACGCCGTCGAGCGCTCGCAAGATCCGGCCGCGGCTCATGCGATAATGGCGCGAAAGCGAGATCGCCTCGACCAGCTTTCCGGTCATGACGCCTTCCAGCACGCCACGAGATGGCCGTCCGCGACCGGCGCCAGCGCCGGCTCCTTGCGGCAGATGTCGGAGGCCAGCGGGCAGCGTGGCGCGAAGCGGCAGCCGCCGGCCCCGACGGCGGTCTGCACATTGCCGGGAATGGTGGGCAGATCCTCGTCCCAGCCGCTATCGAGCTTGGGCACCGAACCGAGGAGACCCCGCGAGTAAGGATGGGCGGGCGCGGCGAACAGCTCGTCGGTGGGCGCGGTCTCGACGATGCGGCCGGCATACATCACCGCCACCTTGTCGGTCATGCCGGCGACCACCCCGAGGTCGTGGGTGATCAGGATCACCGCCATCCCGGCTTCGCCGGAGACGGCGCGGATCAGCTCCAGGATCTGGGCCTGCACCGTCACGTCGAGCGCCGTCGTCGGCTCGTCGGCCAAGAGCAGGCGCGGCGAGCAAGCGATGGCGGCCGCGATCATGACGCGCTGGCACATGCCGCCCGATAATTCGTGCGGATAGGCGCGCAGCCGCTGCTCGGGCGCCGCGATGCCGACCTTGCGGAACAGGTCGAGCGCGCGCAGGCGCGCCGCGGCGGCGGAGAGGCCGAGATGCTGGCGCAAGACCTCCGACACCTGGTCGCCCACCCGGATCAGCGGATGCAGCGCCGTCCCCGGATCCTGGAAGATCATGGCGATCTTGGCGCCTCTGATGCGGCGCATCGCGGCTTCGTCGAGGCGCAGCAGGTCTTGCGTGCCGAACCGCGCGCCGCCCTCGAGGCGAGCGTCGTGCAGCAGCCCCATCAGCGCCAGCGCGGTCGTGGATTTGCCGCAGCCGCTCTCGCCCACGAGCCCTAGCGTCTCGCCCTCGGCGAGCCTGAACGAGATGCCGTCGACGGCGCGCGTCTCGCCGAAGGCCACGCGCAGCTCCTGCACCTCCAAGAGGGTCGTCATGGCGTCGGGAAGGTCATGGCGTTGGGAAGGTCATGGCGCCGCGCCGGTCACCGATCGCGCACCCTCGGGTCGAGCGCGTCGCGCAGCCCGTCGCCGATGAAGTTGAAGCTCGCGACCGCAAGCGTGATGGCGAGGCCCGGGAACACCGCGAGCCATGCGTCCACCTGGAAATCGCTCTGCGCGTTGGTCAGCATATTGCCCCAGCTCGCCTGCGGCGGCTGGATGCCGTAGCCGAGGAAGCTGATATAGCTCTCGAGCAGGATGGCGTTGGCCGTATTCAAGGTCGCGGCGACCAGCATCGGCGCCAGCGTGTTGGGCAGGATCTGGCGCAGCACGATGCGCCAGGCGGGCGCACCCGCCATCTGGGCCGCCGCGATGAAGTCGGCCGATTTCAGCGAAAGTATCTGGGCGTGCACGATGCGCGCGATCTCCATCCAGCAGGTCAGCCCAATCATCAGCGCGATCGAGCCGAGGCTCGGCGTGACGAAGGCGGCGACGAACAAGAGCAGGAAGACGCTTGGAAAGCACAGCATCACGTCGGTCAGCCGCATCAGCGCCACGTCGACGAAGCCGCCGAGATAGGCCGCGAAGGCGCCGATCGCGAAGCCGACGACCAGCGTGACCAGCATCGCCGCGATGCCGACCGAGAGCGAGATGCGGCCCGCATACATCAGCCGGGTCTCAACGTCGCGGCCGAGGTCGTCGGAGCCGAGCAGGCGCCCCTCGCTCAGCGGCGGCAAGTAGCGCTGGGCGATGGCGATCTCGTCGGGGTCGTAGGGCGCAAGCCACGGCGCCGCCGCAGCAGCGAAGCCCAAAAGGGCGATCACGACCACGCCGAACACGGCGAGCTTATGGCGCAGGAAGCGGGCGAGCACATGCGCGCGGCCCGCCGGCGGGACGGCGATGATCTCGGTGAGCAGCGCGTCGGACATCCTTTTAGTCAGACTTGCCCGAGCTTGATGCGCGGGTCGATCAGGGCGACGATCACGTCGGCCAACAGGTTGCCGAGCACGACCACGAGCGCCCCGACCATGAGGATCGCCATCAGCACCGGGTAATCGCGCGTGCCGAGCGCGTTGACGAACAAAAGCCCCATGCCCGGCCAGCTGAATACGGTTTCGGTCACCAGCGCCCCGCCCACCAGCAAGGGAAGTTGCAGCCCGGCGAGCGTGACCAGCGGGACGAGGGCTGCCCGCAGCCCGTGGCCGATGAGCACGCGGGCGGGGTTGAGCCCTTTGGCGCGGGCGGTGCGCATGTAGTCCTGCCCCATTATCTCCAGCATGGCGGAGCGGGTGTAGCGGCTCCATTGCGCCACCAGCACGAAGGCCAAGACCAGCATCGGCAGCAGCAAATGGCGCAGCCGATCGACGAGGTCGCCGCCGCCGGTGCTCTCGATGCCGCCCGCAGGCAGCCAGCCGAGCGTCTGCGCGAACACGAAGATGGCGAGCAGGCCGAACCAGAAGGTCGGCAGCGACAGCGCGATCATGGCGGCGGTCGCGGTCGCGTAGTCGAGCACCGAGTTGTGGCGCACCGCCGCCAGGATGCCGATGCCGACCCCGATGATCAGCGCCAGCGTCAGGCTCGATCCCATCAGCTCCAGCGTCGCGGGGATGCGCTCGAGCACGATCGTGCTCACCTCGCGCCCGCCGAAGAAGCTATATCCCCATTGGCCGGTCGCGAGCCCCGCCGCCCATTTGAAGTATTGGACATAGACCGGCTGATCAAGGCCGAACTGGTGCTTGACCCGCTCGATGTCCTGCGCCGTCACCGTCGGGTTCAGCGTGTAGATGGCGAACGGACCGCCGGGTGCGAGATGCATCAGCGCGAAGCCGATGATCGAGACGCCGATGAGCAGCAGCGCCGATTGGCCGAGCCGGCCTGCAAGGTAGCGGGCCATCAGCAGGCCCGCCCCGAAGTCGTGTCGGGCTCCGAAGTCGTGTCGGGCTCCGAAGTCTCGTTCAGCTCACCGACCACTCGCTCGTGTTCCAGGAATTGATCGGCGTGTAGGGGTTCACCTGGTAGCCATGCATCCGGTCCTTGATGCCGATGATCACCTGGTAGGCGAAGATCGGCGCGAAGGGCAGGTCCTCGAGCAGGATCTCCTGGATGCGGTCGTAGATCACCTTGCGCTCGGCCTGTCCCACGGTCGAGGCGCCCTTGGCGCAGAGCTGGTCGATCTCGGCGTTCTCGTATTGCACGTAGTTCGAGCCGGTGCCGCCCTTCGCCGGTATCAGCTTGGAGTGGATGCGGTCGGTGTAGTCGGGATCCGGAAACAGCAGGGGATCCCAGCCCACCATCAAGGTGTCGAACTCGCTCTTCACCGTGTAGTCGCCCCAGACCACCGATGCCGGCATGTTCTTGATGGTCATCTCGACATTGATCTTCTTGAAGTGCTGCTGCACCACCTGTTGGGCTTGCTCGCGGGACTTGTTGCCGGCCGTGGTGGACATGGTGAAGGCGAGCCGCACCCCGTCCTTCGCCCGCACGCCGTCGGCGCCGACCTTCCAGCCGAGCTCGTCGAGCAAGGCCGCGGCCTTTTGCGGGTCGTAACCCGGGTCCTTGAGGTTCTTGTTATAGGCCCAGTGCCTGGGCGACAGATAGCTCAAGGTCGGGATTGGGACGCCATAATAGACGGCATCGATCCAGTCCTTCTTGTTGATCGCCATATATAGCGCCCGGCGCACGCGCTTATCGGCGAATTGCGGCTTGCCGCAGTTGAAATAGATGAACTCGACGAAGGGCGAGGCACTCAGCTCGATCCTCGAGCCGGGCAACGCCTTGGCCTTGGCGTAGAGCAGCGGCGGGATGCCTTGCGTGTCGAAGATGTCGACCTCGCCCGTCTGGAACTGCGCGAAGAGCGTCTGCTGGTCTGGAACGTATTTTTGCACGAGCGAGGTGAGCTTCGGCGCGCCGCCATGGTATTTCGGGTTCGGCTCGAATTCGATGTAGCTGCCGGCGACCCGGTTCTTGAACTTGAACGGCCCGGTGCCGATCGGCTGGGTATTGAAGGGCGCCGTGTTGATATCGGCGACGCCAGCCAGGATGTGCTTCGGAATGATGCTGGTCTTCTGCCACGAGACGAGATAGGGGGCGAAGTCGTCCTTGAGCTTGATGCGGATCGTATGGTCGTCCGCCGCCTCGTAGCTCTCGACATGCTCATGGCCGTTGCGGCTGCGCACCGTGACCTTCGGGTTCAGCAGCGTATCGAGCGTGAAGATCACGTCCGCGGCCGTGAACGGCGATCCGTCATGCCAGACGACGTCGGGGCGCAGCTTGATCGTCCAGCTGCGTCCATCCTTGCTGATGCCGCCATTCTCGAGGCTCGGAATCTCGGTCGCGAGGTTCGGAACGAACTTGCCGGTCGGGTCGAGCTTCCAGAGCGCGTCGAAGACGATGAACTCGACCGAGGTCTCGACGCCGGTGTTGACGTAGAGCAGCGGGTTGAAGTTCACCGCCTCCTGGGTCACCCCGAGCACGCATTGTCCGGCCGCGCCGGCGCGGGCCGGGTCGGCGGACCAGCCGATCCCGAGAACGGGGGCCAGTCCGCCGGCGAGCGGCAAGGACAGGCCGAGCGCGCCGCCGCGGCGCACGAAATCGCGGCGGTTCATCCGTCCTTCGAGGGGGCCCTCGATTGCAGTCTTCTCGATCTCGCCGGCGCCCCGCCCCGCCTCATCAAGGAATTGCGTGCTCTTCGGCATGGCATTCGATCTCCCTTGCAAGACCCGTGATGCGGCATCCCTTGCCAGGTGTGGCGTATTGCACGGGGCCAAAAGCGATTAGAGCAAAGTCCGCGCCCGCATGTCCAGCGATTTAGGGCTTGCGGGGCTCCGAGCTCGGGCTGACGGCAGGCGCGGGGCCGGCGCCCCTTCACTTCTCTCCCCGCGAGGGGCCGCGAGGGGAGAGGGCAAGCGCACCGAGGGTTGCGCGCCAGCGCCACGCCCCGACGTCGTCCCGTCACGCTGGCGCCTTGACGATATGCGAAGGCAGCGGCAGAAGCTGTCTGCAACGATCCGCGGTCCGCGGCGTTTACCCTATGAAATTCACCCCGAGGAGAGCAACGATGTCCACCAGAACGCGCCTGACGGCAGGTCTCATCGCAGGCATCGGCCTCGTTGCCGGGCTCGCCGCCCCGGCATATGCGCAGGGCGGGATCAAGGTCGGGACGTTGACCTGCAAGGCGGCGGCGGGCGCGGGCTTCGTGTTCGGATCGTCGCGCGCCCTCAGCTGCACGTTCGCCCCTGCGGCCGGCCGCCACGAGCGCTATACCGGCGAGATCAGCAAGTTCGGCGTCGATATCGGCTACACCCCATCCGCCGTGATCGTCTGGGGGGTGGTTGCCCCGACCGCCCGTCTGGCGCCCGGCTCGCTCGCCGGGAACTATGGCGGAGCGACCGCCGGCGCCTCGGTCGGCGCCGGCCTCGGCGCCAACGCGCTGATCGGCGGCTCGAGCCAGCAGATCGCGCTGCAGCCGCTCAGCGTCGAGGGCAAGACCGGCCTCAACCTCGCCGCAGGCATCGCCTCGATCACGCTGCGCCGTTAGGAGAACTGTCGGTCACATGAGAAGGGCGCCCCATCCTCCAGGAAGGGGCGCTCTGAACCTGCCTCGGCGGCTGGATCACGGACAAGGATGGCGATAGCCATCATTGCCCATATAGGTCCCGCTGGCAGGATCGTAGGAGCGAAACTGCCTTTGGCAATAAGCCACACTGTCGCCCGGCGCGCCGTATGCGGGTCCGGGCTCGGATTCGGGCTGCGCCAGAGCGCCACCGAGGATCGCGCCGGCTGCAATCCCGGCGGCAATACCCGCCGCGGTCCCGCCACCACCCCGACCGAAGCCTCTGCCGAAACCACGACCGCCACGACCGACAAAACCGCGGCGGCCAATGCCGCGACCGACGAAACCACCGCGGCCGCCGCGCCGGAGAAACTGCACATCCTGGATCGAGGATTGCTCAGCCGTGCCGAAGCCCGCACCCGGTACAGTTCCCAGCGCCGATGACGGCGTGCTCGAGCCAATCAACAAGATCGTGCCCATGGCCGCCGCCGCGGTCAACCCGCTCAACAAACGTCCCATGTTTCGCCTCCTTCACATCGATCGCTGGTCGTTCCAGCTTCTCCGATGCTTGTATGAGAGGCTGCCGCGAGGCACCGCGCATTGCGCCAGATCAAAGAGATCGAAGAGCAGAAGTCGCGCCGCGGGGCGCCCAGTGCAGCGAATCCGAGATTCGCATCACATTGGAGCAACGCGCGGGGCGAATTTCGGATTCAAAAGCTGCACTAGCAAGCTATTGTTTCTAGTGTGGTTTTCGAATTTGAAGTTTCCTACCGCGCGCATGCCATCCATGTGATAGGAACTTCAAATTCACCACACTAGTGGCGCTCTGCTCGCGCGAATTACGGCGGCAGAATCTGCCATTGTCCGCCCCCGCAAAGCGGATTATATAGAAACACGTTAGACCTATAGAGACACGACATGCCCGCAGTCACGGTTTCCACGAACTTGGATGAGCGCGACGCGCAGAAGGTGCGTGTCCTTGCCGCCAAGGAGCATCGGTCCGTCTCCAGCTTCGTGGCAAACGCCGTGGTGGTCTTTTCGGACCTACCAAAAGACCTCAGGGACTCGCTGCTGGAATTCAGAGTCGAAGGGGATCCGGCGTCTTTCCGCGCCCTTGTTCGAGACATGGCGGCGATGGTCGCGCGCCGGAAGTTCGATATGGCGTCGCAGCGACTGGCCGCCCAGAAGCGCTTCCCGAAGTTGCCAAAAGACGCCTCGGACCAGGACATTTTGGATCGAGCCTCTGCAATCGTTCGGGGCTCATGATTGGAGCAGCGCGGTGATATCACGCGCGCCAAGGCGGGCCTGCGCGTCAGCTTGGACGTCAACGTCTGGATAGCCCATCTGCTTGCGGTCCAGCATGGGCGTCGAGGCGGAGCAGCTTCCGCGCTCGTCGACATCGTCCGCGACATGGCATGCGAGGCCGGACCAGTTCAGCTGGTCATGTCGTGGGAGATGATCGCAACGCTCGAAGGCGTCCTCACGCGGCTCGGTTTCGATGAACAGAGCATCTCCGATTTCACCTCCGGCTTAATTCAGATCATGAAGACCGGACCCGAGCTGTTCGATCCCCATCTGGTGCCTTACCTGTTACCTGGAGCCGGCCGGAACCTCGCGATGAGGGATCTCGAAGATGCCGGCGTTCTGGCCTCCTCGATTGCCGCGCGCGCGGACCTTCTCGTGACGAATAACCTCGACGACTTCGCCCTCAAGGATTGCGAGCGGGTGAACACCCGTGAGATCATTCGACCAGGTCAGCCGGCGAAGCAACTTTCCGCGCTCGTCTACGAGCGAAACGACGGCGTAAGCATTGTCGTCGCACACCCGCTCGACGCTCTCGATTGGCTGAAGCAAGGGCTCCGGCCGACGGCCGAAGCCATCAGGAGCTTGGGTGCGGGTCCATCGTCGACGCCTTGAGGCGCCATTAGGGAGAGGGTAGGCTGCGCCGCATCCGGGACGACCCCAGCGGGCTGCACTCCAGCGCAACGTAAGAGCCGCGCAGAGCTGTGGACAATGCCGCCAAGGCTCATTGGCATTAAGCGCCGACGGAGGGGTAGAATCGGCTGCCTGTCGAACGGAGTGATGACAATGACCGAGACCGCCTGGGTTGATCTCGCAGCGCCGGAAAGGATGCTCCTCCTCGACGCATTGCGTTTGCTTCGCGGCAGCAAACACGAGAAGGCGATGGAAATCGATGCCTTGACTCTCAAGTTGGCCTACGCAGTCCCCCCTCCCGTCATCACCGTTGGCGTATACGGCGGTCAAGTACAGTGGACGCAAGGCAATCCGTTCCCGATACGCGTGTGTGACTACGACGGCGAAAGCGATGAACTTCCTGACATCGATGAGCGCGGTCAGCGATGCAGTATTTGGATGGAACCCGCCGACATCAAAGTTCAAGCTTCTCAGGCTTGAGACCGCAATCGGTAATATCCTCGTGAAACAAAATCGAGGTATCCGCGGTCACGCAGAACTTGGAGTTGTTGACGGATTTTCTGTTTGACGTGCCTGTTATTGGGGTAGATACGTTTTAAATCATTTTCGAAGGCATACATATCTTCAAGAGCGAATTCTTGCTTGCCGATGGCATCTGCGCATCTCATTACTTCGATCAGCCAACCGCGAGCTTCCAGACTTTCGTCGCGAAGGAAGAGCGTTCGTCTCCATTGCGAGACTATGGCATCCCTTGATTGGAGCTGCCCGTTTCGGACAATTGAGATTTTTCCCAACGCCGGGATTTGGCTAAGCAGGATGTTACAGCCGATCCAGCCTGCACGGCGCGCAGTGGAAGCGAGTGGCTTGCGTTCCTCGATAATCTCCCGGACGAAGAACTGCTTTGGAACGACAATGAGATTCGTCACTTCCAATCTGCTCAAGTCGTAGTTCAGGAGAAAGAGGTTGGGGTTGTTGCTCGCGGCCAACCGCTCGCACATGCTGCGAAACGCGCCGTCAAGCACCTTTAGGCCAAATCTCGTCTTTTGACTCTTGAGCTCGTACTCTTCGCTGCATTTCGGGCAGAAGAAGTCCGCTGCGGGGCGATTGTTTTCGAATTGACCTATCGTCGAATTCCCGCAACTCGGACAGAAGAGCCATTTGCGAGCCCATTGTTCCGTCCAGGCTCGCGCCCTCTGCGGGCCGCTGACATAAGGCGTCTGAGCTTCTTCAAAACCCAGTTTCATATCCGGTCGTCATCGAATGGGGCACTGAGAATAATCGAATCGTATCCGGATGAAGTAAAGGACAAGTGCATTCCGCAACGGGTGCTGCGTCGTGTTCGTGACTGCGGGCGATTGCGCGCCTCGGCTCGCAATTCGCTGGGAGCGAAGAGGGGGCGACAACTGCCTCCGCCAGCCCGCTTCCCCGTCGCGCCCTTTCACCTTGCGTTGGTGCCGTCCGCCGCTCATCTGGTCGAGGGGTGGATTGCGCATGTCGATCACGCGCAGACGGATCACTCTTTCCGTCGTGGCCGGGCCGATTCTTTGCCCAAGAACTGGGCCCGGCCATCCACGCCTTCGCCCGAAGGAAGGGGTAGGCGTGGATGGCCGCACCAAGCGCGGCCATGACGGCGAGCAGCCCTACGCTGCGAGAAACCTTTCCTGCAACAAACCGCGCGCAGTGCGGTGCCGCCCCTACCTCCTCCGCCGCTTCCCCGTCGCCCCCTTGTACCTCGCCTCCGCCGTGGTGCTCGGCCCCATCTCGTCGAGCGTCGGCTTGCGGGCGCGCGTGGCGGGCAACCCCTTGGGCGTCCCCTCCCCGCCGCCCCAGTTGTGCGGGCCCATCTCCTCGCTCGTGGGCTTGTGCGGCCGGTTGCGCCAGGAGCCGGCGGAGCCGGGCTTGGAGCCGCCGCGCGAGGCGCCGGAAGGCAGGTTCGCCGCATCGCCGAAGGAGCGCTCGCCCGCATAGCGGCCGGCCTTGCCTTCCACATATTCCTGGCGGGCCAAGGGATCGTCGGCGATGGCGAGCTCGGCCGCCTGCAGCCGCTTGATCTCGTCGCGCAGCCGCGCCGCCGTCTCGAATTCGAGGTTGGCGGCGGCCTCGCGCATCTGCTTCTCGAGATCCGCGATGGTGGCCTTGAGGTTGTGGCCGGCCCTCGGCACGCCTGCCTCCAGCAGCCCCTTGTCGACCGTGACGTGGTCGCGCTCATAGACCGAGCCCAATATGTCGGCGATGTCGCGCTTGATGGTGGCCGGCGTGATGCCGTGCGCCTCGTTCCAGGCGGTCTGCTTCTCGCGGCGGCGCGAGGTCTCGGCGATGGCGCGCTCCATGGAGCCCGTCACCTGGTCGGCATAGAGCACGACCTTGCCGTCGACATTGCGGGCGGCGCGGCCGATGGTCTGGATCAGCGAGGTCTCGGAGCGCAGGAAGCCCTCCTTGTCGGCGTCGAGGATGGCGACCAGCGCGCATTCGGGGATGTCGAGCCCCTCGCGCAACAGGTTGATGCCGACCAGCACGTCGAAGACGCCGAGCCTGAGATCGCGGATGATCTCGATGCGCTCGATGGTGTCGATGTCGGAATGCATGTAGCGCACCCTGACGCCGTGCTCGTGCAGATATTCGGTGAGGTCCTCGGCCATGCGCTTCGTCAGCACGGTGACCAGCGAGCGATAGCCCTTGGCGGCGACCGCCTTGACCTCGCCGAGCAGGTCGTCGACCTGGCTGCGCGCCGGGCGTATCTCGACCGGCGGGTCGACGAGGCCGGTCGGGCGGATGACCTGCTCGACGAACACGCCGGTGGTGCGCTCCAGCTCCCAATGGCCGGGGGTCGCCGAGACATGCACGGTCTGCGGGCGCATGGCGTCCCATTCCTCGAAGCGCAGCGGCCGGTTGTCGAGGCAGGAGGGCAGGCGGAAGCCGTATTCGGCGAGCGTCGCCTTGCGGCGGAAGTCGCCGCGATACATGCCGCCGATCTGCGGGATGGTGACATGGCTCTCGTCGGAGAAGACGAGGGCGTTGTCGGGCAGGTATTCGAACAGGGTGGGCGGCGGCTCGCCCGGCTTGCGTCCGGTGAGCCAGCGCGAATAATTCTCGATGCCGGCGCAGGAACCCGTGGTCTCCAGCATCTCGAGGTCGAAGGTGGTGCGCTGCTCGAGCCGCTGCGCCTCGAGCAGGCGGCCCGAGCGCACCAGGTCGTCGAGGCGGAAGCGCAGCTCCTCCTTGATGCCCTTGATCGATTGCAGCAGCGTCGGGCGCGGCGTCACGTAGTGCGAATTGGCGTAGACCTTGACGTAGTCGAGCTCGGCCGATTTCTGGCCGGTGAGCGGGTCGAACTCGCCGATGCTCTCGACCTCGTCGCCGAACAGCGAGATGCGCCAGGCGCGGTCCTCGTAATGGGCGGGGAAGACCTCGATCACGTCGCCGCGCACCCGGAAGAAGCCGCGCGAGAAGTCGCCTTGGGTGCGCCGGTATTGCAGGGCCACGAGGTCGGCGATCAGCTGGCGCTGCTCGATCTTGTCGCCGACCTTCACGCCGAAGGTCATGGCCGTATAGGTCTCGACCGAGCCGATGCCGTAGATGCAGGAGACGGAGGCGACGATGATGACGTCGTCGCGCTCCATCAAGGCGCGGGTCGCCGAATGGCGCATGCGGTCGATCTGCTCGTTGATGGAGGATTCCTTCTCGATATAGGTGTCGGTGCGCGGCACATAGGCCTCGGGCTGGTAGTAGTCGTAATAGGAGACGAAATACTCGACCGCGTTGTTGGGGAAGAAGCTCTTGAACTCACCGTAGAGCTGGGCGGCGAGCGTCTTGTTGGGCGCCAGCACCAAAGCGGGGCGCTGCGTCGCCTCGATCACCTTGGCCATGGTGAAGGTCTTGCCGGAGCCGGTGACGCCGAGCAGCACCTGGTCGCGCTCGAAACGGCGCACCCCGTCGACCAGCTCGGCGATGGCCTGCGGCTGGTCGCCGGCCGGCTGGTACTCGCTGACCGAGGCGAAGCGGATGCCGCCTTCCGACTTGTCGGGGCGCGGCGGGCGGTGCGGCGTCCAGGGCCGGTCCTTGGCGATGCGCGGATCGCCCTCGGTGAGCAGCTTGGTCAGCGCCTGCATGGTGGCGGGCGCGCCGATGAGGGAATCGGGCGAGGGAGGGATGGTGGGGCCGCGCTCGGCGCCTTCACCTCTCCCCTCGGCGCCTGCCCCACCTCTCCCCCGGTGGGAGAGGTCGGAGCCGGAGCGCAGCGGAGGCTCGAGGTGAGGGGTTCCTTTGGCGTCAAGCGACCCCTCACCCGCCCCCGCTTTCGCGAGGGCACCCTCTCCCACAAGGGGAGAGGGAAGAGCGCCCGGCGCTTTCGCGATATCGACGCCGGAGGCCTTGCCCAGATCGAACCGGGCCTGCGGAGCCTCGCCGAAGCCGCCGCGCTCGGCGGTCAGCGCCGGATTGAGCAGCGCCGCGAGATGCTCGTCGAGCGGCTTCAGCTTCGGCTTCGAGGCCTTGGCGCGGGTATGGATGATGGCGTGCGGGTCCTTCCCCGGCTTGGCGGGGCGCGACGGGTCTGAGCGTTTGGCCATGCCCTCAATATGGGACGAGTCGCGCCGAAGGGGAAGCGGGTCCGGCCCGGCTTATTTCCCCAGATCCTTGAGGATCTCGCGCGCCGCGTTGTGGCCGGGAACGCCGCCCACGCCGCCGCCCGGATGCGCCGAGGAGCCGCATTGGTAGAGGCCCTTGATAGGGCTGCGGTAATCGGCGAAATGGGGCGCCGGGCGTGCGAAGAAGAGCTGATCGATCTGCAGCTCGCCATGGAAGATATGGCCATGGGGCGAGCCGATCCGCGCCTCGATATCGGGCGGCGTCAGCACCTGCATGCCGATGATGCCGTCCGAGAAGCCGGGTGCATGCTCGTCCACCACCCGCAGTACGTTCTTTGCGAACTCGTCCTTGCGGCTCGTCCAATCGCCTTGGCGCAAGCTGTAGGGCGCGTGGCCGCCGAACAGGTGGACGACATGCTTGCCGGGCGGCGAGATGCTGTCGTCCACATAGCTCGGCGTCACCGGCGTGACGAAGGGCTCGCGCGACCAATCGCCGTATTTGGCGTCGTCATAGGCCCGTTCGAGATATTCGATCGAGGGGCCGATATGGGCGTAGGTCGGGTAGGGGAAGCCGCACTTGCCGGCGTCGAAGGCCTTGTAGGCGGGCAAGCGCTCGCAGGCGATGTTGATCTTGAAGGCCGTCGAATAGGTGCGGTAGCTCTGCACGTCGCGCACGAAATCGGCCGGCAGCTTGTCGGCCGACAGGAATTTCAGGAAGGTCAGCTTGGCGCTGGCATTGCTGGCGATCGTTGCGGCTTCGATGCGCGTGCCGTCGGCGAGGGTGACGCCGGTGGCGCGCCCAGTCGCGGTGTCGATGCTCGCTACCTCGGCATTGGTGCGGATATCGAGGCCCTTGGCCCGGCCCGAGGCGGCGATCGCCTGGGTGATGGCGCCCATGCCGCCGCGCACGAAGCCCCAGCCGCCGGCGCCGGCATGCTCGCCCATGACATGGTGCATGATGACATAGGCGGAGCCCGGGCTCTTCGGCCCGGCGAAGGTGCCGATGCCGCAATAATAGGCGAGCACCGCCTTCACATAGCTGTTCTCGAACCATTCCGAGAGATAGTCGTCGGCGCTCATGGTCATGAGATCGATGAGGCGGAAGAGCTTGCCGCCGATCTTGCGGTATTTCCACAGGAAGGAGGCGGTCTGCTTGAAGGCCTTCCAATCGCGGCAGCTCGGATCGGGCGGGGTCTCCAACAGGATCTTGCGGACGATCTCGACCGATTCCATGAGATAGCGATCGAATTGCGGGTAGATCGCCGCATCCTTCTTCGAGAAGCGGGCGAAATGCGCCTGCGTCTTCTCGACCTTGTCGCTGAAGACGATGAAGTCGCCGCCGGGCAGCGGGCCGAACATGTCGGAGGCCGGCAGCACCTTGAAACCGTATTGCTTGAGCTCGAGCTCGGCGATCACCTTCGGGTGCAGCAGGCTCATCAGATAGCTGAACACCGAGAACTTGAAACCCGGCACGACCTCCTCGGTCACGGCCGCCCCGCCGATCACCTCGCGCCGCTCCAGCACCAGCGTCCTCAGCCCGGCGCGCGCCAGATAGGCGCCGCAGGTGAGCCCGTTATGCCCGGCCCCGATGATCACGGCATCGTATCGCTCAGTCATCGTCCTACCTCGTCCTTCGCGGCTTCGAATTCCGCACGGTTCCCAGATTCTTGCCGGGCCCCGGATATTTTCCAGGCTCCAGATTCTTGCCAGGCTCCGGTTTCTTGCCGGGATCGCTATCCAGCCGCGCCACGATGCCCCGCAGCTTGGCGCTCGGCGCGGGGTAGCGCGCCATGACCAGCGGATCATGGCCCGGAATGATGTGAGACGGCGATGCCGCGAGCTCGCCGAGCTTGCGATAGCCGTCGAGCACGTCGCCCACATGGAAGACGATGGGGAAGCAGCGCCCCTCCTCCATATTGGCGTAGAAATGGCTCGCATCGGAGGCGAGCACCATCCAGCCCCGGCGCGTCCAGAGGCGCACCACCTGCAGCCCGGCCGTATGACCGCCGACCCGATGCAGGCTGAAGCCAGGCGCCAATTCGGCGGCCCCGTCATGGAAGCGCACCCGGCCCTTATAGACCTGCCGCACCATGCCGACGACATCCTCGACATCGAAGGCCGCGTTCAGGGCGGCGTGACCCATATGGCGGCCCGTGGCGAAGGCCATCTCGCGGTCCTGAAGGTGGAAGGTCGCGGCCGGAAACCGGTCGAAATTGCCGACATGGTCGTAATGCAGATGCGTGATCACCACGTCGGCGACCTTGCCGGGGTCGAGACCCAGGAGCTTCAGGCCCTCGGCCGGGTCGCGCAGGAATTGCCGCTTGCGGCGCGCCGCGGCCGCGGCGTTGAAACCCGTGTCGATGACGAAGCTGCGGCTTCGGCTGATCGCGGCCCAGACGAAGTAGTCCATGCCGATCGGCCCTTGATGCGGATCGCCGCCGATGAAGATCTCGTGCAGGCGCCGCTCGGTGCAGGCATAGCGGATGGCGTAGACCGCGAAGGGCTCGGCCGGTCTCATGGCGCTTTCCCGCCCCCGGCCCGGCGATGTCGGCGAGCCCCGGGAAGCCTGCCCTTCTCCAGGAACTTGACGATCGCCGTATGATCCTGCGAGCCGCCGAGCTCCGCTTCGGCCTCGCCCCAGAGCTCCGCGCAGAGTTGCGTGAAGGGCGAGGCGAGCCCGGCGGCGGCCGCGAGACCGGCCGCGGTCCGCAGATCCTTCGCCATCAGGCCGAGCGAGAAACCGGAGGCGAAGCTCCTCGACAGGATCTGCTGCTTGAACTTGTTCTCGGTCGAGTTGTTGCGGCCGGTGGAAGCGTTCAGGATGTCGATCATGGTCCCCGGGGAAAGCCCGAAGCGTTCGCCGATCAGCAGCGCCTCGCTGGCGATCCACAGACCCCCCGCGGAGACGAGATTGTTGAGCGCCTTCATGGCGTGGCCCGATCCCAAGGGACCGGTGAGGAAGAGCCGCTTCGCCATGGTCTCGAGGACGGGCCGCACGCGCTCGATGACGGCCGCCGCCCCCCCGACCATGGCGGAGAGGGAGCCGTCCTTCGCGCCTTTCACCCCGCCCGAGACCGGCGCGTCGATGAGCGCGATGTCGTGCGCCGCGAGCGCCGCGCCGAGCTCGCGGGTGCCCACCGGATCGGACGAGCTCATATCGATGAGGATGGCTCCCGCAGGCAGCGCCCCGGCGAGGCCGTGCTCGCCGAGCGCGACCTCGCGCACCGCCCGCCCATCGGGAAGCATGGCGATGACGATATCGACGCCGCGCGCCAGCGTCGCGGGAGTAGAAGCCACCGTCCCGCCATGCGCGGCGACGAAGCCGCGCATGGCGGCCTCGTCGCGATCGCAGGCGCGGATGGCGTAGCCCGCGGCCGCGAGCCTCGCCGCCATCGGACGGCCCATATTGCCGAGGCCGATGAAGCCGATCGCCGCGGGAGGCCCGATCGGATCGGTCATCTGCCGGGCTCTGCGGTCGGATGCCGCGAGGCCCGATCGGTCTCATCGTCCTTGATGGGGAAGGTCATGGGATAGGCTTCGCTTCGCAGGTGGATAGCCAATTTCCTCCATGTCGCCATGCGCGTCAAAGGCAGGTGAGCCTCACTGCCTGATGATCAGCTTGTCGTTCCTGATCTCGATGCCGCTCAGCTTCTCGAGGAGATGCATGCCGAGCAAGGATTGGCCCAATTCGCCCTCGGCGACCGAGGCCGGCACGTTGGTGAACTCGATCGGACCGATGCGGATGCGCTCGAGCTCGACCGGAGCGCCGCGCGTCGTGCCGTTGGCCGTCTCGAAAATCTGCGTGAACGACAGGCTTGCCGGCGAGAAGCCGAGCCGAGCCGCGTCCTCGCGGGTCAGCGCGACGCCGCTCGCGCCGGTATCGACCAGGAACCTGACGGGCCGGCCGTCGACCTCGGCGTCGATCCAGAATTGCCCATCGGCGGCGCGCGTGAAGGTCATGATGCCGCCGGCCGATTGCTGGCCCCTGGTGGGCAGGAGCTCGCCAAGGACGCGTTCGCCTACGTCGCGAAGCTCGTAGCGGTAGCCGTAGGCGGCGACCAGCAGCAGCGCCAGCATGGCCCAGATCACGAGCTCGCCCGCGACCCGCGAGAGAGGCCTGCGTGAAGCGGCGAGGCTCGTCAGCAGCATGGTGAGGATCAGCGCGTATTGAACGAAGGCGATCTGGTTCCAGTCGCGCCCGAGCGCGGGCGGGAAGGCCCAGAAGAGGCAGAGGACTGCGAGGATCACGGTGCCGGCGACGATGAACAGCCGCCGACCGAAACGCGGCTTCGGCGCGGGCGGGCTGCCCCAAGGCCCCGGGCCCGGCTTGCCGTGCTGGTGAAAATTCATCCTCGGCCCCTACGCGCGCAAATGCCATTTTAGACCCTGATCCGCCGCGCTGGATAGCATTCCGGAGAGCGGTCGAGTCTCGGTTTGAATATCAAGAATGCGTGGAAAACCCGTCCCATCAATCGCCGAACGGCAACACGCGCCGGTGCTGGACAAGCTCGGCATAAGGGGATTTCGTTCCAGGCGGCAAATCGATCAACCAGAGAAGATCGACGGCCGCCTCGTCCGGTGTTTGCGCCGGACGCCCTTTGAAGACCGTATCCATGAAGCTCTTGGTCGCGTCGGTCAGCGTCAGTCCGGGACAGGCCGCGTTGACGAGAACGCCGTCCCGCGCCGTCCGATCGAGCGCGTACTCTCGGGCGAAGGCTCGGGTCACGGCCACCTGCCCCACCTTCGAGGGAATGTTGACCCATGACGGCCACCCCTCGGCATCCGCGGTTCCGGCTTCGACCGCCGCGACATAGCGATCCATCGCTCGATCGATGGCGTCGGGTCCGCGCATCGTCGTGTCGAACAGGGACCGCAGCGTCTCGGGGAGGCTCTCGAGGACCCCGAACCCGCTCGCCACGACCACGAGCCGCCCATTCACGTTCAAGACGGGCGCCATCGCGCGCAGAAACCGGAGGGTCCCGTGATTGTTGACCTCGATCATGGGGCGGGCATCCGCGGATGCCGGTACGCCGGCACGCGCCATATAGGCGCCATTGAGGACGGCGACATCGACTCCGCCGTGACGGTCGCGCAAGGTTGCGGCAAGGACGGAGGGGCTCGCAGGGTCGCCGAGATCGAAGGGGAGCCAGCCGGCGCCAATTCCTTCAACCGCCAGCTTGGCGACCGCGGCCTCGCCATCTGTCGGCCGCCTCGCGGTCAGGTAGATCGTGTCCGTCGGCCGCCATGCCAGCGCCAGCGCCCGCACCAGCGCAAATCCGATGCCGCGTGTCGCGCCGGCGATCACCGCAACCTTGTCCGTCATCACCGATCTCCTCTCGTCAGACAGCCCCGTCGGAAATGGCGGGGTTTCGCTTTTTCCGCTACAGGATTTCCAGCCGAAGACGCCTCGGGTGCCTATCCGGGCAAATCCATTGCGGCGAAAAGTGGTCACGGATGCCTGCAGCCTACAAGGATCGAACGCCGGGTGCGCTCCTTTTTCCTTCGTGGGAGAAGCGCTTTTCCGCCCAGCGCCGCGGTCTCGATGAATAGGTAGCGATCATGGGAGATGGCTCCCCGCAAAAGCGGATATCCTTATCAAGAGCTTTCGTTATTTTGGCTTTCTCCGTCGGCGTAATTTCTGTTGCCGGCATCGTCTATTTCGTCAACAAGTCCATCGAGAAGAAATACCGGGATCTTCTGCTTCGCCGAACGGAGGCGAGTCTCGGAATTGCGCGGGCCGAAGTGGAGGGCGAACATGGGAAAAGCAGCGCGGTAAGAGCAAAAAAGGGCGCCGAGACGCTCAGGAAGCGCAATCTCGAGGCCCAGGATGCGCTCAGCCCGAAACTCCTGGAGCAGGTCCACTTCGCCGAAGCGCTCAAGCCATACGCCGGGATGCACGTGTTCGTCGTGTACTCGCGAGATTTCGACGCGAGACGGCTCGCAGGCCAAATCGCCGATATTCTTCGCCGCGCAGAATGGAATCTCGAGCCGTTGTTGCCGGGGCCCGAAGAAGAAGGAGAAAATATTCAGTACGGCGTCGAAGTCGAATATGTTTCCGGACCGTCTCTTCCCGAAAAAGAGGCCCCGCCAAGTCTGGATTTCAACAAGTCGCAAGAAGCCGCGGCCGCGACGCTCATAGAGCAGTTCAAGCAAAATCGCGTAGATGCGCAACTGCATCGAATCCCAGCCTTCGCGGCCGACTGGTGGCGAGACAATCGCTTCCCCCTGGACGCTCTGGTGATCCGGATCGGCAAGAAGCCGTTGACGTTCACGGGCCAGCAGCGATTGGACGAGCTGACCAAGGGCAATCGCCAGTGAGGTTCAGGCCCGTCGTCGCGAGTCCGCCTGCCACGAGGGAAACCTTTGCGTATATCCCGCACGGATTTCCTCCGGCAGGCCCATCTCCGCTCATTCCCGCGAAAGCGGGAATCCAGTGCTTCGAAAGCTGACGGAAACTCCGGATCCCCGCTCTCGCGGGGATGAGCGGAGTGACGGTTGGACGGCAAATGCGAGTTTCGCAAGGGTCTCACGAGGGAAGAGGGAAGAGCGCGCCGGTGCTTGGAACATGCGAGTTTGCCTGCGGCCCGTCGTCGCGATCAGGCCGCGATCGCGTCGACCTTCTCGCCGCCCGCGCCTTCACCGAGGTGCCGGGCGCCCCATTGGCGGATGGCCGAGATGACGGGGACGAAGCTTTTGCCCTTGCGGGTCAGGCGATACTCCACCTTCGGCGGAACGACGCCGTAATCCTTGCGATCGATCAGCCCGGTCTCGGTGAGCGCCTTCAACTCGCGACTGAGAACGCGCGGAGCGATCTCCTTCGTCCCGTCGGCGCCTCTCAAGAGGCCGCTCCTGATCTCGCCGTAGCGGAGCGGACCGTCCTTCAGGTCCCAGACGATCCGCAGCTTGTATTTGCCGCTGATCATCTTCTGGAACGCCGCGACCGGGCACCCGCATGCCGGCGTTGATTTCGTGCTCGACATCGCAACCCCCGCTCCACCGCCAATGCGTTTCCGGCCTAATCTCAGAATACGCGGAGATTCGAAAAAGTCCATGATATCATTTTTGTCCATACTTGCGTAATCGCTCCTTCCAGCTCCAAATCAGACTAGCCGCGGCCCGACCGGGGCCGAGAGGAGGCGGACGATGATTCTGGGTGACGGGCGACCAGCTTCGAGTTCGCTAGGCGCAACGCGGCGATCTTCCGGGGCGAGCAACCGCCTCCAAGAATCTGATGTCGCGAATCTGATGTCCCGAATCTGATGCAACCGACCAACAAGGAGCGGACCCCATGAAGCATTTCCTGATCAGATATCGGTTCACCAATGGGACGGAGGAGGATTGGCACCAGGATATTGCCGGGTTCATCTCGGCCTTGGACAAGGACCCCGAGCTGAAGGGGAAGATAAGCTATCGCTGCATGAAAATCGGCGGGAGCTCCGACTATTATCATCTCGCCGCGGCCGCCGACGACCAGGCCGTCAAGGCGCTGCAGCAACGGGATTTCTTCAAGCGCTATACGGAAAAGACGAAAGTCGTCGCCGGCGGAGAGGTCGTGGTCTCTCCGCTCGAGATCATCGCCGAAACCAAGCAACGGGCGTGATCTCGGCGGTGCTCCGCTCGAAGCGATGGACAGACGAAACCTCCAGCCTATGCTGCGGCATATGCTATGTGGAGGCGACGTCGATGCCCGAACGACATGTCAAGCTCTTCAAGAACGGCCGAAACCAAGCCGTGCGGATTCCCCGCGAGTTCGAGCTTCCGGGCGAGGACGCGATCATGCGCAAGGAGGGCGAAAGGCTGATCATCGAGCCTGCCCCGCCGAAATCCCTGCTGGCGCTACTGGCAACCCTGGCACCGCTCGACGAGGAGCTAGCGCCGATCCCTGACCCCGCCCCCGACCCTGTCGAGCTTTGATGCGTTGACCGGGTTCCGCTGCGCCGGCTCCTTGCTTCTGTCCGAACGCCGAAGCCGGCGATCGTTCACCGGCGCGCTTCCCTCGATGCTCCAGGCTGGCGAAGCTGCGCCATCAGGTCTAGCATGGACAGGTGCTTCCCAGGAATGGTCAAGCCCGGAGCAAACCGATGTCCATCTCGAACGAGAGCCTCATCGTAATATTGATCGTGGGTCTCGTCGCCGGCTGGCTGGCCGGCCAGATCGTGCAGGGAACGGGGTTCGGGCTCATCGGCGATCTCGTCGTGGGGATAATCGGGGCCTTTATCGGGAACTGGCTACTACCCCGACTCGGCATTCACCTCGGCACCGGGACCGTCGCCGCGATCATCAACGCGACGATCGGCGCCATCGTGCTCCTGCTCATCGTCAGGCTGGTGCGAAACCGCGGCCGATGGCGCAGGCGCTGGTGGTAAGGCTGAGCCGGATCACCTGCCGTTCTGATCGAAAGCTCACCGATCATTGCGGCTCGGCTCGAGCCTTCGCTCATTTCTCCGCAGGAAGCGGGATGGCTTCAGTCGCCTCGTGCCGCGCCGCATCGCGCGCCAGCCGCAGCTCACGCAGGCCCGTCGTCTTGGCGGTGCTCGCCTTCTGGCGCATATCCTCCCGAACGATCCGCGGATCGCCCGGCCGAAGGCATTCCTCCTGCACGAAAGCGCTCTGGGCTCGCCTGCGCAGCTCTTCCCGATTGGCGGTGCCCGACATGTTCATGTCGCCGGCCCTTGTCCGTTGTCGACGGCGAGACGAGCCGCAGGGGTGGCGGATCTGCGCCGGGCTTTCTTGGCCGGAGCGGGAATTGCGGCCGCGGCGGCCTCCCGCTCGGCGGCGTCTCTCGCCAGTCGTTGCTCGCGCAGACGCACGGTCTTGGCGGCGCTCGCCTTGCGCCGGTTTTCCTCATCGATGACGGCGTTGACGGCGTCGCGGTCGCGCTCGTCCCGCGCCGAGAGTCTTTCGGCGTGCTTGCGAATCCGTTCAGCCTTGGTGTCGCCAGCGTTCATTGTCTCACCGATGGTTCCTCGGATTGCGCCGATCGCCGGCACCATCATGCCGCGCGGGCCGGCGCTTCCAGACTTATCCCACTTTGGACCCCAAACAACAAAACCCTCGAAAGCTTAGCGCTTTCAAGGGCTTAATTTGGTTGCGGGGATAGGATTTGAACCTATGACCTTCAGGTTATGAGCCTGACGAGCTACCGGGCTGCTCCACCCCGCGCCAAATGTTCGGAGATCGTAACCGGTAGATAAGCACTTTCACGCGATTGTAAAGCGTTGCGTCGCTTGATTCGGCCCTCGGGCGCAACGAGGAGCCATAATGGCAGCTTCGATCGCGTTCGCGCCCGGATTGGCGGCGCCCCCCGCCGCGACGGCGGCAAGGGCGACGGCGAGACCAGCCCCGGTCGCCGACGCCGCGAGCCGACGCGGCGCGCGCGAGCACCATTCGCTGAAATACCAGGCGCTGATCGCCTTCTCCATTCGGGTGGCGAGCGCGGGCCTCGCCTATCTGTCGCAGATCTTCTTCGCGCGGGTGCTCGGGGTCGACGGCTATGGCGTCTTCTCGGTGGCCTGGACCTTGGTGCTGGTGCTCGGCCATGTGGCGCCGCTCGGCGTCACCGAAAGCGCGGTGCGCTTCCTGCCGCGCTACCACCTGCGCGGGCAAAACGACGCGGCGCGCGGCTTCATCGCCATGGGCAACGAGATGGCGCTGATCGGCGGCGCCCTCTTCGCGATCGCGGGCGCGCTCGCCCTCCTGGTCTTCCCGGTCGGCGATGTCTGCTGGCCGATGCTCGGCATGCTCGCCTGCATCATGCCTTTCGCCTATCAGCATTGGCTCGAGGGCGTGGCGCGCGGGCTCGATCGGCCAGGCCTGGCGCTCGCCTGCCCCTATCTGCTGCGGCCCGTGCTGATGGGCCTCGTGCTGGCGGCGGCCGCCTATCTCGGGCATGCGAGCGCTGGCTCGGCGATGCTGGCGGCGTTGCTGGCGACGCTGGCGACGGCGAGCATCCAGGGTTTCCTGGTGCATGGCGCGGCGCGCTCGGCGCTAGGCGAAGGGGCGGCGCGCGGCTCGGCGCGCGTCTGGCTCGCGGCTTCGGCGCCGCTCGCCGGGGGAACCGCCTGCGACCAGGCAAGCGCCTATGCGGACGTGCTGGCGCTCGGGCTGTTGTGCACGCCGGCCGAAGCCGCGATCTACATCGCCGCCTCGAAGACGCTGGCGCTTGCAAGCTTCGCCCAATATGCGCTGGCGATCGTGGCCGGGCGGCGCTTCGCCGCCGCCAAGGCCGATGGCGGCCCGAAGGCGCTCGCGGCGCTCGCCGTCGCCAGCACGCGGCTCACCATCATCGCCAGCCTCGCGGCCATCATCGTGCTGCTGACGGCCGGCCCGAAGCTGTTGTCGCTGTTCGGCTGCGAATTCGCCGACGCCTATCCGGCGCTGGCGATGCTGTGCGTCGGGGTGGTGGCGAGGGCGCTGGCGGGGCAGAGGGAAGCGATCCTTACCGTGCTCGGCTTCCAGA
>JBIOEJ010000034.1:0-47374 GCA_044445965.1 Hyphomicrobiales bacterium
GCACATGAGCCGGAGCTGCCCGCAGCTGCACGACGCTTGTCGAATTTTCACGCTCACGCTTTCCTCCCACTCTTCCTCGGATCAAATGGCCTTCACGAAAGCTAGATGGGTCCAGGTCAGCCCAACCAGACGATGGCTTGCTGCACGGACTTAGCCTCTAACTGCAATATACGCTGGAGATCGTTCGCTTCGGCGAGTTGGGTGGTCTCTTCAGCCGACACATCGAACATGCGCCGCCCTTAGGCACCGGGCCATGGCGGAGCGACATAATCAGAGGCCAAGCGATACTCTATCGCGGGCGAAACGGCAAACGTCGATCACTCGATCACTCGGCCGTCTGTGATCGCACGAATTCGGAATCTGCCACGCTCAGGATCGAAGGGGCCAAAAGAGCGGGAATTCCTTGCGCCATCTTGGTTTTCCGCGTGGTGCCAAATTCTTGATCTTCGCACCAATATTCGCGTCGGCGCCCGGATTGCGTGAACCGCGTCCGCTCGATCAGCATGCGCCTGCCCGCGCCGGCGACCGCGGCCGCTTCACGCCCGTCGCGCCCGGCACGGTCTCCACCAATTCGACGATCTGGTCGCCTGCGTAAAGCGGCATGAAGGGGCGGCGGATCGAGCCGATCCAGGCGTGCTTGAAGGGTGAGGTGGCAGCGACGCTCGCTTCGCCCCAGATATCGACCATATGCCCGAGCGGCTGGCCCTCGACCACATCCTCGCCCGGCGCGACGAGCGGATGCCAGAAGCCGCCAGTGCGCGCCTTGAGATGAACCGCATTGCCGCCATAGCGGATGTCGCTCGCCTCGGGCGGGGTCCCGGGCAGCATGCCGAGCGCCTGGCACAGCCCCGTCAGCGCCGTCTGGAAATTGGCGAAATCCTCTTCCTGGACACGCGCCCCGCCGCCGCTCTCGACGATCAGGCCGGGCTTGCCGGCTTTCGTGAAATTCGTGAGCGCAGCACCGTTCATCCAATCCTCGTCAGAGCCCCATTGGAAGCGCGATCCGACGCATCGCGCCAAGGCGGCCGAGCGTTCCGAGGCTTCGCCATGGCCCTTGCTGTAGATCACATAGAAGGCCGTGATCGTGAGGTCGCCGCCCGAATGCAGGTCGAGCATCACGTCGCCGGTCTCGAGCGCGAGGTCGAGGATGCGGCGGGCGAGCTGCTCGGAGACCGTGCCGTCGGGCTTTCCCGGGAAGACCCGGTTCAGGTTCATGCCGTCCTGGGGCGTGAGGCGGTCGCGGCCGCGAAAGCCGAGCGGATTGGCGACCATCAGGCAGATGAGGCGCCCGCCGAGCCTCCTTAGGTCGAGCCCGCGCAGGAAGCGCGCGAGGGCCAACTGCCCGACCACCTCCGGTCCATGGAGGCCGGCCTGCACCCAGAGCGTCGGCCCGTCCTTCATGCCGGTCGCGATCATCACGGGCGAGCCGAGCGGCATGTCGGGATAGTGCCCGAGCTCGACGAAGCCGCGCGTGATCTTGCCCTTCTGCGAACGGGCGCTGCCGAGCTTGCTGCCAAGTTTGCTGCCAAGTTTGTTGCTGCCAACTCTCATGATGGACCTCCGAAACTGATGACCGCGTCGCGCGGCCAGGCGATCTTGATCTGCGTGCCCGGCGGATGGCGCAGCGGCGCCTGGCCGTCGGCCGCGATCGTCAGCACGAGACCATCGGCGGTGCGCACCGTGAGCTCGCTCGCCGCCCCGAGGAAGGCGCAAGCGCTGATCGTTGCGGTCTGGCCTTCCGGGGCATCGGCGGGAAGGATGCGGATCGATTCCGGGCGCAGGATCCCGCCTGGGACATGGTTGGCGCGCCCGACGAATTCGGCGACGAACGGCGAGGCCGGGCGATAATAAATGTCCTGGGCGCTGCCGATCTGCACCAGCCGCCCCGCATCCATCACCGCGATGCGATCGGAGATCGACAGAGCCTCGCCCTGGTCATGGGTCACCAGGATGGCGGTGAAGCCGAGCTCTTGCTGCAAGCGGCGCAGCTCCATGCGGGTCGCCTCCCTGAGCTTGGTGTCGAGGCTCGAGAACGGCTCGTCGAGCAGGATGACGGCGGGCTCGATGACGAGGGCGCGGGCAAGCGCCACGCGCTGCTGCTGCCCGCCGGACAAGGCGGGGGGCAATCGATCCGCCAGGCCTTCGAGCCGCATCATGGCGATCATGCGCGCCACGCGAGCGGCGATCTCGGCCTTCGCCAGGCGCCGCCGCCTGAGGCCGAAGGCGATATTCTCGAACACCGAGAGGTGCGGGAAGAGCGCGTAGTTCTGGAAGACGAGGGCCGCCCGCCGGCGATGGGGCGGGCTCGCCGTCACCTCCTCGTCGCGCAGCCTGATCGAGCCGCTGGTCGGCGTGACGAAGCCCGCGATCATGCGCAGCACGGTGGTCTTGCCGCAGCCCGATGGGCCGAGCAGCGATAGCAGCTCGCCGCGGCGCACCTCGAGCGAGACCGGGCCGATCACCTGGTTCGGACCATAGGTCTTGGTAAGCCCTTCGAGCGCGACCTCGGTCATGCCGCGGCTCTTCGCCAGGCGACGAGCTGGTAGGCGGCCATGGCGGCGATCGCCAGGAGCACCAGGAGCGCCGAGACGGCGCCCACCGTCGGATCGATGCCGAGCTGGACCGCCGAATAGATGGTCACCGGCAGAGTGGGGGCGCGCGGACTGGCGAGGAAGATGGCGAGGTCGATCTCGTCGAAGGAAACGATGAAGGCGAGCGTCGCCGCGGCGATCGCGCCCGGCCTGATCGCCGGCAGCGTCACCAGGAAGAAGCTCTCGAGCGGCGATGCGCCGAGATTCTGCGCCGCCTCCTCGAGCGCCGCATCGAAGCGCTGCAGCACCGGCACGGTGACGCGGATGACATAGGGCGTGCAGATGACGAGATGGGCGGCGACGAGACGCAGGCTCCCGGCGGTGAAGCCGATGGAGCTAAAGAGCACGGTGAGCGCGATCGACAGGACGAGCGCGGGAAGCACGAGCGGCATCAGGATGATCGCCTCGATCGTGCGCCTGCCGGGAAAATCATGGCGCGCCAGCGCGTAGGCCGCCGGCAAGCCGATGCCGATCGATAGAAGCGTCGTTCCGCAGGCGACCATGAGGCTCGTCAGGAAGGCGTCGACAGCGCCGCGCCGAACCATTTGAGCGTGAGGCCCTGCGGCGGGAAGGCGAGATAGCTCGTCGCGCCGAAGGCGCTGACGAGGATGACGAGGATCGGCGCCAGGAGATAGGCGAAGCCGAGAAGGCTCGCGAGGCCGAGCACGCGCATCATCATCGGCCAGGCCCGCCCTCGATCGCGGTACCGGCCCTTGCCTGGAGGAGCGATATCGCCAGCACCACCACGAGCAGGATGAAGGAGATGGCGGAGGCGAAGGGCCAGTCCGCGAGCTCCGTCATCTGCTCGTAGATCGTCGTCGACATGAGCTGCACCCGCGCGCCGCCGACGAGGCTCGGCGTGGCGAAGGCGCTGATCGACAAGGCGAAGACGAGGAGCGAGCCGCCGAGAATGCCCTGACGCGCCAGCGGCAAGGTGGTGAGCAAGGCGGCGCGCAAGGGCGTCGCGCCGAGATTCTGCGCGGCGCGCTCGATCTCGGGATCGATGGAGCGGATGACCCCGTAGAGCGTAAGCACCATGAAGGGCAGCAGCACCTGCGTGAGCGCGATCACGACGCCGGTCAACGTATAGGCGAGCTGGAAGCCCGGCCCGCCGAGGCCCAATTCGCGGGCGAACCCGCTGAGCACGCCGTTGCGCGTCATCAGCACGATCCAGCCGAAGGAGCGCACGACGGCGCTGACCCAAAGCGGAAAGGTGCACAAGATGAGAAGCATCGGTGCGAAGCGGCTTTCCAGACGGGCGAGCCAATAGGCCATCGGCAGGCCGAGGCCGAGCGTCGCGACCGTCACCATCAGGCCGAGCAGGAGCGAACGGGCGAGCGTGCCGAGGTAGTAGCCGTCGCCGAGGAAATGCGCGTAATGCGCCAAGCTCCAGTGGGGCGCGCCGAGACTCGTCTCCAGCATGGCGATCTGGGGGTAGACGAACAGGCCGGCGAACAGGAGGGCTGTGGGCGCCAGCAGCAGGGCGGGCGCCCAGCGGCGGCTCATGAATGGCCGATCTCGCGGTTCCAGCGCTCCGTCCATTGCGGCCGGCTCTGCGTCATCGTCGTCGCGTCGAGCGTGAGGAGCTGATCGGGCCGCGGCAACTGGCTCGCGAGCTCGGCCGGCAGGCTGACCTTGCCGTTGGTCGGCGCCCATTGCAGCGCTTGGGCGATCGCCACCTGCGACTCGACCGAGATGAACTGGTTCACCGCCTGGCGCGCGAGGTCGAGACTCTTGCTCTTTGCCGCGATGCAGGTCGTGCAGAAGGAGGCCGGGCTGCCCTCCTCGGGCGAGGCGAAGGCCACCGGAAGCCCCGCGTCCTTGCACCGCTTGGCCGAGGTTGAATCATAGGGGATGATCCAGATATCCGATTGGGCGAAGAGAGCCGGGACCTCGGATGCCGCCTTGAAGATCGTCGCGTGAGGGCCGAATTTGGCCATGGCGGCAAAGCCCGGGTCGATATTCGTCTCGCCGCCGCCATTGGCGCGCGCCAGCATCACCAGGAAATCGGTGCCGTAACCGTTGGTGATGGTGGGAAAGGCGATATGCCCGTCATAGGCGGGGTCGAGGAAGTCCTTATAGCTCTTCGGCGGCGTCTTGACCTTGTCGGTGCGGTAGAGGATGCCCTCGGCGATCACCGCGAAGGTGACCCATTGCCGCTTCGGGTCCTTCAGCTTGGCGGCTACGTCGGCGAAATTGCCGATCTCACCGAGATCGGCCGTCAGCCCTTCAGTTGCGGCGACGCGCTCCTGACCGCCCGAGAACTGATACATATCGATCTGCGGAGCGGCCGCCTCGGCGCGCATGCGCGCGAAGGCGGCCGCCGATTGCAGCGGCACCTGAGTGGAGCTGCAACCGAGGCGGCGGTCGAGCGCATCGAAGACCGCTTTCTGGATGGCATCCTGGGTCGGCCCGCCGAAGCCCTGGGAAACGAGCTGCATACCCTTGAAGCCCTGCTGCGCCGAGGCTTTCCGAGACGAAGCCAGGGTCGCGCCGGCCGAGGCGAGGCCGGCGAGCACGCTGCGTCGATCGAGACTGCGATCCATCGGTCCTCTCCTCATCTGGTCGCCGGCGGTTGCATCACGATGCAGGAAGCCGGAAGCGATCCGCGATATCGCTTCCCAATGAAGCCGCGTTGTCCCATTGTTGTCAACACGAGTTGCCATAGATGGAACCGCAATGAGCTCACTCGAAAAGTCCCTCGCCATACTGGGCCTGCTGCGCACGGAGCGCGCGGTGCTGCGTGTCGGCGAGGTATGCCGCGAGCTTTCGATGCCGAAGAGCTCCGTCTCTCGCCTGCTCGGCAGGATGTGCGCCGCGGGCCTCGTCGAACGCGACGGGCGCGAGCCTGGATATCTGATCGGACCGCGCGTTCTGCAGCTCGCGCAGCTCTACATGGCGCGGCATTCGCTCGCAGCCTTGATGGAGGCGGCGCTCGACCGGCTCATCGCGACATTCGGTTTCACGGGCTATCTCTCGGCGCTCTCCGGCGCCGAGATCGTCTTGCTCCGGGTGAGGCAGGGCTCCTATCCGTTGCGCTATGTGCGCGAGACCGGATCGCGCCTGCCGGCCGCCCAGACCGCGATGGGCCTTGCCCTCCTCGCCCGCCTCACGGACGAAGAGGTCCGCAAGCGTCTCGACCAAGCAGGCGCGAGCGCCCAGCGCTCGACGGACCTCGCCCGCTTGCCGTCGAGGCTGGCGGCGGCAAGACGACGCGGCATCGTCGTCGCGCCGAGCGTGCTGATGTCGGGGATTTCGACGATCAGCGCCGCCGTGCTCGACGAGGCGGCAGACAATCTCGTGGCGATGGGCCTCGCCTACCCTACGAAGGCCGTCGACCGCTTCCTGCGCAGGCGGATCGAGGATGGCGTCCTGGAACAGGCGGGCGCAATCGGCCGCGAGGTCAAGGACCCGTTCTGGGCAGAGATCAAGCTCCGCGACATCACGCCGACTTCGCGAACAGCTCGCGTCCGATCAGCATGCGCCTGATCTCGCTCGTGCCGGCGCCGATCTCGTAGAGCTTGGCGTCGCGCAACAGGCGCCCGGTCGGGTAGTCGTTGATATAGCCGTTGCCGCCCAGAAGCTGGACGGCGTCAAGCGCGACCGCGGTCGCCTTCTCGGAGGCGAACAGGATGGCGCCCGCCGCGTCTTCCCGCGTGGTCTCGCCCCGGTCGCAGGCCTTGGCCACCGCATAGACATAGGCCCGCGCCGCGTTCATCGTCACATACATGTCGGCGAGCTTGCCCTGCACGAGCTGGAACTCGCCGATGGGCTGGCCGAACTGCTTGCGGTCATGGACATAGGGCAGCACCACGTCGAACGCCGCCTGCATGATGCCGAGCGGGCCCGCCGCCAGGACGGCGCGCTCATAGTCGAGGCCCGACATCAGGACATTGACGCCGCGCCCGACCTCGCCGAGCACGTTCTCCTGCGGCACCTCGCAATCCTGGAAGACGAGCTCGCCGGTGTCGGAGCCGCGCATGCCGAGCTTGTCGAGCTTCTGGGCCGTGGTGAAGCCCTTCATGCCCTTCTCGACGAGGAAGGCGGTGATGCCGCGCGGGCCGGCCTGGGGATCGGTCTTGGCATAGACGACGAGCGTCTCGGCGATCGGGCCGTTGGTGATCCAGAATTTCGAGCCGTTCAGGACGTAACGGTCGCCCTTCTTCTCGGCGCGGGTCTTCATCGAGATGACGTCGGAGCCGGCGCCCGGCTCCGACATCGCGAGCGCGCCCACATGCTCGCCCGAGATCAGCTTCGGCAGATATCTGCGCTTTTGCGCCTCGGTGCCGTTTCGCCTGATCTGATTGACGCAGAGATTGGAGTGCGCGCCATAGCTCAAGCCGACGGACGCGGAGGCCCGCGAGATCTCCTCCATGGCCACGCAATGCTCGAGATAGCCGAGGCCCGAGCCGCCATATTCCTCTTCGACCGTGACGCCGTGCAGCCCGAGATCGCCGAGCCTCGGCCACAGATCGCGCGGGAATTGGTTGCTGCGGTCGATCTCGGCGGCGCGCGGCGCGATCTCGGCTCGAGCGAAGGAGGAGACCGTCTCGCGCAGCATGTCGGCCGTCTCGCCGAGCGCGAAATCGAGGAAGGGCTTGGTGTTCGGGAGCATGGCGGCCTCGGGCGGCTATCGACAGTCGCTCATCGATAGACCAACGGCGCGAGAGGCGCCATGCGGTCCCAACGCGTCATGGCCGGGCTGATCCTCGGACTTGATCCGAGGACGGCCATGACGAAGAGGACGGCCTGTAGCCTATCTGTCATTCGAGCATGCGAGGATCGCGGCGCTGGTCAAACCTGCTCGCGGGTATATTTACAGTCCTGGCGCTCCGACGCCCCCGAGAGCAAACCAAGGGAGACGATCATGGCCAATCCGTTCGTGCATGTGGAGCTCGGCTCGACCGACATCGCCAAGGCGAAGGCCTTCTACAAGTCGCTGTTCGACTGGAAGCTCGACGATATCGATATGGGCGGCGGCATGAGCTACACGATGATCGGCGTCGGCGAAGGGACGGGCGGCGGCATGATGCAGCAGCCGATGCCCGGCGCGCCCTCGGCTTGGCTGGCCTATGTGCAGGTCGACGATCTGAAGGCTGCGACCGCCAAGGCCAAGTCGCTCGGGGCGAAGGTGATGAAAGACGTGACCGAAGTGATGGGCATGGGCTCCTTCACCATCATCGTCGACCCCACGGGCGCGATGCTCGGGCTCTGGCAGCCCAAGGCCAAGTGAGCGGCGGGCAACTGTGAGCGGCAGCGGCGGCCCTCAATTCTTGACCCATTTCTCGGCGAGGGTGGTCAGGTCGCCGCCGAGCCGCGGCGATTGGAAGATCGCTCCGTCCGGCACGCGTCCGGCAAAGCGTTCGGGGAAACGCCGCGCGTAGAAGGCGATCCAGGCAAGGTCGCGCCCGCTCGGCCGGAACTGTCCCTTGCCGGTCTGCTCCGTGAACCAGCCCGGATCGCGCAGACCGTCGAGCACGCGATCGGCCAGACGGTGGATGGCGCCGCCTCGGCGTTGATACCAGTCCTCGCCCGACTGCCTGGCCGCGAGCTCCGCCATCATGACCAGCGAGCCGAGAGCGAAGTCCTGATCGAACAGAGCGCGCTCGCCGCCCAACATCGCCACCTGCAGCACGCCGTCCCCATTGATGTCGGCGAGCGAGCGGTCATAGTCCGCTTCGCCGAAGCGCCAATGGTCGCGATTTCCGGTCGCCGCCCCGACCGCCATGGTGGCGAGCCCGACAAGCGCGAGGCTACGGCTCACGGGCCTGGCCTCCACGGCGAAAGCGGCCTCGACGGCCACGGCAAGCTTATCGAGCCAAGGCTCGATCGCCTTGCGATCATCGGCGAGCGCCTGATCCCTCGTCTTGAGATAGGCGAAGGCAAGGCCACCGACGACCGCCGCCCGTTCGCGCTCCGCCTGCATGTTGGCCATCGTGCCGAGAAGCGCGCCGCCCTCCGCCCACTGGCGCAATTCGGCGAGCGTGCAAATGCCCGCCGCGACTTTGTTGTCGGCGACGAAATGGTCGGCCGCGGCGCTTACCAAACGCAGGAAAGTCCGCACCGGCTCCATCGCGGCGTCGTTGCGGGCACGCAAAGCCGGATCGACCACGGTGGCGCCCATGCCGATGCGGTAGTCGACCGCGTTGAGGTCTCGGATGGGAGCAGGAACGGTGACGCAAGCCGTCGCGGCCGGGATGAGCCAGACCGCGAGACTGCCCCAAGCGATTGGCGCGACAACCCATCGGCCGCGCCGGCGGCCGAAGCCAACCCCCAAATCCGCGGCGGCTTTCAGCCTCACCGCGCCTGTTTTCTTTCGCCAGGGTTCGTCATCGGCGGCCAAACTGCCATTACATGACCTCATATACAAGCAGCATTAAATTCAGTTAATGTTTGCACCAGGCGAAAGCCTCGCCTCGGGCCGGAGCTTTCCCCGTCCGATTAAATCGGACTGAGGGCCCTAGCTGATTGTTTTGGCGCATTTTCTGCGGGAATTATCCCCTTGACGCACGTGAGGATTAAAACGGCGCCTTCGCCGACCATCCCCATTCGCGGACACGTCTAAGCTCCTCGTCATGAGCTTTCCGTGTCCGGACGCCATTGTAACCGTCGCCGGGAAGATCGCGGAACGATCCTGTTTTGCTGACCGCCAGCGCTTGGAGGCGCGGCCATCCACGGGCCCGGCATTCCTGTTGAATTATCGAGAGAAAAAATCGCGCTACCCGCGCGTGCGCACCGATCATTCCTCCCAGTTCCCCGTAGTAGAAAGCACGCTTCCCGTTCGCAGCACGACGCACCAAAATTGGCCACGCTTTTCGTGCTCTGGCCGTATGGTCTGGTTTCCTTCCCATGATCCATGCCCCTCCCGCCTATGGCTCGGAAGACTAAGATTCAGGACCCCAAAGGCAAGCTAAGGCCCGAGATTTGCTAGGCATCCACTACTAAGGGCTGCGCTCCGCTCCATAGTGCGGCCAGCTCCCTTACGTTCCCCGCATCATAGGCCGCGCGCATACGCGCAAATAGCTTTGATTCGAATACGAACACGTCCGCAATAGGGAAGCCAACACCCTCGTCAGTCGCGTCGCCTGTGGTTTTGGCAACCATCGGGCTAACTACATAAATTAGGTTATAACCTGTTCCGACCACATACCGCTCCAATGGCTCACCGCCATAAGCTTTTGCTATGCAATGCGTTTTCATGGCTTATTCCTCCTCTGTAAGGGGAGGAAAGCCGGAACGTTGAGAAACCGCAAGGGAAATTTTGGAAGTAGGAGCGTGCACTTCCATGATGGCACGGCTAGCGTTGCCAATGGCAGGGTTGCGAAGAGATCGTTTCCTTGCTAGAAATGCTAGCTACCGACAACGCTCATGGAAGGACACGAGATGTCCGACGCAACTTCCACCTCCGACTCGCCGTCATCCGCGACGCTAGCGCGGACGCCCCCTTACGTCTCTTTTCAAACCTTGCTGACGCTGATCGAGGATCTGAAGACGAACGGCCTCCCACAGAAGCTCGATAAGTCGGTCCTCAAGCGCTTCTCTGGTGGCGTAGGCTCTCAATTGTTGATTGCCGCCCGGGCCTTGAACTTGCTTGATGAAAAGGATCGACCGACGCCGACTTTGAAGGCCCTCGTGGAGGCGCACGGCACCGACGCCTTCAAGGCCACATTGAAACCCGCGATTGAGGCCGGATACCCATTCCTGGCTGGCGTCGATTTGATAACGGCAACACCGTCCATGTTCGCGGACATCTTCAAGTCCAGCACGGCTGCTAAGGAAGATGTGCTCAGGAAATGCCGAACCTTCTACATTCACGCCGCCCGCTATGTCGGAATCGAAATAGGACCCCGGCTCGCCTCAAGCCCGGGGCGCCCATCCGGCAGCGGAGGCGGGAAACGCCGCAAGGCCGGCCGCCCAAAAAACAGCGAATCTCCCGAACTCAATGGAGCCGCGCCCGAAACGCCCCTAACAAATCAGCGGCGGCGCCACTCCGAGCCGCTTTCAATCCAGGAACGGCTACTCGACAAGTTTCCAAAGTTCGACCCCAAGTGGTCGCCGGAAATCCAAACCGCATGGTTCGCCGGATTCGACAAGTTCATGACCGCCGCCAAAGGAAACGGCGACCAGAAGTAATCCGGTCGCCGCTGATAGCTCCCGCAGAGCGCGCTGTTACCTCGCCAAAGGGACGCGCTTCGCACAACCCCGGAGAGAAAGGAGCTGCGTCGTGTGGCAAACGACCCGTAGGTTATCGGCTGCTTAGGCCGCCGTAAGGCCGTCCGACCGCACGCGACGCCGCAAAGCGCCGCAAAGCGCCGCGTCTGACTTATAGCATAATTGCGATCCCGCATCCACACATACAGGAGGGGTATATGACTCCGCCTGACGGGGCGATGTTCTGTCGCCGCTTCTCTGCCGAAACTGAAGCGCTTGCATCTGTTTGGTCGGACTCCGCCATGTCCACTGAGGACTGGCGTCCGACCGGTCGAAAATGGCCGACAAACTCTCAGCCACTTGAAGTTGTCAACGCCAACAATATACGGGGCGTCGCCAAGCCGGGCGCTCTGATATCAGATCGATGTCTGCGGGCCGCGCATGAGAAGATTGCTGCCGACCTAGCCTATGTCCTTGGCCTTCCCGTGCCGCCTGTTATCCTCTGGGATCGTGGGGATGCTTTCGTAGGAGATCGCTATTGTGCCATTTCGATGATGGCCTTCACCAAGGACAACGAGTGGGATGGCGCAGCGCCTCACCTGACGGCGGATCAAATCTCGCAGGCCATGTTTGCGGCCGGCGCAATGACGGCGTTTGACACATGGTTGGCTGCTTCGGATCGGAAGACCAACCACGTGCTTGTCGACGACAATGGGGACCAGGCCACTCTAGGATTGGCATACATCGATTACGCGTTCTCTATGTCGTATGAGTGGCTCATCGGCCAAGGAGGCACTGGGGCTGAACCTCGGCCGACCTACCCAGACAAGATCGGCTTTAGCCTAAACGCGACGCGATCAGTTGTAGAAGCCATTGAAAAAATTGATGAAAGTGTCATCACGAAGATTGTTAATCGAATTCCGGCATCCTATTTTATTGACAACGCTGAAGGTGTCATTCTTTCGGCATTGTTAATGCGTAGGACTTTGCTAAGGTCCTGGCTCGGACTATGAAGGAGGTTTGGCCGTGTCAGAAAAAGTGATGAAAATGCCAACCGGCAGCTTCCGGTTGTCGCGCATCATCTATCTCACTGACATGCAGCATAGCGATAGCCATGAAATTCCGATCGGAGTAGTTGGTGAGGCGACATTAGATCGGCTGCGCGCGATTGGTATCGCCGTGCGACCACACTTTGCGGGCGCAGAGCTCGCCGCCATGGGGCCAATCGCTCGCAAGCGTTTCAAGAGCCCGATGGACGCGCTTTGGCCAGAACTCAAGGCAGCCTTCGATAGCTCTAGTTCAGAGTCAGTGTTGGATGAGTTCGCGTCTCGACACTTTGGGTCATTGTCTGTTTTTGCTCCATCCGACGTTAAGGTTCCACGTCAATGGTTGTTGGAAACTGATAACAAGAAGCTCAAAGAGTCAGTAACTGAACGCATGAGGGTGACACTCATCGATTCTTACTATGAACTATTTTTCCCGCCGAGATCGCCCATCGAAGATCCATCCTTCGAGGAAGCCAGTAAGAGAGCGGCCTGACCGTCGATCATGGAAGAAGAGACGAACCTATCGCTAGCGGCGGCCATTAAAGCGGGTCGATTAGGCGACTTCATCGCCCAAGAGGAAGCGCGCGGTGTCGGCCCGGCTGATCGCGCGGACCTCGACCGCGCACTTGCCAAGGTGATCAAAGCGCCCCCCGCCTTCGCGGGGGCAAGCTTAGCGCGGGCATGCTTCGCTAAGAAGATGCTCTAGAGACCCAGCATCAGCCGCATCGACTGCACGGCCGCGCCGGAAGCGCCCTTGCCGAGATTGTCGAGCTTGGCGATCAACAAAGCCTGGGGGTATTTCTTGCTGCCGACGACGCGCAGCTCGAGCAGATTCGTCCCGTTGAGGCTCTCGGCCTCCAACCGATCGAAGCTGTTCGGAGGCTCCGCGGCAACGACCCGAACCGTGCCGCCCTCCCCGTAATGGGAGCGTAGCGCGGCCTGGAGATCCGCAGCCTTGGGCTTGCCGGGGAGCAGGTCCAGAAAGAGCGGCACGCTGACCAGCATGCCCTGCCGGTAATTGCCTACCGAAGGGATGAAGACCGGCCGGCGCGTCAAGCCGCTATGGGCATGGATTTCCGGCACATGCTTGTGCTCGAAGCCGAGACCGTAAAGCTCGAAGGACGGCGCATCCCCGCGCTCATGGGCCTCGATCATCGATTTGCCGCCGCCTGAATAGCCGCTCACCGCATTGATGGTGAGCGCCTGATCGGCGGGAATGAGGCCCTTATCCACCAGGGGGCGGATGAGCGCGATCGCCGCGGTCGAATAGCAGCCGGGGTTCGAGACCTTGCGGGCGCCCCTGATGGCCTCGGCTTGGCCTTCGACCATCTCCGGAAAGCCGAACACCCATCCGGGCGCGGTGCGATGTGCGGTCGAGGCGTCGATGATGCGCGGAGCCTTGTCGCCCATGGCCTCGATCAGGGCGACGCTTTCCCGCGCGGCCGCATCCGGCAGGCAGAGAATGACGAGATCGGCGTCCTCCAGCACCTCGCGCTTGGCGGAAACGTCCTTGCGCATCGCAGCCTCGATCGAGATCAGCGCGACATCGGCGAGCTCGGAAAGCCGCTCGCGGATTTGCAAGCCGGTGGTGCCGGCTTCGCCGTCGATGAAGATCTTGGCGTGCCCGGACGTTTGCGAGACCTTCCGGTGGGTCGCGGTGTCGAGCATGATGACACTCCTTGCGGTTGGGATTCGGCATCGGGATTGCGGCGGCCGAGATCGATCTTGGCGCCAAGACATGTTGGCCGACAAAGAAAAAGGCGGGCCTCAGGCCCGCCTTCTGCAGCATCGATCGGCCGACCGAGCGGGCGCGGTCAGCGCTTGGAGAATTGGAAGCGGCGGCGCGCCTTCGCGCGGCCGTATTTCTTGCGCTCGACGACGCGGGAATCGCGCGTGAGAAAGCCGATGCGCTTCAGCGTGCCGCGCAGCTCGGGCTCGAAATAGGTGAGCGCCTTGGCGATGCCATGGCGCACCGCACCGGCCTGGCCGGACAGCCCTCCGCCCACGCAAGTGACGGTGACATCGTATTGCGTCGCCCGATCGGCGACCAGCAAGGGCTGGCGCAAGATCATGCGCAGCACGGGCCTCGCGAAATATTCCTCGATCGGCTTGTCGTTGACCATGATGCGCCCAGGGCCGGGCTTGATCCAGACGCGCGCCACCGCATTCTTGCGCTTGCCGGTGGCGTAGGCGCGACCGTATTTGTCGAGCTTCTGCACATGCACCGGCGCCGCTGGCGCCACCGGCTGCACCGCGCCGCCAAGCTCCTCGAGCGATTGAAGAATCTCGGCCATGCTCAGGCGCTCCTTGCGTTCTTGCGGTTCAAGGCCCCGATGTCGAGGCTGACCGGCTGTTGCGCCTCGTGCGGGTGCTCCCCACCCTTGTAGACACGCAGATTGCCGAGCTGGCGGCGCGCCAGGGGGCCGCGCGGCAGCATGCGCTCGACCGCCTTTTCGACGACACGTTCCGGAAAACGCCCTTCCAATATGGACTTGGCTGTGCGTTCCTTGATGCCGCCCGGATAGCCGGTGTGGTGGTAATACACCTTCTGGTCGCGCTTGCGGCCGGTGAGCACGACCTTGTCGGCATTGACCACGATGACATTGTCGCCGCAATCGACATGCGGGGTATAGCTCGGCCTATGCTTGCCGCGCAGCCGCATGGCGATGAGCGAGGCGAGGCGTCCGACCACGAGCCCGCTCGCGTCGATCAAAACCCATTTCTTCTCGACCTCGGCGGGTTTGACCGAGGCGGTCGCGTGCGTCAGCTCTGCCATGAACATTCTCAAAAACAGAAGGCGCGGCCCGAAGTCTGCCTCGGCGCGCCTTAATCGGAGGCTCAACTAAAGCCCGCGCAGGAACATGTCAAATGGAGATTTGTCATCCTTGAGTTCATTCATCCAAGAAATATCGTTATATGTCAATGCGATAACGAGTACGGTATCGTGATACCTGAGCGAATCTCAGCGTGGTGGGATGGAATAAGTGCCGGTGACATGGGCGACCGGCTCGTCTTCCCCATCGGAGAATATGGTGACCTCGCCGACCGCGAGCCGCCTGCCGAGCTTCATGAGGCGGCTTTCGGAGACGAGGTCGCGGGGAGCGGGCTTGCGCAGGAAGTTGATGTTGAGGTTCGTCGTCACGGCGAGCGCCACGGGACCGATCGCGGCGAGCACCGCCACATAGAGCGATACATCGGCGAGCGTCATCATGGTCGGGCCCGATAGCGTGCCGCCGGGCCTGATCTGGCTCTCGTGATAAGCGGCGCGCAACCTCGCCCCGCGCGGACGCAGCTCCTCGACGATGTAGCGGCCTTCGGCTTGAAGTTGCGGGAATTCGCGGTCGAGGAAAGCGCGCATCTCGGTCAGCGTCATCATGCAGGGCCTTGCCTCCGCGCTCCATTTGCCTCCACACTCGATCTGCCTCTTGCGGCGACCGGCGAGCGGGGCGACATTAGCGCAATCCGAGCGCCCACCAACCCTTAAGCTTTCGCATCATGAGGAACAGGCTTTGACGGCCCATGCCGAGATCGAGGCGGCGAGGAACGCGGCGCCGAGCCCCGTCATCCGCAGCGACGAGCGGGGGATCGCCATCCTGACGCTCGACCATCAGGCCTCGCGCAACAGCCTTTCAGAAGCCATGATGGCGGCGCTCCAGAAAAACCTCGACGCCATCGCGACCGATCGAGCGGTGCGCGCCGTGATCCTCACAGCGAGAGGCCCTGCTTTCTGCGCCGGTCACGATCTCAAGGAGATGACGGCGAGGCGGGCGGATGGCGATCATGGCCGCCGCTACTACGAGGAGGTGTTCGCGCGTTGCGCCAAGCTGATGGGCTCGATCGTCCATCTGCCGCAGCCGGTGATCGCGGCGGTCGCCGGCATCGCGACGGCCGCGGGCTGCCAGCTGGTCGCGAGCTGCGACCTTGCGGTCGCTGGGCAGGCGGCGCGGTTCGCGACGCCGGGCGTCGCCATCGGCCTGTTCTGCTCGACGCCGATGGTCGCCCTGTCCCGCAACGTCTCGCGCAAGCGGGCCATGGAAATGCTGCTCACCGGCGAGATGATCGGCGCGCCAGAGGCGTTGCGCATCGGTCTCGTCAATCGCGTGGCGGGGGCCGAAGAAACCGCTTGCGATGCGGCGCTCGGGCTGGCGCGCGCCATCGCGTCGAAATCCCCGCTCACGGTCAAGATCGGCAAGGAGGCCTTCTATCGGCAGCTCGAAATGCCGTTCGAGGAAGCCTATGCCTATGCGTCGAGGGTGATGGTCGAGAACATGCTGGCGCGCGATGCTCAGGAAGGCATCGGCGCCTTCATCGAGAAGCGCGAGCCGCGTTGGAGGGGGAAATAGCGGATTTTGTTCTTTGCCGCATTTTCTGCGGCTAACCGGAGACCACCCCCGCCCCCCGCCTTCGCGGGGGCAAGCTTAGCGGGGGCAGGCTTGCCTAAGAAAATGCTTCAGTGGATATAGTCCGGCCCGCGCAGATAGCCGCTCGCCCGAACCCCGCCGACGCGAATATGCGTCCCCAAATCGCCGAAATCGGTCTGCGTGTGCGTATCGACATAGACATCCGCGGTAGTCGCCGAGCCCGTATTCGGCCGGCGCGCCACGCCGACCACGGGCGCGCCGAGCGCAGGCGCCGGCACGCCGATGCCGGGCGACGGGACGATCAGCCGGTTCTGCTTGAACGAGCGTCCGACGGTCACGCTCACCCTGCCGCCGATCTTGATGCAGGTGTCGCTGTCGCCGAGCGCCCCGTAGCCCGGGCCGTAAAGGGCGACGCAGCGCGAATTCTTCTTCGCCTCGAGAGCCTGCATGGCCGCGGACTTGCCGGAAGGCAGGAACATCGAGTCCTGCGATCCCGCGACGCCAGATTGCGCCGACGCCGCCGTGGACTGGGCTAGACAAAGGAGGATAACGGGCCAAATCTTGTTCACGTCGCCTGTTCCGAGCCGTTGCGGGACGATCAGCCTATAGCAAATCTCGAGAAGGATGTCGGCGGAAATGCGACGCGCCGGCACCTCCCTCAAGTGAGCCCTTGGCGGAATGGCACTTGCCATCCGGTCGCTTCTCCGCTCATTCCCGCGATGGCGGGAAACCATAATCTCCGGTCGTTTCTATGGTACCGGATCCCCGCCTTCGCGGTAATGAGCGGAGATGGAGCTGCCGAAGCACATCCGTGCCGGAGAGGCGCCGTCCCCGGCATGCGTCATGGGGTCTCGCAGGCCTACCAAGGCTTGCCGAACGCGCCGAAACACTACATCTGCACGCGATGACCAGCCTCGCCGATCAACCATCCCGCGATATATCCCCTCGCGATACATCCCCACGCGATACACCCCCTCGCGATACTTGGACCGCGATCAAGCGAGGCTTTGCCGGACGCTGCCCGAATTGCGGCGAGGGCAGGCTGTTCGGGCGGTATCTGAAGGTCGCCGACGCCTGCCCGCATTGCGGGGAGCCCCTCAACCTGCACCGTGCCGATGATTTGCCGGCCTATCTCGTGATCTTGATCACCGGGCATGTCGTGGTCGGCGCCATGCTCGCCTTCGAGGCTTTCGGCGATTTTCCGATGTGGGTGCAGGTGTTGATCTGGCCGACGCTCACGCTCATCCTCGCCCTCTTGCTGCTGCAGCCCGTGAAGGGCGCCATCGTGGCGCTGCAATGGGCCTTGCGCATGCACGGATTTGGTGCTCCCCATCCGCTCGAGCATCAATAAATGCGCCGTGCCCGGCGGGCAGCGCGGGAGCGAAGCGGCGGATGAACGACGAAAAACCCAATTTTTCCAGTCGCTTGACGGCGGCGGACCATAATCGCGACCGTTCCTTTCCCAATCAGCGTCCAAAGCATGCGGCGACCTTGATCGTCCTCGACCATTCCGGCGCGGAACCGACCGTGCTGATGGGCCGCCGCAACCCGGCGCATAAGTTCATGCCCGGCAAATTCGTGTTCCCGGGGGGGCGCCTCGACCCCGCGGATCGAAGGATGCAGGCCGCATCGCCGCTCCATGAAGGGGTCGAGCGGCGGCTGCTCGCGCATCTGGGCGATCGCGGGGCGACGACCGCGCGGGCGCTTGCCATGGCCGCCATTCGGGAGACTTTCGAGGAGACGGGGCTGGTGCTGGGCGCGCCTTCGCCATCCGACGCCGGCAAGGTTCCGGAGGGGGTCTGGCGCGACTACGCCGCGCATGGCTTCGCGCCCGATCTGGCACGGCTGTCATTCGTCGCCCACGCCATCACGCCGCCCGGGCGGCCTCGGCGTTTCGACGCGTTTTTCTTCGTCGCCGACGCGGAGATGATCGCGCATCGGATCGAGGGCGTGATCGGCCCGCAGGCGGAGTTCGTGGAGCTCGTCTGGATCGCCCTCTCGGAAGCAAGGCGGCTCGATCTGCCGAATGTCACGAGCGTCGTTCTCGACGAACTGGACCTGCGGGTGAAGGCGGGCTTTGCCCACGACCTGCCCGTGCCGTTCTACCGCGAGCTCCGGGGCCGCTTTCGCAGGGAAGAGAGATGAGGGAGCTGTCATGGCCGCCCTTGTGGCGGCCATCTCGGCCGGTGAGGCTGGTGCCTTTCCAGCTGGGATGGCAGGCACAAGGCCTGCCATGATGGCTCACCCCGCGAGCTCGTGAGCACGCCGCGTCGCGGCGGCGACGGCGAGCTCCATTAGCGGCGCGAGACCAGCCTTCCCCATCAGCACTTCGAGCGCAGCCGCAGTGGTGCCGGCGGGCGAGGTGACGTTGCGCCGCAGCGTCGCGGCGTCGGTGCCCGGCTCACGGAACAGCAATTCGCCGGCGCCCTCGACCGTGGCGCGGGCAAGCCGCATGGCGAGGTCCGCCGGCAGCCCGGCACGCGCGCCGGCCGCCCCGAGGCATTCGGCGAGCAGGAACACATAGGCCGGCCCCGAGCCGGAGACGGCGGTCACCGCATCGATCAGCGCTTCGTCATCCAGCCATTCGACCTTGCCGACCGCCGAGAGCAACGCGTCGGCGGCGCCGCGCTGGCTGGCGCCCACATCGGGCGAGGCGACGACCGCGCTGATGCCGCGCCCGACCGCTGCCGGCGTGTTGGGCATCGCCCTGACGATCATCGCCTTCTCGCCCAGTCGCGCGGCGAGATCGGAGATCCGCTTGCCGGCGAGGATCGACAAGACGAGGGTCTCGGCGCCGATCAGCGCGCGTAAGCCGCCGGCGGCGCTCTCCAGCGTCTGCGGCTTGATCGCCAGGATCAGGGCCTCTGGCCGCGCGAGGCCATCCGGCTGCCTCTCGATGCGTACCCCTTTCTCAGTCAGCAGGGCGCGCCCGCGCTCGTCGAGGAACGGGTCGATCGCCGTGACATGCGCCGGATCGAGGCCGAGCGCCAGCCAGCCATTGAGCATGGCCTGGCCCATCTTGCCGGCTCCGACGAGCACGATGGAGGAAGGGAGTTGGGCTGGCATGGATGCCTCGCGAGAGTTTGTGTGGACAAGAGGCTATAGGGAACCGATGACCTCGACCGGAAAGCTCCGGCTCGGGGCGACAAGCTCGTCTTGCGCCTCGATGAGCAGAAGCTCGCGCGATCCTTTCTCGACCGTCCGCTCGAGCACGCCGAATACCGAGGCCGCGGCAGAAGCCAGGGCGTCGGGCGCCGAACGGGTACGCAGATAATGCACCAGGAAGAGCGCCGCCATGGCGTCCCCTGCCCCGTTGAAGTCCCGGCCGAGCAGCGGCGTGCGCAGCAGGTGCACCTGGCGGTTATCGGACGCGACGATGTCGATCGCGTCGGCGGGCGTCTCGGCGGTCGCCACCGAGGTGACGAGGATGGTCTTCGGACCGCGTGCATGCAGGCGCGTCAAGGCCGCGACCAGCTCCCGGCGCGTGGAGACGGTCAGGCCCGTCAGATATTCCAGCTCGAACTGGTTGGGCGTGGCGATGTCGGCGGAAGGGATGGCGTGGTCGCGCATGAATTCAGGCACGCCCGGACGCACATAGAGGCCGGGCTCCGTATCGCCGAGCACGGGATCGCAGCAAAACAGCGCGGACGGATTGGCTGCGCGGGCGGCCTCGACGGCCGCGAGCAGGACGGGTCCTGTCTCGGCGGCACCGAGATAGCCGGAGAGCACCGCGTCGCAGCGCGCCAGAACCCCGAGCCTGGCGAGGCCACCGATCAGGGTTTCGACTTCGGAAGGCTCCATCACCCGGCCGGCGAAGCCGCCATGGCCGGGATGGTTGGAGAAGGCGACGGTGTTGACCGGCCAGACCTCGGCCCCAAGCCGCTGCATGGCGAAAACGGCGGCCGAGTTCCCCACATGGCCGTAGCTCACATGCGACTGAATCGACAAGATATTCAAGGATTTGTCTTGATGTCGGCTGCCCAGGCGATGAGCGTCGCGCGCTCGGGCCCGGTGATCTCGGTGATATTGCCGGGCGGCATGGCGCGACCGAGCCCGGCCTGGACGTAGATTTCACCGGCGCGGGCGGCGATCTCGTCATCCGTATCGAGGCGCACGCCTTTCGGCGCCGTGGGCAGGCTCTCCAAGCCAGGCTGCGCCGCGTGGCACAGGCTGCAGCGGTTGATCATGATCTCGCGCACCTCGGCAAATTGCGGGCGCGCCATCACGGCGGCGAGCTTCGCCGGCGCCTGCCCGGTCAGGGCGAGGTCATGGCGGGTGTCCGGAATGGTCGAAAGCCAGGCGGCCATGAGAAACGAGATCGCGGCCACCCCCCAGGTCCACCATAGCTTCGGACCATGGGCATGCATGGTGTTGAAGAAATGCCGGATGGCGACGCCGATGACGATGACCAGTGCGACGATCACGAAGTTCCAACGGCTGGAGAAAGCCAGCGGATAATGATTCGACAGCATCAGGAACACCGCCGGCAGGGTCAGGTAGTTGTTGTGCGTCGAACGCGTCTTGGCCTCGCGGCCGAGGCGCGGCTCGGGTGTCTTGCCTGCCTTCAACGCCGCCACGACCTTTTTCTGATTGGGGATGATGATATGGGCGACCGAGCCCGTCATCATGGTGCCGATCATCGCGCCGACATGGATGAACACGCCGCGCCCCGAGAACACGAAGGTGAGCCCATAGGCCAGCGCCACGAGGAAGATGAAGACCGCGATGCCAAGCTTGGTGTCGTCGCGGCCGAGCGGCGAGCGGCAGAGCCCGTCATAGACGAACCATCCGACGAGCAGCACGCCGATGCCGATGGCGATCGCTGCCCAATCCGGCAAATCGAGCACATGGCGGTCGATGAGATAAAGGTCGGGATTGGCGTAATAGAGGATGCACAAGAGCACGAAGCCAGAGATCCAGGTCCAATAGGATTCCCATTTGAACCAGTGCAATTCCTCCGGCATGGCGGCGGGGGCGATATTATATTTCTGCAGGTGGTAGAAGCCCCCGCCATGCACTTGCCACGCCTCGCCGGCAACGCCTTGCGGCAGGCTCTGCGGCCTCCTCAGGCCGAGATCGAGCGCGATGAAATAGAAGGATTCCCCGATCCAGGCGATGGCCGTGATCACGTGCAGCCAGCGGATGGCCAAATTCGCCCAGTCCCATGCGACAGCGGTCATGCTTTCCTCCTCAGCGCCTGGCGAGACGCATCTCGAGCTGTTCGCCGCCCGGCGGGTGATAGTGCAAGAGAAAATCGAGCATCACCTCGATCGCGGCGTCAGCGTCTTCGACGGTGACTGCCTCCGAGGGGTTGTGGCTGATGCCGCCCTTGCAGCGCAGGAAGAGCATCGCGACCGGGCAGAGCGAGGCCATGGCCATCGCGTCGTGGCCAGCCCCGCTCGGCAGGGTGAAGACGCGGTGGCCCTGGCGCGAGAGCGCCTCCGACAGCGCCTCGATCAGGGCGGCGTCGCAGGCCGTCGCTGGGGCCTCGTGCAGCGGGGTGAGGCGCAGGCCGACGCCGCGCTCGGCCGCGATCGCATGCAGGCGCCCCTCGATCGCGGCGACGGAGCGATGCCGCAAGGCATCCGCTGGCGCGCGCAGATCGACGCTGAAGCGGACCTCGGCCGGGATGACGTTGATCGCGCCTGGAAGCGCCGCGATCACGCCGACCGTCGCCACGACTTCCGGGGTGCGCAGCGCCTCTGCCTCCACCGCCCCGATCATCTCGGCCGCGGCCGCGAGGGCGTCCTTGCGCCGTGCCATGGGCACTGTTCCGGCATGTCCGGCCTCGCCGGTCACCGTCACGTCGAACCTTGTGGTGCCGGCGATCGCCGTGACCACGCCGAGCGCCAGATTTTCTGCCTCCAACACCGGGCCTTGCTCGATATGGCTCTCGAGATAGCCGCAGATCTTGCGCGGATCGCGGGCCAAGGCCCCGATGGCGCCGGTGTCGCAACCGAAGCCGCGCAGCGCCTCGCCGAGCGAAACGCCCTCCGCGTCGCGCGCCGACAGGCCGGCGCGTGAAAAGGTGCCGGCGAGCGCGCGCGAGCCCGAGAGAGTGGTCGGGAAGCGCACGCCCTCCTCGTCGCCGAAGGCGACGACCTCGATGGCGAAGGGAAGCGTCGTGCCGCAGCGACGCAGCTCGGCCACGACCTCGACCGCGGAAAGCACGCCCAAGCCGCCATCATAGCGCCCGGCATTGCGCACGCTGTCGATATGCGACCCGAGGATGAAGGTCGGGAGGCCCGCGGCGGAGCCCTCGATGCGTCCGACGACATTGCCGATATCGTCGTCGTGGGCCGCGAGGCCAGCCTCCTCCATCCAGCCTCGGACGCGCCGCACGGCGGATTTGTGCGCGGGCGAAAGGAAGAGGCGGGTGATCCGGCCCGGCTCGTCGGTGTCGGCCGCGAGCTCGTCGAGACGATGCATGACGCGCTGCCCCAACCGCAGATCGCCTGCCCTCACGATGAAAATCTACCCGTGACGCGAGCGGACACGACAGGACATCCGTTCAACATATATTCCACAATATCCCCTTGTGCCCTATGACATCGATGACGGTGACCGTAGCTGCCATCTTTCACCCTCCCATTGTGATGGCAGGTTAAATCTCCCGCACCCGCAGATGACAAACACGGCGGCGGCAGGGAGTCGAATCGGGCGACTATGGAAAAGCTGCTTTTATGAATGCCGCAACCGAGCGTCCGCTCTTATCGAAATCCGTCAGAAGGACGACCTTTCCACCCTGCTCAAGGACCTTCTGCAGCGGCCCTCGCCGACCTTGCCTTTGAATCGAAATATTATGAGACGTAGGCAACCCGAGGTTCCGGTCAAATAGCAGGTTCGCGCAGCGGCGGGTTTCGGCCCTCGCCGGCCTCGCTCGCTACGGGGCCATGTGGTGAGCGCGTCCCCTCCCCGGCGCGGTCCAGCCCCTCAGCGTCCGCGCCGCCTAAGGCGCGAGCGGCGGAACCTCAAAAGCCTCCGCGTGAACCTTGGACACCGTGACAGCGACGAAGGATCAGACTGGATCGCTCTTATCGGTGAAAAAAGGAGACGCTCTTTGCGCGGGATCAATTGCAGGTCTGCCCTGGTTGCAGCCGCCCTGACTGTTGTGGCGATGACCGCGACGTTCGCAGCACCCGCTCAAGCCCATGGCTCTGGCTTTGGGGGCGGGTTCGGGCGTGGATTTGGCATCTTCCACAGCTACGGCTGGGGACGCGGGACCGGCGGCTACGGTCCCGGCCATTGCTACTGGCACCCGAAGGCCTGCGAAGGCGACGACGACTGAAAGCACGGCCCCCCCGCCGGAGAGGCTAATCTGGGGCGAGGTCCTGGCCACGGCTGAAGGGGGGCAATCGGCCGTGGTTGAGCCCGACCGTATCAGCGCCACGCCAGGGCCGCCAGAAAGCCCGTCGGCGGGCGTCTCGCTTCGAGGCTCATCCCATCATCCCCCACAGGGCTTTCGGTCTCGCCCTTGCCGAGAGGGCGCCCGGCCCTAGCGTTCGGCCGTCTCCTGGAGGTTTCCTCCTGTCCTCCGGGATCGACGCCGCTCGCCCCGGTTCCGGAAAGGAGCGCGGGGCTCCTTGTTGGTGGGGTCGCCATAGAGGCTAGCTCGAATGTTGTAGCCCGTTATTCCTCTAGGGCCATCGCTTCGCTTGCCTCACACAATTCGAACATGAAACAGATAGGCGCACCGAGATACCGCATTATTGCCATGGACGACGCAACTACGCTGGGCGTCATCGAGGACCCTGGCGGAAGCGAAGGACTGACGACCACAACGGGCTTTTGCTCCGTGCATGAAGCTATCCGATGGGTCGAGAAGCAACGGCAACTGCGGCATCAGGCGAGCCTCGCAAGGATGTGGCTGCGACTTGACGATAATCGGATGCGAGCAACAAATCGTGCCGAGTGACAAACTCGCAAACCCGCCCGCCTCCTCGGCTCGCCCCTCAATCGATGAGCCCCGCCTCGCAAGAGCGCGGGGCTTTTCTTTGCGTCGAGGGCGGACCCCGCCGAAGCCCCGGCCCAAGCGCTGTCTAGCCAAAATAGGGGACCGATATGATCTCTTGATCTTGCCGATCTGTGGGCCCGTCATCGGGACCCCTGCCAGGCGTTTTGTTTCCATCGGCATCGTCACCATCCGCACGAGGGTGCGTGAGGTGGATCTTCTCTAGGGTGCCTCCGATGGCGGCCGCTGCGAGCTTCTTGGCATCAGCCGATCCCTCCAGGATAATCTTGACCAACCCGTGACGCGGCTTGCTGATCATTTCTTCGTTGTCGGCCATTACCTGCTCCCCGTCCTGAGCCGGCGTCGCAGCTGTCGATTCTAGGACGCCGCTACTGGGTGTTAACCATATTGACTTTGGACGCGCAACAGCCTTCCGTCGTTACCCCCAGCGCTACCCCGCAGCGATCGGCGCCTAGTTTTTCTTCAGAACGACTAACTACGACAAATTGATATAATTAATGTTTTGGCTTTGGCGAGAGGATTGGCGTCACCCGCCCTCACGGCAAGCGGTCTTCGAGCCGAAGCAGGGCTATCTTGTCGATCTCGCCGAGCGCCGTCGCGAATTCGGCGTCCGCATCCGCGCCGAGCCGCGCGCGCATCGCGGCGATGACCTCTTCCTTGGATCGGCCCTTGACGGCGAGGATGAAGGGAAAGCCGAAACGCGATTTGTAGGCGTCGTTCATGCGGGTCAACGCCGCGAGCTCGTGAGGGGTCAGGCGATCGAGACCGGCCGAGGCTTGCTCTTTGGCGGAATCCGAGGTGACCTCGCCCGCGAGCGCCAAGCGCCCGGCAAGGTCCGGATGCGCCCTGATCAAGGCGAGCTGTTCGTCGTGCGGCAAGGCCCGCATGACGCTCGACATCGCTTGCGCCAGTCCGTCGGCGCTGTCGTGGCGGGAGGAGAGTCCGGCCCGATGCGCGGCCTCGGCGATTTGCGGCGTATGCTCGTAGATGCGGCCGAAGACCTCGACGAAGAGGGCGCGCGGCATCCGGCTCGGCCGGTAGCCTCCCGGCGGGGGATGATGCGCGATCCAATGGCGGGCGATATCGATGCGGCGCGCCATCCATACATCGCCCTTCGCCAGCGCATAGTCGATGAAACGAGAGAGCGCCGCGGCGCGTCCCGGCCGCCCCACCAGCCGGCAGTGCAAGCCGACCGACATCATCCTCGGGCGCTCGGCCCCCTCGGCATGCAGATAATCGAGCGAGTCCTTGAGATAAGCGAAGAACTGGTCGCCCGAATTGAAGCCTTGCGGTGTCGCAAAGCGCATATCGTTGGCATCGAGCGTGTAGGGCACGACGAGTTGCGACCCATGCGGGCCGTCGAGCCAATAGGGCAGTTCATCGGCGTAGCTGTCGGCGAGATAGAGGAAACCCTGCTCCTCCATCGCGAGCGGGATCGTGTGGATCGAGGAGCGCCCTTGATAGAAGCCGAGCGGGCGCGATCCCACGAGCCGCGCATGCAGGCTTATCGCTTCGTCGATATGCTGTCGTTCCTGCTCCGCGGTCGCGTCCTTGTAGTCGATCCATTTGAGGCCGTGGCTCGCCACCTCCCAGCCTGCCTCCTGCATCGCGGCGACCGCTTCGGGGTTGCGCGCCATGGCGGTCGCGACGCCGTAGACGGTCACGGGCACGTTCCGCTCGGTGAACATGCGCCATAGCCGCCAGAAGCCGGCGCGCGAACCGTATTCGTAGATCGATTCCATGTTCATGTGCCGCTGGCCCGGCCAGGGCTGTGCCCCGACGATCTCCGACAGGAAGGCTTCCGAGGCCTTGTCGCCGTGCAGGACGTTGTTCTCCCCGCCCTCCTCGTAGTTGATGACGAATTGCACCGCGACGCGGGCGCCGCTCGGCCAGCCGGCCTCGGGCGGGTTGCGCCCATAGCCGATCATGTCGCGGGGATAGGGAGCCTCGTTCGGCATCATTCGTGCAAGAAGAGGCGGCGAACCCGAAAAAGGCCTTTCATGCAACCTCTTGCCAAGCCTGCCGATTGGATGTCTGTTCGCCATTGTGCCCAATCGTCGGCGCGGCGCAAGCGCCCGCCGTTTTCGGAGGAGTGAATTGCCGCAAGCGCTCTCTGCCGAGGGGCGACTGACGACCCATGTGCTCGACACCAGCGCCGGACGCCCGGCCGGGGCGATGGAGATCGTGTTGTATCGCATCGACGTGCATCGCCTCGACGGCGACCGCCGGCGCGAAATCAAGCGCACCGTGACCAATGCCGATGGACGTTGCGACGAGCCGCTCCTCGCCGGAGGCGAGATGGCCATCGGCCGTTACGAGATCGTCTTTGGCGCCGGGCGCTATTTCCGCGAGTGCGGCTTGGCCTTGCCCGAGCCCGCCTTTCTCGAGGAGGTGCCGGTGCGCTTCGGCATCGCGGATGAGGGCGCGCATTATCACGTGCCGCTGCTGGTGTCGCCCTACGGCTACTCGACTTATCGCGGGAGCTGATCGGCGCCTCCCATGACCAAGCCTCGCACCACCCTGCGCTTCCTGTTCGGCGAGGAGTTGCGCGAGCTTTCCGGTTTCGACCCGACGCTCACCATTCTCGATTGGCTGCGCCTCGACGAGCGCAAGATGGGCACGAAGGAAGGTTGCGCCGAGGGCGATTGCGGCGCCTGCACGGTGGTCGTCGGCCGCCTCCTCGGCGCCGAGGTCGTCTATCGGGCGATCAATGCCTGCATCGCGCCGCTCGCCTCGCTCGACGGGCGTCGGCTGATCGCCATCGAACACCTGAAGCAGGGCGCGACGCTGCACCCGGTGCAGCAGGCGATGATCGACAAGCACGGTTCGCAATGCGGCTTCTGCACTCCCGGCATCGTCATGTCGCTCTACGCGCTCTGGCTCAACGAGGACGAAGCAAGCGAGGAGCGCATCGAGGATGCGCTGGCCGGCAATCTCTGCCGCTGCACCGGCTACCAACCGATCATCGCCGCGGCCCGCGCCATGTTCCGCGGCGGCGCCGAGGCGAAGGCGGCTCGGCGGGCGGGAGAGGCTGCCATCGCCGGACGGCTCGCGGCCTTGCAAGACGACCGCATGCTCGAGATCGGCAGGGACGGACGCCGCTTCCTTGCGCCGGCGGGTCTCGATGGCTTCGCCGAAACCTGTGGGCGGCATCGCGACGCGACGATCGTCGCGGGGGCAACCGATGCCGGCCTTTGGATCACCAAGGAGATGCGCGTCCTCGATACGGTGCTCTATGCCGGGCGAGTTGCCGCACTCGAAGGCGTGAAGGAGACGCGTGGCGCCGTCACCGTCGGCGCCATGACGAGCCTCTTCGACGCAGCGAAAGCGCTGGAGCGGCTGCACCCGCATTTGGGGGAATTGCTGCGGCGCTTCGGCGGCGAGCAGATCAGGAATGCCGGCACGGTCGGCGGCAATATCGCAAACGGCTCGCCGATCGGCGATTTGCCGCCGGCCTTCATCGCTCTCGGGGCGACCTTGCTGCTGCGCCGAGGAACGAAACGGCGCGAGCTGCCGCTCGAGGAATTCTTCCTGGCCTATCGCAAGCAGGATCGCCGGCCGGGCGAGTTCGTGGAGGCGGTGCGAGTGCCGAGGCCCGGAGCCGGGACGCTTTTCCATGCCTCGAAGATCAGCAAGCGATTCGACGAGGACATCTCGGCGGTCTGCGGCGCATTCCATCTCTCTCGGGACAAGACCGGCCGGATCAGGGAGGCGCGCCTCGCCTATGGCGGCATGGCGGGGACGCCGAAGCGCGCCTCGCACGCCGAGGCGGCGCTGACCGGCGAGGTCTGGAGCGAGGATGCGGCCGAGCGTGCCGCCTCGGCGCTGGAACGCGACTTCCGGCCGCTCGACGACTGGCGCGCCTCGGCGCGCTATCGGATGCTCTGCGCGCAGAACCTCCTGCGCCGTTTCGCGATCGAGACCTGCGATGCTCGAAGCGAGACGCGGGTTGCCGGCCGGCTCGCGCGGGCCGATCTCAGGCAAGCATGGGGCGAAGCCACCTCGCCTCGAGGATTGTGACCGATGATCGATCGCTCCTCCCCATCCGATGAGCGCCAGAGCGTGAGCGGCGAGGTCCGTGGTCGCCGGCGCGACGGCGCGGCGCCCGTTCGGATTGCCCTGCGCCAGGCGCCCGAAGGGCTTGCGAGATCGGCGCGCCGGGCCGTGAGGGGCGGCATGCATCAGGCGTTGCCGCACGATTCCGCGCATAAGCATGTGACCGGCGAGGCGGCCTATATCGACGACCTGCCGGAGCCTCGAGGGCTCGTGCACGCCTATTTCGGCCTTTCCGACCAGGCTCACGCGAAGATCGCCGCCCTCGATCTCGACGCGGTTCGCGTAGCGCCTGGCGTCCTCAGCGTTCTGACGGCCGCCGATATTCCGGGGGTGAACGATATCAGCTCGACGGGCCGGCACGACGAGCCGCTGCTCGCCGCCGGGTCGGTCTCCTATCATCGCCAACCGATCTTCGCGGTGATCGGCGAGACGCGCGATGCCGCAAGACGCGCCTGCCTCCAGGCCAAGGTGACCTACGAAGAGCTTCCTGCCATCGTCACCGTCGAGGAGGCGAGAAGCGCGGACGCATCCTTCGTCACCGAGCCCTTGCGGCTCGAACGCGGCGATGTCGGAGCCGCGATGCGCGCCGCTCCGCGCCGGCTGAAGGGTTCGATGCTGGTCGGCGGCCAAGAGCATTTTTATCTCGAAGGCCAGGTCGCCGTCGCCATGCCGGGCGAAGACGAGGACGTCATCGTCTATTCCTCGACACAGCATCCAAGCGAAATCCAGCACATGGTCTCGCATGTGCTGGGCGTGCCCTCGAACGCCGTGACGGTCGAGGTGCGCCGCATGGGCGGCGCCTTCGGCGGCAAGGAGACGCAAGGCAATCCCTTCGCCTGTCTCGCCGCGCTTGCCGCGAAAAAGCTCGGCCGCGCCGTGAAATGCCGCCCCGACCGCGACGACGACATGGCGATCACCGGCAAGCGGCATGACTTCCTCATCGATTACGAGGTCGGCTTCGACGATCAGGGTATGATCCGGGCCGTCGACATGGTCTATGCGGCGCGCTGCGGCTTCTCGGCTGATCTGTCGGGCCCCGTGACCGACCGCGCCCTGTTCCACGCCGATAATTGCTATTTCTATCCGGCGGTCCGCGCGGCGTCGCAGCCCTACAAGACCAATACGTGCTCGAACACCGCCTTCCGCGGCTTCGGTGGCCCGCAAGGCATGGTCGGGGCCGAGCGGCTGATCGAGGAGATCGCTTTCGCCACCGGGCTCGATCCGCTCGATATCCGCAAGCGCAATTTCTACGGTGTCGGCGAGCGCGACATCACGCCTTACCATCAGCGGGTCGAGGACAATATCATCGCCGAGATCGTCGAGAGGCTCGAGACGAGCTCCGATTACCGCAGGCGGCGCGAGGCGATCCGGAAGGCGAATGCGAGGAGCCGGATCGTCAAGCGCGGCCTGGCGCTGACGCCGGTGAAGTTCGGCATCTCCTTCACCGCGACCTGGTTCAACCAGGCGGGTGCCCTCGTGCACGTCTATTCGGACGGCTCGATCCATCTCAACCATGGGGGCACCGAGATGGGCCAGGGGCTCTACATCAAGGTCGCGCAGGCCGTGGCCGAGGAGTTCCAGGTCGATCTCGGGCGCGTCAAGATCACCGCGACCACCACCGGCAAGGTGCCGAACACCTCGGCGACCGCCGCCTCCGCGGGCTCCGACCTCAACGGCATGGCGGCACAGGCGGCCGCGCGCACGATCAAGGAGCGCCTCGCGGCCTTCGCCGCCGAGAAATGGGATGTGCCGGCCGCCGCGGTGGCGTTCGAACGAGGCCGCGTGCAGGCGCCGGGAAGAAGCATGAGCTTCGACGAGCTGGCGCGCGAAGCCTATATGGCGCGCGTGCAGCTCTCGGCCGCGGGCTTCTACAAGACTCCGAAAATCCACTGGGACCGCAAGAGGGGCCAAGGCCATCCCTTCTATTACTTCGCCTATGGGGCGGCTGTCAGCGAGGTCGCGATCGACATGCTGACCGGCGAATACCGCGTGGAGCGCGTCGATATCCTCCATGACTGCGGACGCTCGCTCAATCCCGCCATCGATCGAGGCCAGATCGAGGGCGGCTTCGTGCAAGGCATGGGTTGGCTCACGACCGAGGAATTGTGGTTCGACCAGCAAGGGCGGCTGCGCACCCATGCGCCGTCGACCTACAAAATCCCCGTGGCTTCCGACCGGCCTCGCCTGTTCAATGTCGACATGTTCGATGCAGGCGAGAACCGCGAACCGACGATCGGCCGCTCGAAGGCCGTCGGCGAGCCGCCTCTGATGCTGGCGATCTCGGTGCTGCAGGCCCTGTCCGATGCGGTGGCGAGCGTTGCCGATTACCGCTTCTGCCCTCGCCTCGATGCGCCGGCGACACCGGAACGCGTGCTGTTCGCCGTCGAGAAGATGAAGGCGATGGCTGCCCGGAAGGAGGCAGCGCAGTGAGCGTCCTTCTCCAGGCGAGGATGATCGCAGCGACGATTGCGCGCGCTCCTTCTCGCACGAAGAGCGGGAGAAGGAGCGCGCCCAAGGACAGCTGGAATTGACACCCCTCGCTCCCATCCTGCGCGCAGTGCTGGCGTCCGGCGAACCGGCGATCCTGGTCACGGTCGCCCGCGCCGAAGGCTCGACGCCTCGCGAAATGGGCGCGACCATGCTCGTGACCCGAGACGCCGCCTTCGGCACGATCGGCGGCGGGCAGCTCGAATTCCATGCGATCGACGTGGCGCGCGAGATGATCGGATGCGGGAGACGCGAGACCAGGCTCGACCTGCCGCTCGGGCCGCATCTCGGCCAGTGCTGCGGCGGACGGGTGGAGCTCCTTTTGGCCGAAGCCGACGAGGCGAGCCTGGCGGGGCTCGCGGAACGGGAAGCCCGCGATGCGCAAGCGCGCCCCCATGTGCTCCTGCTCGGCGCGGGACATGTGGGCCTCGCGCTTGCGCGCTCGCTGGCGCTCCTGCCGTTAGCGGTTACGCTGGTCGATGACCGCGACGCCCCGCCCCCTCCCCTGCCCGCCGACATCGCCTTCGAACGCGTCGACGACCCGGAGACCTTGATCGCAATGGCGCCCGGGGGCTCGGCCTTCGTCATCTTGACCCACAGCCATGCGCTCGACTACCGGCTTGCCGATGCGGCGCTGGCGAGAGTTGACGCCGCCTATGTGGGCATGATCGGCTCAAGCACGAAGCGAGCGCGTTTCGAGCGCTGGTTCCTGGCGCGGGGCGGCTCGCGCCAGGCGCTCACGCGGTTCATTTGCCCGATCGGCGGCAAGGCGACCCGTGACAAGCGTCCGGAAGTCATCGCGGCGCTCGCGACGGCCGAGATCGTCGGGTGCCTGCTTGCGGATCGTGGGGCAGGCGTCTCGTCCGACAGACTGAAGAGAAAGACCATGGCTGTCCCGGGGGCGAAACTTGGCCGACACATCCGCGCGGCTTGAGCTCACCGGGATCAGCAAGCGCTTCGGCGAGGTTCTCGCCAATGACGGCGTGAGCCTCGCTGCGCGCAAGGGCGAGATCAAGGCGCTCATCGGCGAGAACGGCGCCGGCAAGTCGACCCTCGTCAAGATCATTTACGGCGTGCAGCAAGCCGATGCGGGCGAGATGCGTTTCGAGGGCGCGCCGGTGAGCGTCTCCACGCCGCGAGCGGCGCGGCGACTCGGCATCGGCATGGTGTTCCAGCATTTCTCGCTGTTCGAACCGATGACGGTCCTGGAGAACATCGCGGTCGGCATGGACCAGGCGCTCGAGCGGCGCGCGCTCGAGCGTGAGGTGCGCGCCATCCTGGATGCTTACTCATTGCCGCTCGACATCCATCGCCATGTCGACACGCTCTCGGTCGGCGAGCGCCAGCGCATCGAGATCGTGCGCTGCCTCTTGCAGAAGCCGAAGCTCGTCATCATGGACGAGCCGACCTCGGTGCTGACGCCGCAGGAAGCCGAGCAGCTCTTCGACACGCTGCGCCAGCTCGCCGGCGAAGGCTGCACGGTGCTGTACATCAGCCATAAGCTGAACGAGATCAAGGCGTTATGCGAGAGCGCGACGATCTTGCGCGGCGGCCGCGTGGTCGGCGAATGCGATCCGCGCGCCGAGACGCAACGCCGCATCGCCGAGATGATGATCGGAGCCGAGCTGCGCAATGTCGAACGCCCGCAGGGGCGCAAGGCCGGGCCGGCGCGCCTCGAGGTCGAAGGCCTGAGCATCGCGTCGAACGAAGCTTTCGGCGTCGACCTCGACGCCATCTCGTTTGCGGCGCATGGCGGCGAGATCCTCGGCATAGCCGGCGTCGCGGGCAATGGGCAAAAGGAGCTGATGCTCGCGCTCTCGGGCGAGACGCCGGCAACCAAGCCATCCGCCATTCGTCTCGACGGCGCGGCCGTCGGAGCGTTGCCGCCTCCGGCGCGGCGCGTGCGCGGCCTCTGCGCGCTCCCGGAGGAGCGCAACGGCCACGCCGCCGTCCCGAGCTTCAGCCTGGCGGAGAACACCTTGCTGACGGCCCGCGAGCGCAAGCGCTTGTGCGCGAGCGGCGTGGTCAGGCAGGGCGCCATGCGCGACTATGCGCGCGCCGTGATCGATGCCTTCAAGGTGAAGGCCACGGGCCCCGACGCCCCGGCCAGGAGCCTCTCTGGAGGCAACCTCCAGAAATTCGTGGTGGGGCGCGAGATCATGCAGGATCCGCAAGTCCTCGTCATCGATCAGCCGACCTGGGGCGTCGATGCGGGCGCAGCTTCCGCTATTCGCCAGGCGCTGGTCGATCTTGCGGCGCAAGGCGCCGCCGTGATCATCGTCTCGCAGGACCTCGACGAGCTGCTGTCGCTTTGCGATCGACTGATGGTGATGAATGTGGGGCGTCTCTCCAAGCCGCTGATCGTCGGGAAAGCCTCGATCGAGGAGATCGGCTTGCTGATGGGCGGCGTGCACGGGCAGGCGGAGGCCGCAGCGGACAGGCAAGCGAGCCATGCCGCTTAGGCTCGAGCCGCGCAAAGCGCCATCCCTTCTCGTGCTCTATGGCGCGCCGGTGGCGGCCATCGGCCTCACCATGCTGGCGGGGTCGGTTCTGTTCACGCTGATGGGCTATCGCGGCGGGGCCGCCGTGTTCCAGATTTTCGTGCAGCCTCTGCTCGAGCCAGAGCACTGGCCCGATATCGCCGTCAAGGCTTCGCCCTTGGTCATGATCGCCACGGGGCTCGCGATCGGCTTCCGCGCCAATGTCTGGAACATCGGCGCCGAGGGGCAATATGTCCTCGGCGCCATCTCCGGAACCGGCGTCGGGCTCGCGACCTATGGCATGGAGAGCTGGTGGGTTCTCCCCGCCATGCTGATCGCGGGAGCGGCCGGAGGCGCGTTTTGGGCCGCGATCCCGGGATATCTGCGCATCAGGCTGAAGGTCTCGGAAATCCTCACCAGCCTGATGCTGACCTATGTGGCGATCCAGCTCCTTTATTATCTGGTGCGCGGCCCCTGGCGCGATCCGGAGGGCTTCAACTTTCCGCAAACGCGCATGTTCGGCGAGGCGCAGACCGTGCCCAACCTCATCGAGGGCACGCAGCTCCATTGGGGCGCCGCTCTCACGCTGATCTGCGTGCTCGTCGCCTGGTTCGTGATGTCGCGCATGCTCGCCGGCTATCAGGTGCGGGTCGTTGGCCTGGCGCCGGCCGCGGCACGCCTCGGCGGCTTCAGCCAAAGCCGCACGGTGTTGATCACGATGCTGGTCGGCGGCGCGCTCTCAGGGCTTGCCGGCATGGTCGAATGCTCCGCGACTTTCGGCCAGCTCACCCCGCAATTCCCGGTCAATTACGGCTACACGGCGATCATCGTCGCCTTCCTCGGGCGGCTGCATCCGATCGGCGTGCTGATCGGAGGGTTGGCGCTGGCGGCCTCTTATATCGGGGCCGACATCGCCCAGACCGCATCGGGCCTCCCCCAAGCGGCGACGGGGCTGATCCAGGCGATGATGCTGTTCTTCCTGCTCGCCGTCGATATTTTCGTGATCAACCGGGTGCGCTTCGTTCCAGCGCCGGCGCGGCGCGCCGCATGAACCTCGACATGGCCATCTCGATCATCATGACGCTGGTCATCGCGGCGACGCCGATCCTGTTGGCGGGTCTGGGCGAGCTGATCGCCGAGAAGAGCGGCGTCCTCAATCTCGGCGTCGAGGGCATGATGCTGGTCGGGGCGGTAGCGGGCTTCATGGCGGCCTCGACGACGGGTCTCACGCCATTCGGCTATCTCGTCGCGATGCTTGCCGGCCTGATCGCCGCGCTGCTGTTCGCCGGGCTCGCCTTGACGCTCGGCGCCAATCAGGTGGCCACGGGTCTCGCGCTCACCATATTCGGAACGGGATTGTCCTCGCTCGCGGGCGCGAGCTTCGTCGGCACCACCATCGTCAGGCTCGGCCCGTTCTTTCCGGAGGCGCTCGCGAGCCACCCCATCCTGCGGCTCCTCTTCGGCTATGACGTGATCGTCTATCTCTCGATCGCTCTGACGCTCGCCGCCACCTGGTTTCTCAATCACTCCCGGCCAGGGCTCATCTTGCGCTGCGTCGGGGAATCCGACGCCTCCGCGCATGCCATCGGCTACCCGGTGACCGCGATCCGCTATCTCGCCGTCGCCTTCGGCGGCGCGATGGCCGGCCTCGCCGGGGCCTATTACTCGCTCGCGGTGACGCCGATGTGGGCCGACCGGATCACCGCCGGCCGCGGCTGGATCGCGCTTGCCCTCGTGGTGTTCTCGGCCTGGCGGCCTTGGCGGCTGCTGCTCGGGGCCTACATCTTCGGAGCCGTGATGACGCTCGAACTCTACAGCAAAGCAGCGGGCTTCGCGCTCCTGCCGCCGGAGATGCTTGCGATGCTGCCTTATCTTGCTACGGTAGCAGCGCTTGCGATCATCGCGCTTCGGCCTTCGCGGGGCCGGCTCGATGCGCCGCAATGCCTCGGCAAGACTTTCCGGGCCGGCGCCTGAACCGGCCGTTTCGCAACAGAGGATCGATCCATGGCCGTCATTCTCGATCGCCGTACCGTTCTCGCCGGCGCAGCTGCGAGCACCACACTCCCCATCCTTGGCAGTCGCGCCTTGGCCGCCGAGCCGATGAAGGTCGGCTTCCTCTATGTCGGGCCGGTCGGCGATTTCGGCTACACCCATGCCCATGACGTCGCCCGCAAGAAGCTCCAGGAATCCTATGGCGACAAGATCAAGACGAACTATGTCGAGAACGTCCCCGAAGGGCCCGACGCGGAGCGGGTGCTGCGACAGCTGGCGCAAGAGGGCAACAAGCTCATCTTCGCGACCTCCTTCGGCTTCATGAACGCCACCGCCAAGGTCGCGAAGGCGCTGCCCAAGACCTATTTCGAGCATGCGACCGGCTATATGCGCGGTCCGAACCTCGCGACCTATAATGCCCGCTTCTATGAGGGCCGCGCCGTGATCGGTACCATCGCCGGCCAGATGTCGAAGAGCGGCGTCGCCGGCTACGTGGCCTCCTTCCCGATCCCCGAGGTGGTGATGGGCATCAACTGCTTCACGCTCGCGGCGCGCAAGATCAACCCCAAGTTCCAGACCAAGGTCTTGTGGCTCTCCACCTGGTATGATCCGGCGAAGGAAGCCGACGCCGCCAAGGCGCTCGCCGATCAGGGCGCCGACATCATCACCCAGCATACCGATTCACCCGCGCCGCTGCAGGTCTGCGAGCAGCGCGGCCTTTACGGCTTCGGCCAAGCTTCCGACATGAGCGCCATCGCGCCCAAGGCGCATCTCACCGCCATCGTCGACAACTGGGCGCCCTATTATATCGGGCGCGTCAAGGAGGTGATGGACGGCACTTGGAAGACCGGCGACACCTGGTGGGGGCTCAAGCAGGACACGGTGCAGATCTCGCCCTACAACGCCGCGATGCCCGACACCGTCAAGAAGGCCGCCGACGACGTGAAGAACGCCATCAGCGCCGGCACGCTGCATCCGGTGACGGGCCCGATCACCGACAATAAGGGCGCGCAGAAGCTCAAGGACGGCGAGAAGGCGACCGACGCGATGCTCGAGAAGATGGACTGGTACGTCGAGGGCGTGCAGAGCTGAGCGCCGTCACCGCCTGACCCGGCAAACCTGCGCCTCTCCTCGTGCGGGAGAGGCAGGAGGGCTGTGCCGCTCTACGCCGGCGGTTTCCATGATCACCGGTCAGGGGCGCGCAATCAGGCGGTCCGCGTCGCGAGCCCCGGCAGTCCGCCAATCGTTACGATGTCCGCGCTCAATTGCTCGATCGTCGTGCGATACTGCATCGCCGTGCGCCGGATGAGCGCAAATGCGTCCGGCTCGCCAAGATCATGGCGGCGCATGATCTGCAAAACCGCGGCGAGGACGATCCGCCGGGACCGGACACGCTCTTCCAGTCTTTCGATACGCTTGGCGACTTCGCTTCTTTTTTGCACATGGTCGAACGCCACCACCAGCGCGGTATAGAGGCCGGCTGAGCGCAGCGGCTTGATGAGGAAGGACGCCGGCTTGAGCTCGAGCAGCCATTTCAACCGACTTGGCGTCTCCGTTCCGACCAGCACGATGATGGGTATGTCGGTCTTCCAGGCGACGACAAGATCGGATTTGATGGGAATGCTGTCGGCGTCGAGGATGATCACGTCGACGGTATCGCCGGGCGGTGTCGACGCGGCGGGATCGCATTCCGTAATCGCCATGCCCAGTCGATCGAGTTGGCGCCCCACGATCGCTATTTCGCGCTCGTCCCGGATCAGCATCAGGGCATGACGGCCATGGACCGAGAAAGGCGATTGCCGTGTCATTTGACGACACGCAGGTGATTGGGCTTCTTCGTCATGACTGCATCGTTCCCTTCCAGCTTGGCTCCGATCGCCGAGAGGTCGAGATTCGAGAGATAAGGATCGGGTCGCTCGGGAGCGGCCGCTTCCCAGAAGATCTTGAACTGGCATCCAGGAACCGAGCGGGCGAGACGTGGCGTCAAGAAGCAATGATTGTTGTCGGGATCGATCCAGACCGGGCCTTGCGGAGATTCATAGCGGTGATTTGCCGCCGCGCGCCTGACCGCCCCGACCTCCGTCGTGCCCGCGCGGCTTATGGCGCGGGCGAGCAGCATGACGCAGACATAGGTCGACTGCCCATCGACCGAAGGGTGGCTGCCGGCGCCGTGACGCTGCTTCCAGCGCGCCACGAAGGCACGATTCTCCGGCCGGGCGATGCTCTCGAAATAAGCCGATGAGGTGATGCATCCGACGGACGCCGCCGAGCCGATCAGCTCGAGCTCGGGCTCGCACAGGCTGCAGCTCAGCATCGGAATCGTGAGGCCTGCGCTCATCGTCGCTCGGTGGAGCGCGCGCATGAAATAATAGCTGGATTCGCCGACCAGCGTATTGAATATGACGGGCGCCCTGCGAGCGATGATCTCCTTGACCATGTGCTCGACCGTCGTCTCGCCGAGCTCGAGCAGGCGTTCGGCAAGAATGTGACCGCCCGCGCCTGTCACGATCTCCCGCATGACCCTGTTGGTTTCCCAGGTCCAGACATAGTTGGACCCGACGCAGAACACGTCGCCGGCTATATGGTCGAGCATGTAGCGCACGAGCGGGATGACGGTGTGATTGGGCGCGGCTCCGACATAAATGACGTTGTCGCTGCATTCGAACCCTTCATATCGGGCCGGGTGCCAGAGCAGGCGCTCGGTGCGCTCGACGATGGGAAGCACCTGCTTGCGCGAAGCCGAGGTATAGCAACCGACGATATGGTCGACGCGGTCGTCGCGGATGAGCTCCGCGCAAGCCGTGTGATAGGCGGCGACGACGCCGCCCGGATCGCGCGGGCGCGGTGCGAACGCAAAATCGAATTCGGCGCTCTGATTGACTTCGTCGACCGCCATCAAGGCGCTCTTCAGCATCTCCCCCGCCATCATCTCGTAAGGTCCCGATCGGGAAAACACGAGGCCGAGAGGGATGGACGGCCTGGTCATGCGGAAGCCAGGGTCATGCGGAAGCCAGGGTCATGAGGAAGCCAGGGTGATGAGGAAGCCTTGGTCATGAGGAAGACTTGGTCATGAGGAAGACTTGGAAGCGCGCCGCAAATCATGCGCTCCTTGAACTCGTGGGCAGGCGGACGATACCTGCCTTGTATCACCAATCCACGGCGAGCGTCACATAGCCCTTCGCCCGCATGAAATCGCTCCCGAAGCCGCATTGACAAGCCCGCAAGGTTACGACACGATGACATCGCTCGCGCAAGAGCACATTGCGAAAGAATTTTTGCTTGGCCAATGCTGTCCGAGCGATGATGTTGCTTCTCTCTTCTGCGATGTGAACCAGCCGAACCATTGATAACAACGGCATTGAAGCCATTCGGGGCCATCTCGGGCCACGGGTGGCTTTTTGCTTGTTTGCTGAAGACAAGGATGGATGGAGCATGGCCGTTCGCTTGCCGACAGTGGAGCAGATACGCGATCTCGGATCGGCTTACGGTCTCGTCCTCACCGCGGATGAGCTCGCGGCCTTCCAGCAGGCCTGCAAAGGACCGTTGGCCTCGTTCCGTCGTCTCGAAGACTTGGTCGCGCCCGGCCTGTCGGCGGTCGCGGCGCGCTCACCCGGGTATCGGCCGCAGGCTGCCGAGAACCCCTACGGCGCCTGGTACTGGAAGACCGATATCTGCTCGGGTGGAGACGGGCTGCTGAAAGGCAAGAAGGTCGCGATCAAAGACAATATCTGCGTTTCGGGCGTGCCGATGATGAACGGATCGGCGCTGCTCGAGGGTTACGTCCCCGAAATCGACGCGACCATCGTCTCGCGGATTCTGGGGGCGGGCGCGACGATCGCCGGCAAGGCCGCTTGCGAGGATCTCTGCTTTTCCGGCGCCAGCCATACTTGCGCGACGGGCCCGATCCGCAATCCGCACAATCCGGCCCACAGCGCCGGAGGATCCTCGGGCGGCAGCGCGGCGCTCGTGGCGGCGGGCGAGGTCCAGATGGCGATCGGCGGAGATCAGGGAGGATCGATCCGCACGCCGTCGAGCTGGTGCGGCATATATGGCCTCAAGCCGACATGGGGGCTCGTCCCCACCACGGGCGCGATGCCGATCAGCTATTCCCTCGATCATTGCGGTCCGATGGGCGCGACGGTCGAGGATGTCGCGCGGCTATTGACCGTCATCGCCGGCCATGACGGTTGGGATACGCGAACGATCGCGGCTCGCACGGGCGACTACATGGCGGCGCTCGGCGAGCCGGCAAAGGGGCTGCGCGTCGGCCTGTTGCGCGAAGGGTTCGGGCATCCCGAGAGCGACCCCGCCGTCGATGCGAGGGTGCGCGAGGCGATTTCCGCGCTCGAGAAGCAGGGGGTCGAAGCCAAGGAAATTTCCGTCCCCTGGCATCTCGATGGGCCCCATGTCTGGAGCGGTATCATCCTTGAAGGCGCCGCCGAAATGATGCTGAAAGGCTATGGCGTCGGCAATAACGTCCAGGGCTACTACCCGCTCTCGATGCAGGAGGCCTTTGCCCGAGGCTTCGGAACTCGGATCAACGACGTGTCGCCGACCGTGAAGTTGGTGCTGATCCTTGGCGAGTACATGCATCGCAACTATCACGCGCGCTACCATTCGAAGGCGCAAAACCTGCGTGTGCTGCTGCGCCGCGCCTATGACGACGCGCTCGGCGAGGTCGATGCGTTGGCCATGCCGACCATTCCGTTCACCGCGACGCCGATCCCTCCCGCCGACGCGCCGTTGGGCGAGGCGATCGATACGGCGCTCAATATGCAGGCGAACACCTGCCCGTTCGATGTGTCGGGGCATCCGGCCTTTACCATCCCGTGCGGTCGCGCAAACGGATTGCCGATCGGCCTGATGCTGGTCGGCCGGCACTTCGAGGAACCGGTTTTGATCCGATTGGCGTCCGCGATCGAGGCAGGCGACGACTGGAAGCGACATTAGGTCGAGCGTGCGCCCGCCCGGCACCGGCGTCATCCTTCGCTTTGACGGTTGAGGATATTTCACGATGACCAAAGACCCATGGCTCAAGACATCGATCATGGCGAAGCGCGGACTTGCCAAGGGGCGAGAAGGCAAGCGCCGCGACCTCACCATCGCGGCGCAAGGCGAGTTTCACTATGTCTACGGGCCCTATGCCAAACCCGCTCTGACCATCGATCCCGGCGACATCGTTGCCGTCGAGACCGAGGATGCTTTCGGCGGCGTCATCACCAGCGAACGGGACAAGCCGACGGCGAAGCTGAAATTTCCTTATCTCAATCCGCAGAGCGGCCCCATTGCGGTCAAGGGCGCGGTGAAGGGCGATTGTCTCGCGGTCCACATTCGTGCCGTGGAAACACGCGGCGCACAGCCGGCGGGCACCACTTGCATCATTCCCGAATTCGGCGGCCTCGTCGGGACGGCGTCGACCGCGCTCTTGAACCCGCCCTTGCCGGAGCGGGTACGGAAAATGCACGTCGACAAGAATGGCGTGCGTTGGAGCGACAAGATCGTTCTGCCCTATGAGCCGTTCATCGGCACGATCGGCGTCTCGCCCGAGATCGAGGCGATCTCGTCGCTTCAGCCCGATTATCACGGCGGCAACATGGATCTGCCGGACGTCGCTCCCGGCGCGATCATCTACTTCCCCGTGCATGCCGCAGGCGGCCTCCTCTATGTCGGTGATTGCCACGCCACGCAGGGCGATGGCGAAGTCTCGGGCGTCGCCGTCGAGCAACGCGCGACCGTCACGCTTCAAGTCGATCTCATCAAGGATTGGAGCTTCGCCTGGCCGAGGCTCGAGACCGACGATTTCATCATGACGATCGGCAGCGCTCGGCCGATGGAAGACGCAGCGCGCATCGCCTATCGCGAGCTCGCGCGCTGGATGAGCGCCGATTACGGCTTCGACGAGATCGACGCGTATATGTTTCTCAGCCAAGCAGGGCGCATGCGGCTCGGCAACATGGTCGATCCGAAATATACGATGGGCGCGTCGATCTTGAAGAAATATCTTTCAGCCTGAGCTATCGGCAAACCACGGCGACAGAGGAGGACGATGATGACGATCAATCGCAGGGAGCTCCTGCAGAGTAGCGCCGCGGTGGCGGCGGCCGCAGCCGGCGCGGGGACGTTCGCATCGACCGCAAGGGCGGCGGAGGAAGCGATCAACGTGGCGGGCATCCACGATCTGTCCGGCGGGCTCGACATTTACGGCAAGCCGATGGTCGATGCGCTGACGCTCGCGGTCGAAGAGGCCAATGCGGCGGGCGGTCTCTTGGGCAGGCAGATCAAGCTCATCAACTACGATCCGCAGTCGAACATGCAGCTCTATACGCAGTTTGCCCAGCAGGCGGCGCTCAAGGACAAGGTCGCCGTCGTGCATGGCGGCATCACCTCGGCGTCGCGCGAGGTCATCCGGCCCGTGCTCGACCGCTTCAAGACGCTCTACTTCTACAACACGCAATACGAGGGCGGCGTTTGCGACCGCGACCAGTTCGACACGGGCGTCACCCCGGCCCAGACCGTCGAGAAGCTGGTGCCTTACGCCATGAAGAAATGGGGCAAGAAGGTCTATGTGATCGCCGCCGACTACAACTACGGTCAGATCACCTCGCAATGGGTGAAGAAATACGTGCTCGAGAACGGGGGCGAGGTGTCCTCGATCGACTTCTTCCCGCTCGACGTCACGAATTTCGGCTCGACCATCTCCAAGATCCAGGCGGCGAAGCCCGACTTCGTCTGGTCGGCCCTGGTCGGCGGCGCGCATATTTCCTTCTATCGCCAATGGGCAGCGGCCGGCATGCGCGCCAGCATCCCGATGGCCTCGACCACCTTCGCGGTCGGCAACGAGCACATCGTCCTTCGCCCGAGGAATGCAACGGCATGCTCATCTGCTACAATTATTTCCAGGACCTGAAGAACCCGACCAATCAGGCTTTCGTGACGCGCTTCCTGAAGCGGTTCGGCGCCGACTATCCCAACATCACCGAACTCGCCATGGGCACTTACCAGGGCTTCTGGCTATGGGCCGAGGGCGTGAAGAAAGCCAAGAGCGTCGACCGCCTGAAGGTGATCGAGGCGCTCGAGACCGGCATTCGCATCGATGCGCCCTCGGGCACCGTCACGATCGATCCGCCGACCCATCACTGCATCCTCGACGTGCACATCGCCGAGGTGAAGGATAAGAAGCTCAACGTGCTCGAGGACTTCGCGCAACAGAAGCCTTCGGATACGGCGGCCGTGTGCAACCTGATCAAGAATCCCAACGACAACCAGCAATACGTCATCAAGATCTGAGCCCGATCGATTGTCGGATTCTGTTCGGGAATAGTGGACGTGGATCTCACGGCTCTCCTGGCGATCCAGGTTCTTTACGCGATCGCCAGCCTGGCGCTGATCAGTATCGGGCTGGCGATTATTTTCGGGATGATGCGGGTCATCAATCTCGCCCATGGCGAGTTTCTGATGCTCGGCGGCTATGCGGCGATCGTCGCCACCAATCATGGCATCAGCATCTGGATCGCCATGCTGGTCGTGGCGCCCATCGTGGTCGGCATCATCGGCGTCGTCGTCGAACGCACGATCATCCGCTTCCTCTACGGCCGCATGATCGACACCATGCTGGCGACCTGGGGCCTGAGCCTCTTCCTGGTCGGGCTGACCACGGCGATCTTCGGCAACACCACCGTCGGCATCTCGGCCCCGCTCGGCAGCTTTCAAATCGGCGCCTATCGCAGCAGCGCCTACACGCTTTTCGTCATCGCCGCGGCGGCCGTCGTATTGATCGGCGTCTTCGCGGTGTTGCGCTTTACACGCTTAGGCCTTATCGCGCGCGGCACGATGCAGAACGCCGACATGGCGGCGGCGCTAGGCATCAATCCGCCGCGCGTCTATGCCGTCACCTTCGGAGTCGGCGCCGCTTTGTCGGGCCTGGCCGGCGGCGTGCTGGCGCCGGTCTCGGGGGTCTTTCCCACGATCGGCGTCGCCTATGTGGCCAAGTCCTTCATCACCGTCATCGGCGGGGGCGCAGCCATCCTCAGCGGCACGGCATCCGCTTCGGCGCTGTTCGGCGCCATCAACCAGGTCGCAACTTATGTCACGACACCGGTCTTCGGTGAGGTCGCGCTGCTCGCGGCCGCCATCATCCTGATCCGCCTCTTGCCGCAAGGCATCACCGGGCGCTTCTTTCGGGGGGGCATGTGAACGCCCGCGCCCTCAACCTCGCCGGCCTCTTCGGCGTCGCCGCCATCGGCCTCGCTTTCCTGCTCCTGACGCCGCGCTTCGCCGATCTCGATATGGTGCTCGAGCTGACGATCTACATGATCATGGCGATCCTGGCGCTCAGCCTGGCGCTCGTCTGGGGCTATGGCGGCATTCTCTGCTTCGGCCAATCGGCGTTCTTCGGGCTCGGCGCCTATACGTACGCCATCGCCATGTTCAACATCGGCGAGAGCACCATCCCTTTCCTCATGGCGATCGCGCTGCCCGCTACCTTTGCCGTGCTGCTCGGCTATTTCATATTCTACGGACGCATCAGCGACGTTTATCTCGGCGTCATCACGCTGACCGTGACGCTGATCCTGTTCAACTCCGTCAACTCGACCGCGGGGCCCGAATTCCATATCGGCTCGGCGCGGCTCGGCGGCTTCAACGGCATTCCGGGGATACCGCCGCTCAACATCCCGGGCGACAAGGACGCGCCGCTCGACCTCGAAGGGATGTTCTATCTCTCGACCGCGGCGCTCATCGCGATCTATCTCGGGTTGCGGCTGCTGCTTGCGAGCCGCTTCGGCCGGATCATCGTCGGCATCCGCGAGAACGAGCGGCGCGCCGAGCTCCTGGGCTATGACCCCCGCGCCTACAAGCTCGCTACCTTCACCATCGGCGCCGGGCTCGCCGGGCTCGCCGGCTGCCTGTTCGCCAATTGGGGCTCCTTCGTCAGCCCGACCGTCTTCGGTCTCGCGCAGTCCGCGCAGATCATCATCTGGGTGATCGTCGGCGGGCGCGGCACGCTGATCGGCCCGATCATCGGCTGCATCGGCATCCAATGGCTCAGCGCCGCGCTCGGGGCGAACCAGCCCTCGGGTTCCGGCTCCTTCGCGGGCCTGCTCAGCAACGCGCCGCTGGTGCTCGGCGCGATCCTCATCGCCTTCGTGCTTCTAGTGCCCAAGGGGCTGGTGCCGACGCTCGGCGATTGGGGCCAAAGGCTGCTGCGGCCGCGCTTGCGGCAAGCCATGGCGGGCATCGAGCCGAGACCCGCGGAGAAAGCGTGATGGCCGCGCCGCTTCTCGAGGCCCGCGATCTCAGCATACATTTCGGCGGCGTCCAGGCTGTGCGCAACATCAACTTCACGCTGGCCGAGGGAGAACTCCGCTGCCTCATCGGCCCCAACGGCGCGGGCAAGAGCACCTTCTTCAAGATCGTGACCGGCCAGCTTCAGCCGAGCCAAGGCGCGGTGCTGTTTCGCGGGCGCGACATTTCTCATGCCCAGGCGCATCGAATCGCCCGTCTCGGCATCGGCATCAAGACCCAGGTGCCGAGCGTCTTCGACGGCCTGAGCGTGCGCGAGAATATCTGGCTCTCGGCGAGCCGCATCCATTCCGGCAGGCGCGCGAATCTCGCGGTCGACGAGATGCTGGAGCGCCTCGGCCTCGCCGGCGCGGCGCAGCGCCTGGTGGGTCAGCTCGCGCATGGTCAGCGGCAATGGGTCGAGCTCGGTATCGTGCTGTCGACCGATCCGCAGCTCATTTTGCTCGATGAGCCCGCCGCCGGCATGACCCATGAAGAGGTGCTCAAGACGGCCGAGCTGGTACGCGAGATCAATCGCAGCAAGGCGCTCATCGTCGTCGAGCACGACATGCAGTTCATACGCATGATCGCCAAGCAGGTGACGGTATTCAACCAGGGCGCCGTGCTGGTCGAGGACGCGGTCGAGAACATCATGCGCAACCCGCTGGTGCGCGACATCTATCTCGGCAAGCAGGCGCCGGCAAAATGCTGAAAGTCAGATGCTGAGGGTGACGCAGCTGTGCGCGGCCTATGGCCGCATTCCGATCCTGAACGGGGTCAGCTTTGCGGTCGATGGGGGCGAGTTCATCGGCGTCCTCGGCCATAACGGCATGGGCAAGACGACGCTGCTCAAGGCGCTGATGGGCTTCCTGCCGGCGACCGGCGGGCGCGTGTATTTCGCCGATACCGACGTAACGACGGCGGCGCCCCATCGGCGCGCACGGCTGGGGCTCGGCTATGTGCCGCAGGGGCGCGAGATTTTCCCCGGCCTCACGGTCCATGACAATCTACGCATGGGATGCACCAAGGAAGACCGCGCCGAGCGGGATGTCATCGCGCCGATCCTCGAGGATTTTCCTCGCCTCAAGCCCCTCCTCGACCGGGCCGGCGGGGCGCTGTCGGGCGGCGAGCAGCAACTCCTGGCGATCGCCCGCTGCCTTTGCGGCAAACCGCGCCTCGTGCTCCTCGACGAGCCGACCGAGGGCATCCAGCCTTCGATCATCGACGAGATCGTCGAGACCTTGCGGCGGCTGCGCGAGAAGAGCGGGCTCACCATGATCCTGGTCGAGCAGAACCTCGACTTCATCGCGGCGCTGTCGCAACGCGTTCTGATCATTCAAAAGGGAATGATCACGAGGGAAGCGCGCCCCGAGGATCTCGGCGACCCGGGGCTCGTCGGCGAATTCATCGGCATCACCGGCTAGCCCGGCCCGCCGGGCACGACAACAAGGGAGGATCAGACCATGACCGTCAAGCGACCGAACCTCGATCAGCTGCGCGACATCGCCGAGGAGCTCGGCATGCATATGAGCGAGGAGGATTTGAAATCCTATGATGCGCTGATGCAGGGCAATTACGCGGCTTACGATGCGATCGACGCGATGCCCGACTACCGCCCGCAGGTGAAGTATCCGCGCACGCCCGGCTACCGCCCGGAAGGCGAGGAGAACAAGCACAATGCCTGGTACGTCAAGACGACGGTGAAGGGCGCGCCGGGCGGCAAGCTCACCGGCAAGACCATCGCGCTCAAGGACAATATCTGCCTTGCCGGCGTGCCGATGATGAACGGTGCATCGACGCTCGAAGGCTATGTTCCCGACATCGATGCGACGATCGTCACCCGCATTCTCGATGCCGGCGGCACCATCCTCGGAAAGACCCATTGCGAATATTTCTGCTTCTCGGGCGGCAGCCACACCAACGCGACGGGCCCGGTCCACAACCCCCATAAGATGGGCTACTCGGCCGGCGGCTCATCCTCGGGCAGCGCCGTCGTCGTGGTGACCGGCGAGGCCGATATGGCGATCGGGGGCGACCAGGGCGGCTCGATCCGCATCCCGTCTTCCTTCAGCGGCCTCTACGGCATGAAGGGCACGCATGGCCTCGTGCCCTATACCGGCATCATGCCGATCGAGGTCACGCTCGACCATACGGGACCGATGACCCGCAGCGTGCGCGACAACGCGCTGCTCCTCGAGGTGATCGCGGGGGAAGACGGGCTCGATCCGAGGCAATACGCTCCCAAGAATGCAGACTACAAGACCGCGGACTACACGCAGGCGCTCGAAAAGGGCGTCAAGGGCCTGCGCATCGGCGTCGTCAAGGAAGGTTTCGGGCATCCGAATTCCGAGCGCGACGTTGATGCCAAGGTGAATGCTGGCGCCGAGCTCTTCAAGAAGCTGGGTGCCAAGGTCGAAGAGGTCTCGGTGCCCATGCACCTCCTCGGCCCGGCCATCTGGCTGCCGATCGCCGCGGAGGGCGCGACCGAGTTCATGATGAAGGGCAACGCCATGGGCACCAATTGGCGCGGCCTCTACACGACGACCTTGCTCGATGCCCATTCGGCCTGGCGGCACCGCGCCGACGAATTGTCCGACAGCCTCAAGATCACGATGCTGCTCGGGCAGTACTTCACCAAGCATTATCGCGGGCATTTCTACGCCAAGGCGCAGAATCTAAGCCGCAAGCTGCGGGCCGCTTACGATGCGGCGCTCGGCAAACACGACTTGCTGCTGATGCCGACCCTGCCCATGAAGGCGACGCCGCTGCCGCCGCCGGACGCTCCGCGCGAGCTTTACATACAGCGCGCTTTCGAAATGGTGGGGAATACGGCGCCGTTCGACGCGACGGGCCACCCGGCGATGAGCCTTCCCTGCGGCATGAGCGAGGGCCTGCCGGTCGGGCTCATGCTGATCGCCAAGCATTATGGGGAACCGGCGATCTATCAGGCGGCCGCGGC
>JBIOEJ010000035.1:0-47192 GCA_044445965.1 Hyphomicrobiales bacterium
CGCAACGCGTGATCGATCGGCGTCACGAAGATCTTGCCGTCGCCGATCTGGCCGGTGCGGGCCGCCGCGGTGATGGCCTCGATCACCTTGGGCACGAGACCGGCGGCCACGGCCACCTCGATCTTCAGCTTCGGCAGGAAGCTCACGGCATATTCGGCACCGCGATAGATCTCGGTGTGCCCCTTCTGGCGTCCATAGCCTTTGACCTCGGTAACGGTGAGGCCATGCACACCGATCCCCATCAGCGCGTCTCGCACCTCCTCCAGCTTGAAGGGCTTGATGACGGCCATCACGATTTTCATGAAACTCGCCTCCTTGCGGCCTGCCTGGCGCAGTCCCGCCCGGCCTCATTACAAAGGACGTGCCAAGCCGGGCCGGGGGCGGCGCTTTCGTCATGGCCGTCTCCGGACTTGATCCGGGGATCAACCCGGCCATGCGCGACTTCGAAAGGCTGGCAGGCACGCGAACGGTCGCAAGCGCAAATGCCTCGGGGCTTTGGTACTCGAGAGGCCCCAAGGCGTGGGTGGCCGGGCCAAGCCCGGCCGAGCCCGGCCATGACGCCACTGGGGTTTTCCTCTCGACATGATATTGCGGCAATGAAGTTTGCCCAAAAATTAGGCAATTCGCTTAGAGTTTGGACGGATCGGCCCGAGGTCTCGACGAATCGATCAGCTCTTGGGCGCGGGAAGCAGCAAGGCCTTGCGAAGGCGAACATCCTGGGCCGCGAACCAGAGGCGCAAGATACGAGGCTGCCCCTGCTGGCCGTCGGCGCCGATCGCGTCGAGCCTGATCTGGTGCGAGCGGTTGTCCGCGAAGCGGAAGGCGCCTTCCGCATCGGTCGTGGCGCGCGCCTTCTCGAGGAAGCGCGAGGTGAGGTTACGCTCGTAGAGGATGACGATCGCACCGCTCGCGGGCGAGCCGTCGAGGTGCAGCACCGTCCCGGCCACGACGCCATGCGCATGACCGGCGACATAGATATTCCACCCGGCGAGCGCCACGGCCAAGCCGGCGGGCAGGAGCAAGAAGCGGCTCCCGAGCATGGCGCGCCAGTTCATCCCGAACTCACCCCTTGGTGGCCCCGGAGGTCAGGCCGCGGATGAATTCCTTCTGCGCCATCAGGAACACCACGATTCCCGGCAGCAACACCATGCAGACGAAGGCGTAGAGCGCCCCCGTGGTGTCCTCGACATAGGCGAGGAAGCGGGCGAGACCCAGCGGCAAGGTTTGCATATCGACGTCGCGCGTGATGATCAGCGGCCACAGGAAGGCGTTCCAGGACCAGATGAAGGAGAGAATGATGTTGGTGGCGATGGCGGGCTTGGCCAAGGGCAGCATGATCTTGAACAGGATGCGCAACTCGCCGAGCCCGTCGATGCGGGCGGCCTGCGACAGCGACACCGGGATCGCCTCGAAGGCCGCCTTGAAGATGAAGATGCAAACGATGGTCGAGATGAGCGGCAAGGCGAGCCCGAGATAGCTGTTGAGCACGCCGAGCCTGGCGCTCACGAGATAAGCCGGAATGATCGTCGCCTGGAACGGGATCAGCATGCAGGAGAGAAACAGCAGCAGCACGGCACGTTTGCCGGCGAAGCCCTTGGTCAAGGCGTATCCGGCCGCCGCGTTGAACAGGATGTTCCCTGCAACCGCGATCAGCGACACGATCACGCTGTTTGCGAAATAGCGCGCGAACGGGATCAGGTACCAGACATCGACGAAGTTGTAGAGATGCGGCTCGAGCGGCAGGATGCGGGGCGGATAGGCGTAGATGTTCTCGTTGGTGACCGCCGTCTTCGCCACCCAATAGAAGGGCATCAGCATGATGGCGCAGACGAGGATCATGACGAGGTGACGCGCCCAGTGAATGCGCTTGCGCATCAGCCGGCCTCCATCGACCCGGCATTGCCGCCGGCGGCGCGGTTGGCGAGGAAGGTGAGGACCAGCAGCAGCAGGAACTGCACTACGGTCAGCGCCGCCGCATAGTCGAACCTCGTCTCGCCGAAACCCTTGTTGTAGATATGCGTCACCAACAGCTCGGTGGCATGGGCCGGGCCGCCGCCCGTCATCACATAGACGAGGTCGAAGGCGGTGAACGAGTTCAATATGCCGATCACGGCGCAGATGAAGAGCGAAGGCCGCAGCATCGGCAAGGTGATCCGCCAGAAGCGCGCGCCCGCCGGCGCGCCGTCGATGCGTGCCGCCTCGTAGAGATGTTGCGGGATCGACTGCAGCCCGGTGAGCAGGACGATCATGTAGAAGCCGAGCACCTGCCAGATCTCGGCGACGATGACGCTGGGCAGCGCCCATTCGAAGGATTGCAGGAAAGGGATCGGATCCTTGATCAGACCGGCGCCGCGCAGCACGAAATTGATGAAGCCGCCGCGCTCGTCATAGAGCCAGCGCCAGACGATGCCGACCGCGACGGTCATCAGCGGATAGCTGAGGAAGACGATGGTGCGGTAGATGGAGGCGCCCTTGAGGTCGCTGTTGACCGCGAGCGCAATGGCGAGAGCGAGCGCGATGGCGAGCGGCGATGCGGCGACGAAGATCAGCGTGTTGGTCAGCGCCTGCCAGAACACGTCGTCCTCGAAAAGCATCTCCGCATAGTTGTCGAGGCCGGCGAAACGCGCCGGCTTCAGCGGCGACCAGTATTCGAAGGACAAGACGACGTTCCAGGCGAGCGGCAGGATGCGGTAGAGGAAGAAGATCGTCAGCGACGGCGCCAGGAAGCAGGCGATGAGCGCCGCCTCGCGCGTGCGCTTGCGGCGATACCAGTTGGCGTGGTGAGGTGGGGCGCCCCCTTCTCCCGCACTTGCGGGAGAAGGTGCCCTTCGCGTCGGCGAAGGGCGGATGAGGGCGCTGGTGCCGAGTGGAACCGCCCTCATCCGCCTCGACTTCGTCTCGGCCCCTTCTCCCGCGAAGGGCGGGAGAAGGGGGCGCACGCCATCGTTCCTCTGTCCATGTCGAGCCGCAACTCTATGCCCCTCGGCGCAGCTCGCGCTCGACCTTCTTCTCTGCGTCGGCGAGCGCTTCCTTGGCGCCGCGCCGGCCGAGGAAGATGTTCTGCATCTCCGCCCAAACGATGTTCTTGACCGCCGAATCATTGCCGAGCCGCCAATTGCCGGTCATCTTGTCGGTATGGGCGATCTGGGTGCGCAGCACCGAGGCGTCGGTCGGGTTGCTCTTCTCGATCTCGGCCAGGAACTCCTTGTCGACCTCGATATTGGCGGTCGTCAGCGTGCGGCCCCTTGCGAATTGCAGGGCCTGCTGCTTGTCGGTGACGAATTTCAGGAAGCTCCAAGCGAGCTCGGGGTTCTTCGCGCCCTTCGAGATGCCGTAGCCGTGCACGTTGGGCGTCGACCAGAAGCCCGGAACCTCGGCGATGCCGATGGTGTCGGGCTTGATCCAGGAACCTTGCGTCTTCACGAAGAAATACGACGACGCATGGGCGTGCAGCATGCCGACATTGCCGGCCGCGAAAGCCCCGTTCGGCTCGACCCAGCGGCCGGTCCAGGAGATCTTGTTGATTGACCCGTCGGCCGTCGCCTTGGCGAGCTTGTCGGCGGTCTCGATGCCGGCCGCCGTGTTGAAGGTCGGCTTCTTGAGATCGGGGGTGAGCAGGTCGACGCCCTGCATGCGCAAGAGCGGCCAATAGAGCCAGTCGAAGTTCAAGGTGAGGAAGCCGGTGCGGTCGCTCCCCGACATCGCCTTGGCGTAGCCCAATAAGTCGTCGAGGCCCTTCGGCGCGTAGTCGATGCCGGCCGCCTTGAACATCGGCTTGTTGTAGAACAGCAGGGTCTTGGCGACGTAGAAGGGCAGCATGTAGTTCTTGCCCTCGAACACCCAGTTCGACAGATATTCCGGGTTGAAGCGGGCGCGCACCGCGGGCTCCTTGTCGAGCAGCGGCGTGATGTCGAGGAGCGCGCCCTGGCCCGCCCATTCGAGGCCGAGCCCGCCTTGCACGTCGACGATGTCGGGCGGCGTGCCGGCGGCGAGCTGCGTCTGGTAGAAGGCCGGCAGCTCTGGCCCCTTCTTGTCGAGCCATTCGATCTCGACGCCGGGGTTCTGCGACTGGAAGGTCGCGAACCACTGCTTGAACAGCGGCTCCATGTCGATGATGTTCCAGGTGAGGAGCGAGAGCTTCTTCGTCCCCGTCTGGGCGTAGATCGTCTTCGGCAGCGCCGTCGAGGCGGCAGCAGCCGCCGCCGTCGTCAATACATCCCTGCGTCTGAGCATCGATCTATCCTCCCTTTCGCCTTTGGCCCCCATCATGGATTTGCGCCGCCCCGTTGACAATGGCGCATGCGAGACATTCGCCCCTGTTCGGCCGACGAAAGCAAGCTTCGCAAAGGTCTTGCGGCTAGAGCCTCCTCCCCGACACGCGGTCGAAGACATGCACGTCTCGCGGGTCGATCGCCAGGGCGAGCTTGTCGCCGGTGGCGCGCACGCTCTTCGGCGGCATGCGGGCGATGAGCGCGAAGCCGCCGAGATCGAACTGCACCATGGTGTCGGAGCCGAGCGGCTCGACGATGCCGGCCTCGGCCGCGATATCGGCATTGGCGGCGTCGGGCGCCGAGACGAGATGCTCGGGCCGCACGCCGAACCAGATCTCGCGCCCGGGCGCGGCGTCGAGCCTCGCCGCAATCTCCCTCGACAAGGGCAGGCGGGCCCCGCCCGGCAATTCGACGGCGCCCTCTCCGGCAAGCGAAGCCGGCAGGAGGTTCATGGGCGGCGCGCCCATGAAGGAGGCGACGAAGGTCGAGGCAGGCCGCTCATAGACCTCCTCCGGCGTGCCGATCTGCTGCACGCTCCCCTTGTCCAGGATGACGATGCGGTCGGCGAGCGTCATGGCCTCGACCTGGTCATGGGTGACATAGACCGTGGTGACGGGCACACGCTGGCGCAGGGCCTTGAGCTCGGTGCGCATGGCGACGCGCAGCTTGGCGTCGAGATTGGAGAGCGGCTCGTCGAACAGGAACACCTTCGGATCGCGGACGATGGCGCGGCCCATGGCGACGCGCTGGCGCTGGCCGCCGGAGAGCTGGCGCGGCATGCGGGCGACGAGCGCCTCGATGTCGAGGATCCGGGCGGCGGCCTCGACGCGCCGCGCGATCTCGCCCTTGGCGACGCCCCGATAGCGCAGCGAGAAGGCCATGTTCTGGGCGACCGTCATATGCGGGTAAAGCGCATAGTCCTGGAACACCATGGCGATGTCGCGGTCCTTGGGGTCGATCTCGTTGACCACCCGTCCCTCGATGGCGACGGTGCCGCCGGTGATCTCCTCGAGGCCGGCGATCATGCGCAGGATCGTGCTCTTGCCGCAGCCCGAGGGGCCGACCAGCACGACGAACTCCTTGTCGGCTACATCGAGATCGACCCCGTGCACCACCGCATGCTCGCCATAGGCCTTACGCAGGCCCGAAAGGGTCAGCCTGGCCATGGGCCTACCACCGGCTGCGAGCATCGCGGGTCGCGCATCTTCGGCTCCAAGGCTGCGGCAAAGGTCGCCGCCTGAGACATATCCGCTTGGACGGTCGAGAACAATCGACGGTTACTGGCCAGTCTCCGTTTCGGCAGGAAATTCCCTTGCCGGAATTGACAGGGCGCGGTCGCCGGCCGACCATCAAGCGAAGAGACGGCGATAATCGGCGCGCTTGGTCGCAACTCGGCCGAGGCGTCGATGGTGCGTGCCGGTGTCGGGCACCCCGCCCGGCGACATAGTGCAATGGAGGACAAGAGATGGACAGGCGTCAATTCGGCAAAGCCGCAATCGGCAGTGCGATTGTCGGCAGCGCGGGCGGCCTAGGGCTGTCGACGAGGGCCTATGCGGAAGACGTGCTGGCGCGAGTCAAGAAATCCGGCGAGCTGAAGGTCGGCACCGAGACCGCCTTCGCCCCCTTCGATTTCGTGGATGGCGGTGAGCATAAGGGCCTCAACGTCGATCTGTTCGCCGAGCTCGGCAAGGATATGGGCCTCAAGATCAACTGGGTGGCGCTGCCCTGGGAGAGCGTGCTGCCGGGCCTCGAGGCCGGCAAGTTCGACATGGTCGCCGGTCCCGCCACCATCACCAAGGCGCGCATGGAGCGCTACCGCTTCTCGCCGCCGATCGCCGAGGCCACGGTCGCCCTGCTCAAGCATGCGGGCGATACCTCGATCATGAAGCCCGAGGACATCGCCGGCAAGACGACCGGCGCCGGCAAGGCGACCGCGCAGCTCGAGCAGCTCAAGACCTATATCGCCACCTTGCCCAACAAGCAGGGCGAGGTGCGCGAATATGTCGGCTACAACGAAGCCTATGCGGATCTCGCGGCCAAGCGCATCGTCGCGGTCGCCAATTCCCTGCCGAACATCGCCTATGTGGCGGCCCAGCGCCCCGATACCTTCGAGGTCGTGCAGCCGGCCTTCGGGCTCAAGACCTATTTCGGCTATATCGGCCGCAAGGACGCCGACTACGCGCCCTTGATGGACGCGATCGACGCCGTCATCATCAAGATGAAAGGCGATGGGCGCCTCGCCGCAATGCAAAAGAAATGGTTCGGGCTTGCCTTCGAAACGCCGAACAAGATCGACACGCCGAATGTGTGAGTGTGGTCGGGCTTGAGTTGGCGCCGCGCGGTGCCGCTCACCTCTCCCCTTGCGGGAGAGGTCGACGCGAGACGGAGCCGACGCGTCTGGTGAGGGGTTCCTCGAGACGGCAGCGACCCCTTGCCTGGGTCACTCTCTGCGATCCGACCTCTCCCGGAGGGCGAGAGGCGATGCGCGGGACGGTCGCTTCCTCCTCCGCGGCGGGGAAGTGTCGCATACCGATGTCTTCATGACCTGGAAGCTGTTCTACGTCCTCATCCAGGCCGCCGGCCTTACCGGGGCGATCAGTGCGGTCTCGATCGTCATCGGGCTCGCCGTCGGCACGCTGGTCTGCGCCGCGGCGCTCAGCCGGAACCGGGCGACAAGAGCCTTCGGCAAGCTTTATGTCAGCTTCTTCCGCGGCGCGCCGCTCTTGATCCAGTTGCTGTTGTTCTACAATCTCCTGCCGATGATCGGCCTTGAGGTGCCCGACGCCGCGACGGCTGTCACCGGGCTGTCGCTCTGCACTGCCGCCTATCAGGCCGAGAACCTGCGCGGCGGTTTCTTGAGCGTTCCCTCGGGCCTCGTCGAGGCAGCCGACATGGTCGGCCTCTCATCGCTCCAGACATTCCTGCGCATCAAGCTGCCGCTCGCCGTCCGGCTGACTCTGCCGGCAATCGTCAACGAGGCGATCCTGATCCTCAAGGCCTCATCGCTCGTTTCGCTGGTCGGCATCGTCGAACTGACCGAGACCGCCAAGAACTTCGCGGCCAGCAACTACCGGCCACTCGAAGATTACGCGGCGGCGGGGCTCCTCTATCTCGTGCTCTGCTGGGCACTGGGCGGCGGTGGGGCGATCCTGGAGCGTTCGATGCGTTGGGGCCGCGCATGAGCTTCGATCCGGAGCTCGTGGCGCAATACCTGCCGGAGCTCCTGGCCGCCTTCGCGACGACACTGTGGATGTGGATCGCTGGCTGCATCTGCGCGGCGGCGATCGGCTTCGCGGTCGCCCTGGCGCGCCGCTATGGCGGCACCATCGTCAACCTCGCGTTCAAGGCCTATGTCGAGATCCTGCGCGGCACGCCCTTCCTGGTGCAGCTCTTCCTCCTCTATTTCGGCGGGCCTTTCATCGGGCTGTCGCTCGAGCCCGTGCCCGCCGGTTTGCTCGGGCTTTCGATTTACGGCTCGGCCTATTTCGCCGAGGTGTTTCGTGCCGGCTTCGAGGCCGTGCCGCGCGGCCATGTCGAGGCGGCAGAGACCGTCGGGCTCAGCCGTGCACAGATCGTGCGGCGCATACTCGTTCCCGAGATGACCATGCTGGTGCTACCCGCTTGCATCAATCTCGTGATCTCGCTGCTCAAGGACACTGCCATTTTGTCTGTCATCACAGTGCCGGAGCTGACCTTGATCATCACCGGCATCGGCTCGAAATACTACGCCTTCGTCGAGGCCCTGACCTTGCTCGCCCTGTTCTATTGGGGCCTCGTCGAATTGGCCGGCCGGCTCGGCGCCTTCGCCGAATGGCGGCTCTCGAAATACAGGCTCGCCTCGTGAGCAACCCACGGATCAAGCCGGCGATCTCGGTCAGGGCGCTGGCCAAGCGCTTCGGTGAGACGCAGATCCTGCACGGCATCGATCTCGATGCGCCGCAAGGCGAGGTCACTTGCCTGATCGGCCCCTCGGGCTCCGGCAAAAGCACAATCCTGCGCTGCATGGCCTTTCTTGAAGAGGCGACCTCCGGCCTGATCCTCGTCAATGGCGAGCCGCTCGGCTATGCGGTCGCAGCGGACGGCAAGCGCACGCGCCTGCCGCAAAGCGACATCAGGCGGGTGCGCTCGCAGATCGGCATGGTGTTCCAGCAGTTCAATCTGTGGCCGCATATGACGGCGCTCGGCAATGTCTGCGAGGCGCTGAAGACGGCGCGCCGCCTGCCGAGGCGGGAGGCCGAGGCGCGCGCCATGGCCGAGCTCGACAAGGTCGGCCTCGCCAACCGCGCCAGCCATTACCCTTCGGAGCTTTCAGGTGGCCAGCAGCAGCGCGTCGCCATCGCCAGGGCGCTGGCGCTCGAGCCGCGCATCATGCTGTTCGACGAGCCGACCTCCTCGCTCGACCCCGAGCTCACGGGCGAGGTGCTCGCCGTGATGCGCAAGCTCGCGGCCGACGGCATGACGATGATCGTCGTCTCCCACGAGATCGGCTTCGCCGCGACCGTCGGCAGCACCATCTTCTTCCTCGACCATGGCCGCATCGTGCTGCAGGGGCCGCCCGCCGAGGTGTTCAAACCGCCGCGCCATCCGCGCCTCGAGCAGTTTCTCGACACTTATATCGATCGCGGCGCGGCGATGATGGTGCGATAGTATGGAACATCCCGGTGCTATTCTCTTAGATGCACGGGATTGTTGTTCGCCTTGTCGGCAAAGGCCACTGCGCAGTAGGGGGCAGGTTTGACCACGCCAAGTGATCGACTATGAACCACCGGACTGGGTAGGCGCCTCGGCGCCTGCCACAATCAGGAGCCGAGCGCCCCATCACAGAGCGGACCGAGGGGTCTCTGATGTCAAGGCGACCGGGCTGGAATCCGCATGCGAGCCATTGCCGGTGGAAAGGCACCGCTTGCTCCGCGGCCCCCGATCTGCGAATCTGGAACAAAGCTTCCGAAGTCTTGCCTTGGAATCGCCGTGTCTGCCACGCTCGGGCAGAGCCGGATCGGCCAGGAGAACCGCGATGTTTCTCAAGAATTGCTGGTATGTGGTGGCCTTCACCCATGAGCTCACACGGGCGCTGCGCCCCTTCCGGCTGCTGGGCGAGAAGGTGGTGCTCTATCGCCGCGCGGATGGCACCCCGGTGGCGCTCGAGGATGCCTGCCCGCACCGCAAGCTGCCGCTTTCGATGGGGCGCCTCAAGGGCGACCAGGTCGAATGCGGCTATCACGGCCTTACCTTCGATTGCGAAGGCGTGTGTACTCGCGTGCCGGGCGCCGAGAAGATCCCCCATGTGGCGCAGGTCAAGAGCTATCTGGTCCTCGAGCGCTTCGGCATCATCTGGATCTGGATGGGCGAGAAAGCGCTCGCTGACCCCGCCAAGGTGTTCGCGGTCGAGCATTGGGACGATCCGGCATGGGGACGCACCAACGGCGATTCCATGCAGGTCGCGTGCGACTATCGCTACGTCACCGACAATCTACTCGACCCCTCGCATGTCGCCTGGGTGCACCAATCCTCCTTCGGCAACGCGGCTTGCGAGGATACGCCGGTGCAAGCCGACATGCTGCCGAACGGGGTGCTGGTGTCGCGCTGGATGCGCGATGTCGAGGTCGCGCCCTTCTACAAGCCTTTCCTGAAGTTCACCGGCAATTGCGACCGCAAGCAGCATTACGAGGTGCGCTTCCCCTCGCACGCCATCATCAGGGCGATCTTCGTGCCGGCCGGAACCGGCGACGACGAGAAGCCGCTGCATCCAGACGTGTTCCTGATGGACTCATATAACTTCATGACGCCGGTCGACGAGAAGACGACGCATTACTTCTGGTTCCAGTTGCGCAATTTCGCGCCCGGCGACGACAAGGTGTCGGCGGTGTTCGCAAAATCGGTGCGCGCCGCCTTCCTCGAGGACAAATCGGTGCTCGAAGCCGTGCAGATCGGCATGGACGACAAGCTCACCCCCAATCTCGATCTCAAGATCGACGCAGGGCCGCTACGGTTCCGCCGTCGCCTCGCCGGCCTGATCGCAGAGGAGCAACGCCTGCCGCAGGCCGCGGAGTAGCGATTGCAGCGCAATGCGCGTAACGTTCCAAAAAACCGACCGCAGCGCCGATTGGGACCCGAATTCCTATTCGCTCCTCGAATTCGCCGAGGAGCAGGGGCTGTCGCCGGCCTTCAGCTGCCGGGCCGGCATCTGCTCGACCTGCAAGACCAAGCTGATCTCAGGCGAGGTCGCTTATTTCGAGACGCCGCTCGACGAGCCGGAGGATGGCGAGGCGCTGCTCTGCTGCTCGAAGCCGATGACAGATGTGGTGTTGGATATTTGAGTCTCGTGGGTCATGGCCGGGCCATCCACCTTGCTTTTCTTTGACGGCAAAGACGTGGATGGCCGCACCAAGTGCGGCCATGACGAAGATGAGTTAGGTCCTACCCTCGGCGAGGGAGCTCTTCGCGAGCTCCGCCTTCAGCAGGAAATGCTGCACCTTGCCCATGGCGTTCTTGGGCAAGGTCTCGCGCAGCAGGATGCGGCGCGGCAGCTTGAAGTGCCCAAGGTTCGCCGCGAGATGGGCCGCGAGCGCCGTGGTGTCGATCTCGACGCCTGAGCGCGGCGCCACCAGCGCGACCGGCGTTTCCTGCCAGCGCGGATCGGGCACGCCGATCACGGCGCATTCGGCGACGCCCGGAAACTCCAGGATCACGCGCTCGATCTCGGCCGGATAGATGTTCTCGCCGCCCGAGATGATGACGTTTCTCTTGCGGTCGCGCACATAGAGATAGCCGTCGGCGTCGACCATGCCGATATCGCCGGTGAGGAACCAGCCGTCGCGAAAGGCGGCCGCCGTCGCCTGTTCGTCGCGCCAATAGCCGCGGAAGAGGCCTGGTCCCTTGAGCGCGATCTCGCCCGGCAGGTTTGCCCCGAGGGGCCGCCCGGCATCGTCGAGGATGCGCATCTCGACGGTCACGCCGGGCAAGCCAGTGGTGTCGCGCCGGCTGCGCCGCTCGTCGAAGCGCTCATAGACCGAGACCGGGCCGGTCTCGGTCGCGCCATAGACTTGGATGAGGCGCGCCCCGCGCTCGGCGAAGGCTTCGATCAAGGCCTCGGGCACGATGGTCGAACCCGTCGTGATCACCCGCAGCGAAGAGAGATCGGTCCCGGCGAAGCCGGGGTGGTCGAGGATCGCCTGCAAGGTCGCCGGCACGAGCACGGTGAGGCTCGGCCTGTCGCAAGCGATCGCCGCGAGGGTCGCGCCAGGGGTGAAGCGGCGGTGCAGCGTGACGCTCGCCCCCATCTGCAAGGCCGGTATGGTCTGGATGTTGAGCCCGCCCACATGGAACATCGGCAGCACCGTGAGCACATGATCGCTCGCCGCAAGACCATGCATATGAGCGGAGGCAACCGCATTCCAGTGCAAGGTGGCCTGTGTGAGAAGCGCGCCCTTGGGGCGCCCCGTGGTGCCGGAGGTGTAGACGAGCAGCACCGCGTCGTCGAAGCGGCCGCTCGCGGGCGAAGCCCGGCCCGACGCTTCGCCGAGCAGGGTCTCGAGGGAAATGGCGCCGGGCAGATCGCCGCCGAGGCCGATCACCGCCATCGTGGGCGCCGCCCTCGCCAGCGCGTCGAGATGGCCTGCGAGCTCGGGCTCGATCGCCAGCACCTTCGGCTCGGCGTCGCCGACGATGAAGGCGAGCTCGGGCGTCGCCAGCCGCCAATTCATGGGCACGAGCATCGCGCCGAGACGGGCGCAGGCGTAGAGCAGCACCAGGAAGTCGGGACAGTTCAAGCCGAGATGGGCGATGCGATCGCCGGGCGCGACGCCGAAGCGCTCCGACAGGGCACAGGCCGCCGCCTCGACGCGCGCCTGGAACCCCGCATAGGTCAGCGACGCGCCCTCGTAGCGCAGCGCGACCTTGCGCGGGGCAAATGCCGCATTGCGCGCCAGGACATCGGCAAGCGTCGGTCGAACCATCATGGGCTCCGGCAAACCAGGGGTTACGCCGATCCTGCCGGCCGGGGGGGCTTGCGTCCAGAGGAGTGCGTTTGCGGTTGCCCGAACGCCGCCGCGCCGTCAAAGTCGCCACCGCGATGACGGCCTCCCCGAAGCATCCCCGTCACCGGGCCTCGCTGCTCTACCGCCTGGTGAGCCTCGCCTATCTCGTGCCCCTCGGGCTCGCGGCGCTCTTTCTCGTCGTCGCGACCGTCTATTCGCAGACGCATCCGCCCTCGATGCTGATGCTCGGCCGCTGGCTGACGGGGCAATCGGTCGACCGCCGCTGGGTCGGGCTCGACGACATATCGCGCAATCTCGTCGCCGCCGTCGTGACATCGGAGGACGCGCGTTTCTGCAGCCATCACGGCGTCGATTGGGTCGAGATGCGCACCGCGCTCGACGACAGCGAGGATGGCGGGCCGAGCCGCGGCGCCTCGACCATTAGCATGCAGACGGTGAAGAACTTGTTCCTATGGAATTCGCGCTCCTTCATCCGCAAGGGGCTCGAAATCCCCATGGCGCTGGCGCTCGACCGCTTGTGGTCGAAGCGGCGCATGCTGGAGGTCTACCTCAATATCGCCGAATGGGGAGAGGGCGTGTTCGGCGCGGAGGCCGCTTCGCGCATTTCATTCGGCAAGGCCGCGAAGGATCTGACCCCCCGCGAAGCGGCGCTGCTCGCGGCCGCCCTGCCCAATCCCAAGCGGCGCGATGCGCGCCATCCGAGCCGGGGCTATCTGCGGCGCGCCACGACCATCGCCCGCCTCGCCACGCCAGACGCCGACTGGCTCGACTGCCTCGGCAGGAGGTAGCGGTTCCATCTCCGCTCATTGCCGCGAAAGCGGGAATCCAGTCTCGGAGCAATGGAAGTTCTGGTTCCCCGCCTGCGCGGGGACGAGCGGCAATCGAGAGTCACTTCGCGTGCTTCGCCTGCCAGCGCTTCATCCCGGCGATTTCCTTCTCCTGGGCGGAGACGATCAGCTTCGCCAATTGTCTCAAGGTCGCATCCTTGCCGTACCGCAGCTCGAGAGGGTCAAGTCGATGAGACAACTTCCAACAAATAGTCCCATACCCCGCTCGCGCGTCCCGCCTACCCGCATGATCGAGGCCGCGGTGCTGCGCGGCGCAGGCCTTCCGCTCGCCATCGAGAGGCTCACGTTGGAAGGGCCGCGCGACGACGAGGTGCTGGTGCGCGTCGCGGCCTGCGGCATCTGCCGCACCGACATCGATTATTGCGAGGGCGGCGTGTCGGGAGCGGCGGTGCTCGGCCATGAGGGCGCGGGCATCGTCCAAGAGCTGGGCCGCGCCGTGAAGGGCATCCGGCGCGGCGACCATGTGGTGCTCTCCTACCAGTCTTGCGGAAGTTGCGAGGCCTGCGCGGCGGACCACCCGGCGGGCTGCCGCCACTTTTGGGACCTGAACTTCGGGTTCGAGCGCCTCGACGGCTCGAGCGCCTATGAGGCTGCCGGCCTGCGCGGCCATTTCTTCGGCCAGTCCGCCTTCGCGACCTATGCGCTGGCGACGACGCGCAACCTCGTCAAGGTCGACAAGTCGCTGCCGCTCGAACTCCTGGCGCCGCTCGGCTGCGGCCTGCAGACCGGGGCCGGCACGGTGCTGAACTCGCTCGACGTCAAGGCGGGCCGCAGCATCGCGATCTTCGGAGTGGGCGCGGTCGGCCTCGCGGCCGTGATGGCGGCGCGCATCGTGGGCGCCTACCCGATCGTCGCGGTTGATCTGCGGCGAAGGCGCCTCGCGCTGGCGCGCGAACTCGGCGCCACGCACACGGTCGACCCGCGCAAGGCCGATGTCGGGGCCCGCATCGCCAGGATCACCGGAGGCGGGGTCGACCATGTGGTGGAAGGCACCGGCGACGCGGCGCTCGACCGGACGGGACGCGCGCTGCTCCGGCCCGGGGGCAGCATGGCGCGCCTGACGGGCGGGGGCGGCATGGAGCTCTCCGAGGGGCGAAGCGTGCTCGGCGTCATCCAGGGCGACGCGGTGCCGCAGCGCTTCATCCCACGCCTGATCGGATTGTGGCGAGAGGGCCGCTTTCCCATCGAGCGGCTGGTCCGCGTCTACGACTTCGCCGACATCAACCGGGCGATCGCCGACGCCGGGAGCGGCAGGACCGTCAAGGCGGTGCTGCGCATGCGCTAGATGCGAGCATTCTGCTGCGAACCGGTGGCCACCCCCGCCTTCCTGACTGCATGCTTTGCCGGAAAATATACTCCGGCTATCACTGCGCATCGCGGCGTGGCCGCGACCCGATTCATGCTTACCTTAACCCGGCGTCAATCTCTGCTGACTAAGCCGCCCTGGGGGACGCACCCGTTCCCTTCCAAGGGGAGCGACCACGATGGTTTCGGCGATCAATCCGGTAAGCGCCGCGCCGGCGGTGCAGAAGGCTCAGTCCGTCTCGCAAAATGCACGCGCAGCCGACGGCGACTACAAGACGAAGGGACCGGGCCGTTCGAGCGTCAAGGACGCCGACGGCGACTACAAGGCAAGCTCGGCGCCGGCGAAGAGCTCGCCGGCGGTGCAGGCGGCCTTGACCGGCCTGAAGCTCGGCGGCTGAGACAGACGCGCGGCGTATTCGGCAGGCCGCGCGGCATTGCTCGATGGCTGCGACGGCGGCCCCAGCCTTCGCAGCCGGCGAGTCACTCTCCGGATCAAACGCACTCCTCCCGCCGCGCGATATCCCGTAATCGCCTCGGCCCCTGCATCCCGCCGACCCCTCGGTATCATGACATCTCTCCTAGTACTTTGCCAAACGGGCCGCGAAGCGGTTGCGCCCCGTCCGCCTATCGGAGCGGTTTGAAATCGAGGCGTTCGACGGCAATCTCGACCTCTGGGCTTGGCGCGCGGGCGACGCGCTCCAAGTGGACCGGTGTTCAAATTCTCGCGACGTATCGAACAAACCGCACAGATTCGATATGATCGGCTTCGTCAGCTGAGGCCGGAGCAACGCGCCGAAGCCGCGCCATCGAGAACAGGGAGGCAGAGGATGAAGCCGACGACAATATGCCTTGCCAAGGCGTTGAGCCTGGCCGCCATGACCCTTGCTGCGACGAGCATTGCCGCGATAGGCAGCGCCCATGCGGCGAGCTTCAAGCTGGCGAGCCCCGATGTCGCCGACAAGGGCACCATCAAGCTGGAGCATGTCTTCAACAGCTTCGGCTGCACCGGGAGCAATATCTCGCCGGCGCTGAGCTGGAGCGGAGCGCCGGCCGCGACCAAGAGTTTCGCCGTGACGGTCTACGACCCCGACGCTCCGACCGGCAGCGGCTGGTGGCACTGGGTCATCTCCAATATTCCCGCCGACACCACCTCGCTGCCGAAGAATGCCGGTGACCTGAAGGCCGATCTCGCGCCGAAGGGCAGCGTCCAGAGCCGCACAGATTTCGGCACGTCCGGCTATGGCGGCCCCTGCCCGCCGAAGGGCGACAAGCCGCACCATTACGTGTTCACGGTGTTCGCGGTCGATACCGATAAACTCGACGTGCAGGCCGACGCCTCGGCAGCCTTCGTGGGCTTCAACCTGCATTTCCACACGCTGGCCAAGGCCTCGCTGACCGCCCGCTACGGGTGGTGAGACCGTTTTGATGCGGCCTGCCCCGCTCGCAGCTGCTGCGAGATGGGGGGAATAGGGAAACGACGATCGCGCGCGGCTGTTCTTGGGCTCCATCTCCGCTCATTTCCGCGAAGGCGGGAATCCAGCACTACAAAGGCCGGTGGAAATTCTGGGTCCCCGCCTTCGCGGGAACGAGCGGGCAAGTCTGTGGGTCGCAAACAGTTGAGTCTTACGACGGGCCTGCAACCTGGAAAAGGACGAGGGCGACGCCATCACGTTGGCGTGAGTTGCCTCAGTTCAGGCATGGTGATTGTATGCGGACCGAGCGCCAAGGGGCGCGGAGCGGCGAACCGGCGGCGGGCTGTCACTCGAGGCCGTTCTTTTGGGACGGCGGCGCCTTCGGCTGTTCGGTCTCCATCGGGAGGGAAACATGAAGACGGGAATTCTCTTCGCCGGCGCCTTGTTGCTCAGCGCCACCGCGGCTTCGGGGCAGACGCTGCGGATCGGACTTCTCGACGACCCCGACCTCCTCGATCCGGCGCCCGGCAAGAGCTTCGTCGGCCGCATCGTCTTCCAGTCGCTATGCGACAAGCTGGTCGACATCTCGCCCGACCTCAAGATCTTGCCGCGCCTGGCGCTCTCCTGGGACATCACCGAGGACGGCAAGGTCATCACCTTCAAGCTGCGCGACGGGGTGACCTTCCATGACGGCGAGAAATTCGACGCCGCCGCCGTCAAATTCAATATCGATCGGGACAAGACCATGCCGGAATCGATCCGCAAATCGGACCTCGCCTCGGTCGAGAGCGTCGACGTCATCGATCCTTTGACCGTGCGCTTCACCCTGAAGAAGCCCGATTCGACCTTGCTGGCTGCGCTCACCGACCGCGCCGGAATGATGGTGGCGCCGGAAGCCGCGAAACAGGCCGGCGCCAAGTTCGGCCTCAATCCGGTGTGCTCGGGACCCTATAAATTCGTGGAGCGCGTGCAGCAGGACCATATCACGCTCGCCCGCTACCCCAATTACTGGAACGCCAAGGCCTTCGCCTTCGACAAGATCGTCTTCCGCACCATCCCGGATTCGACCGCGAGGCTCGCCAGCCTGCGCTCGGGCGATCTCGACATGGTCGAGCGCGTCGAGCCGACCGATGTGAAGGAGCTCGAGGCGCAAAAGGACTTCAAGGTCACGAGCATCGTCTCGCTCGGCTATCAGGGATTGACGGTGAACGTAGCGAACGGCCCGCAATCGAAGACGCCGATCGGCCAGGACAAGCGCATCCGCCAGGCCCTGTCGCTGGCCATCGACCGGCAAGGCCTGATGGACGCCGTCTTCGATGGCCAGTTCATCCCCGGTTTCCAGGCGGTCCCGCCGGTGAGCCCCTACTATTCCGACAAATTCCCGCCCCCCAAGCGCGATCTCGAGAAGGCCAAGGCGCTGCTGAAGGCGGCCGGCCTCGAGCACCCGGTCATCAATGTGCGCTACCCCACCTCCTCGCGCGCGCAGAAAGTGATGGAGGTCGTCCAGGCCATGGCCGCCGAGGCCGGCTTCGATATCAAGCTCATCTCGACCGAGTTCGCCACGCAGATGAAACTGCAGACCGACGGCGACTATGAGGTGGTGCAGATCGGCTGGTCGGGCCGCCCCGATCCCGACGGCAACATCTATTCCTTCTATGTCTGCGGCGGCGGCCTGAACGACAACCATTACTGCAATCCGGAAGTCGACAAGATCCTCGCCGATACGCGGCTGACGACCGATGTCGCGGCCAGAAAGGCGCTCTACGAGAAGTTCGACGCCATCGTGATCGACGAGCAGCCGATCATCTACCTCTATTTCGAGAAGTGGATCTGGGGCACCACCGCAAAGCTCGCCGGCTTCGTCCCTTATCCCGACGGCATGATCCGCCTCGAGGGCGTGAAGCTCGCCCAGTGAGGCTATCCGCGGGTCACGGGTGCCGGGCCGGCCGCCAAGGCCGGGCCCGGTCCAGCCATGAGGGGCACACCGCGTGAGCGGCGTGCTTCCCTATGTGGCGCGGCGGGTGCTGACGGCGCTGCCGACCATTGCCATCTTCATCGGCTTCGTCTTCCTGCTGCAGAAGCTGCTGCCCGGCGACCCGGTCCTGACCATGGCGGGAGAGGACCGCGATCCGGCGACGCTCGCGGCGCTGCGCACCCAATATCATCTCGACGATCCGCTGCCGCTGCAGTTCCTGCGCTGGGCGGGCGGCGCGCTCACCGGCGATCTCGGCGAATCGCTGCGCAACCACGACACGGTCCTGCATCTGATCTCGCAGAAGTTGCCGGTGACGCTCGAACTCGCCTTGCTGTCGACAATATTCGCTCTCGCGATCGGCATCCCGGCCGGCATCCTGGCGGCGGCGAAGAAGGACTCGATCTGGGATAGCATCGCGCGCGGCGCCGCGCTCTGGGGCGTTTCGATCCCGACCTTCTGGTTCGGCATCGTTCTCATCATCATCGTCGCGGTGAACCTGCGCTGGCTGCCGGCCTCGGGCTACGCGCCGCTCTCCGAGGACCCCTGGCAGAATATCCGCACCATGATCCTGCCGGCCTTCGTGCTCGGCAATGCGCAAGCCGGCATATTGATGCGCCATACGCGCTCATCCATGCTCGAGGTGCTTCGCCAGGACTATGTGCGCACGGCGCGCGCCAAGGGGCTGCCGGAGATGCGCGTGGTGATGGCGCATGCCTTCCGCAATGCGCTCGGGCCGCTGGTGACGGTGACCGCGGTGCTGCTCGGGCAATTGCTGGCGGGCGCGGTGCTGACCGAGCAGGTGTTCTCGATACCGGGCTTCGGCAAGATGCTGGTCGATGCCGTGTTCAACCGCGACTATGCGGTGGTCCAGGGCGTGGCGCTGTGCACGGGCGTCGGCTTCATCGTCTTGAACCTCCTCGCCGATGTCGCCCAGCTCCTGCTCAACCCGAGGCTCAGGGCGTCATGACGCTGGCGCTCGAGCACCAAGGAGCGATTAGGGTCGAGACGCCCAGGCGCCGCGGCGCGCTCGGCAAGATGCTGGCCAACCGATCGGCTGTGTTCGGGCTGTTCATCACGACGGTCTGTGTCGCCTGCGCCCTCTTCGCCTATTGGATCATGCCCTATGACCCGATCAAGCCGAACTACGCGCTGATCCGCAAGCCCGCCACCGTCCTGCACTGGTTCGGCACGGACGAGCTCGGCCGCGATATCCTGTCGCGCGTCATCCTCGGAGCCCGCACCTCGCTCTCGGCGGGGCTGGTCTCGGCCGGCATCGCGGTCGGCCTCGGCTCCTTCTTCGGCGTGCTCGCCGGCTATGTCGGGGGCGCCGTCGACATGCTCATCTCGCGCATCGCCGACGCGCTGCTGGCGACGCCGTTCCTGATCGTCGCCATCGTGCTCGCGACCTTCCTCGGACCGAGTCTCGCCAATGCGATGATCGCCATCGGCCTTGCGGCGGCGCCCGTCTTCACGCGCCTCGCGCGCTCCCAAGTGCTCGACATCAAGGCGACCGACTATGTCGAGAGCGCCCGGGCGCTCGGCTTCAAGGATCTGCGCATCGTCATCCATCACATCCTGCCGAACATCGCGGCGCCCTTGATCGTGCAGGCGACCTTGACGATGGCGCAAGCGATCACGGCCGAGGCTTCGCTCTCCTTCCTCGGCCTCGGCGAGCAGCCGCCCATTCCCTCCTGGGGGGCGATGCTCAACTCGGCGAAATCCTATCTCACCCAGGCGCCCGCCATGTCGCTTTGGCCGGGGCTCGCGATCTTCCTGTCGGTGCTCGGCTTCAACCTCGTCGGCGACGCCTTGCGCGACGCGCTCGATCCGCGTCAGGAGTAGGCGGCGAACAGAGAGCAGCGAATAGCGAATAGAAACATTCGCTGATCTTGGCGTCTATTCGCCACTCGCTATTCGCTCACTTACTCCGCCGGGCTCAAGGCTAGTCCCGCCCCAGCCACCGTCGAGCGCATCGGCTTCAGGACGAAAAGCGCGAGCAGCGCGGTCAGCACATCCATGGCGATGATCAGTCCGAAGACTGGCATCCAGCTCCCGGTCGCCTCCTTGAGCTGCGCCGCCATCGGGCCGCCGAGGATCGAGCCGATGCCCTGCGCCATATAGAGGAAGCCGTAATTGGTGGTGGCGTTCCTGGTGCCGAAGGTGTCGGTGAGGGTGGATGGAAACAGCGAGAAGATCTCGCCCCAGCCGAAGAAGACGAGGCCGGAGAGCAGGACCAGCGCGGTCGCATTGTCGCGATTGGCAAGCGTGAGGGCGATCGCGGCCGCCTCCAACAGGAAGGCCAGTCCCATGGTGTTCTCGCGGCCGATCCGGTCCGACAGGAAACCGAAGAAGGGGCGCGTGAGGCCGTTGGTGATGCGGTCGACGGTCAAGGCCAGCGGCAGCGCGGCGGCGCCCCATACGACGATATCGGCGACGCCGAAATCCCGCGTGAAGGACGCGAACTGCGAGATCACCATCAGGCCGCCGGTCGACATCATGGTCATCATGACGAAGAGCAGCCAGAACAGCGGCGTGCGCAGCATCTCGCCGGGCGCATAGTCGCGCCGGCCGGCCGCCACCGTCACGGCGGCGCTCGGAATTTCCGCCGGACCCGGCATGCGCAAGAACAAGGAAGCCGCCATGCCGACAAGGCCGAGGATCAGGCCGAAGGTGATCAGCGTCGGGCGATAACCGAAGCCGCGCAACATGCCATCGATCGGGAAGGTGGTGAGGATGGCGCCGAAGCCATAGCCTGCCGCCACGACGCCGGTGGCGAAGCCGCGCGCATCGGGAAACCAGCGCACCATCAGACCGACGATGCCGATATAGACGATGCCCGTCCCGACGCCGCAAAACAGGCCATAGGTGGCATAAAGGCCCCAAAGACTGTCGACAAAGGCCGATAATACCCAGCCGAGGCCCGATAGGGCGGCGCCCGTCGTGATCAGGGCGCGCGGACCGAAGCGGTCGATCAACCAGCCCTGCGCCGGCGAGAAGAAGGTCTGCAGCACGATCAGGAGCGAGAAAGTGATCTGGATCGCCGGCAGGCCGGCTCCGGTGGTCGCCTGGAAGGGCTTGACGAATAGCGTCCACACATATTGCGGGCTCGAGATCGCCATCATGGCGACGAGCCCGAGGCCGAGCTGGACCCAGCGCATGGGCGCGCTGCCGGGTGACGAGACTGTCGAAGCCGAGGCCATCGATTCCTCCCCTTTTCGAACAATGGCGCGCCCTCCTTGGCAATTTGCGTGCCGCGACTAGCCCGGACGCGCGGTGGGGGAGAGCCGCGAAGCGGCTTCCGGCCGCGACGGCGACCGGCTGTCCTGATCTCGCGAAGACGTGATCGCCGTGAGGGCGGCGGCCCGGGCCCGCCCGAACATCGAATACGATCGGATCAGCTGGGCGCAAGCCAATAGGACTATCGATCTATTCGAGCGGGCAGCCCCTGCACTTGACAGGATCAAGCGCGCCACGAGAATGCAACGGCAAGTGGGCTGCCAAGTGGGCTGCCAAGTGGGCTGCCAAGTGGACTGCAAAGCGTCCGGCGAGCAGAGGGACGGGCGAAGACCAAGAACAAGCTCGAACCATCGGGAGGGAGGCGTGTCCAACAAGCCGCTCATCGAGACACCGCATTTGCCAGGCCGCCGACGGTTCGTCCCCGAGCCCGGGCCATCCCACGGATTGCCGTCCTGACCCTCGACGTGGCCCCGGCATCGGCGGAAGGCCCGGCGCGGGCATCCGAGCCCTTGTTGTCGGTTCGCGAGGTCGCCGTCCATTTCGGCGGCATCGTGGCGCTCGACGGCGTTTCCTTCGATCTCGAGCCCGGCTTGATCGTCGGGCTGATCGGGCCGAATGGCGCCGGCAAGACCACGCTCTTCAATTGCCTGAGCCGCCTCTACACGCCGAATTCCGGCGATATCCTGTTCGACGGCGCGTCGATCCTGACGCGTTCGGCGCATCAGATCGCCGAGCTCGGCATCGGCCGCACCTTCCAGAACCTCGCGCTGTTCCGCAATCTCTCGGTCGTCGACAATATACGCATCGGCGGCCATTGCCGCGGCCGCAGCGACTATCTCAGCGACGCCCTGCATCTGCCCTGGACGCGCCGCGGCGAAGCCGCGCTCGGAGCGCGCGCGCGGGAGATCATCGCCTATCTCGGCCTCGACGAGGTCGCCGAGCGCAGGGTCTCCGATCTGTCCTTCGGGACCCAGAAGCGCGTCGAGCTCGCGCGCGCGCTCATCTCTTCACCGAAGCTGCTCCTGCTCGACGAGCCTGCCTGCGGGCTGAGCCATGAGGAGGTCGATCTGCTCGGCTCGACGATCCGCCAGATCAGGGACGACCGGGCGCTGACCATCCTCGTCGTCGAGCATCATATGAGCCTCGTCATGTCGGTCTCCGACCGGGTGGTGGCGCTCAATTTCGGGCGCAAGATCGCCGAGGGGTCGCCGGGGCGGGTGCAGCAGGACCCCGAGGTCGTCAGCGCCTATCTCGGGACCGGGCGCGCATGAGCGCGCTCCTCGAGGTGCGCGGCCTGCGAGCGGCCTATGGGCCGACGCAGGTGCTGCATGGCCTCGATTTCAGCCTCATGGAGGGCGGGGTGACGACCTTGCTCGGCGGCAACGGCGCCGGCAAGACGACGACGCTCAGGGCGCTCTGCGGCATGATCTCGAGAAGCGGCGAGATCAACATGGGCGGCCGCTCCATCGCCCGCTTGCCGACCGAGGACATCGCCCGCTTGGGCGTCGCCCATGTGCCGGACGGGCGCGGCACGTTCGTGCGGCTCTCGGTCGAGGAGAACCTGCAGCTCGGCGCCATCACGCGCCGCGACCGCCGGGCGATCGCCGCCGATGTCGAGCGGGTCTACGGCTATTTCCCCCTCCTCGAGAAGCGGCGCGGCCAGCAAGCCGGCACGCTCTCCGGCGGCGAGCAGCAGATGCTCGCCATCGCCCGCGCCCTGATGCTGCGGCCCAGGCTGATGCTGCTCGACGAGCCCTCCTTCGGCCTTGCGCCGCGCGTGGTGCGCGAGCTGTTCGACATCTTCGCCGCGCTCAACAAGAAGGAGGGGGTGAGCCTCCTGCTCGTCGAGCAGAACGCGGCGCTCGCCCTCGACCTCGCCGACCACGCCTATCTCCTGGAGACGGGGCACATCGTCTTCTCGGGCGCGGCGAGCGACATCCGCCGGGATGAGAAGATCCGGCGATCCTATCTCGGCTATTGAGGGACGGCATGGAGCTCCTGCTGCAGCAAATCCTCGCCGGGCTCGCGACGGGCACGATCTATGCCTGCATCGCGCTCGCCATCGTCATGACCTATCAGGCGATCGGCCATCTCAATTTCGCGCAAGGCGAGATGGCGATGTTCTCGACCTTCATCGCCTGGCAGCTGATGCAATGGGGCATGCCGTATTGGGCGGCGTTCCTGGCGACCATCGCTTTGTCCTTCATCGGCGGCGTCGCCATCGAGCGCATCGTGCTGCGGCCGATCCAGCACGCGCCGGTCTTGAGCCATGTGGCCGTGTTCATCGGCCTGCTCGCCATCCTGAACAGCGCCGCGGGCTTCATCTGGGACTTCAACGTCAAGCCCTTCCCGACGCCGTTCGGCACGGCGCCGCTGTTCAGCAACGGCTTGATCGACGCGCATCAGGCCGGCATGATCGCCATCACGCTGATCGTGCTCGCCTTCCTCTACGTCTTCTTCCGCTTCACCCGGATCGGGCTCGCCATGCGGGCGGCCGCCGCCGACCCCGTGTCGGCGCGGCTCGTCGGCATCAGGGTCGGCTGGATGATGGCGCTCGGCTGGGGGATGGCGTCGGCGATCGGCGCCATCGCCGGCATGATGATCGCGCCCGTCGTCTTCCTCGAGCCGAACATGATGCTCGGCATCCTGCTCTACGGCTTCGCCGGCGCGGTCCTGGGCGGGCTCGGCAGCCCCGCCGGCGCCGTCCTCGGCGGACTGATCGTCGGCGTCGTCGAGAACCTGGCCGGCACCTTCATTCCGGTGATCGGCGGGGAGTTGAAGTTCACCATCGCGCTCGTCGTCATCGTGGCCGTGCTCGTCATGAAACCCCAGGGGCTGTTCGGCCGCCCTGTGCTGCATCGGGTGTGACCAGTGTCAGCTCAGTCCGAAGAGACGCTTCCCGCCATCGCCGAACCCGCGGCGCCCGAGCTCTTGTCGTCGAGCCTCCTCGCCCGCTACGGGGTGCCGCTCGCCGCCCTCGCGGTGGCGTTCGCCCTGCCGCTGATCGCGCAAAGCTTCCTGATCTTCCAGCTGACGCTGGTGCTCGTCTACGCGATCGCCATCATCGGCCTCAACCTCCTGACCGGCTTCAACGGTCAATTCTCGCTCGGCCATAGCGCCTTCTATGCGCTCGGCGCCTATGTGGCGGCGATCCTGATGGAGAAGGCCGACATCCCTTACGCGATGACGCTGCCCGCAGCGGGCATCGCCTGCTTCGTCTTCGGCTTCCTGTTCGGCCTGCCGGCACTGCGCCTCGAAGGCGTCTACCTGGCGCTCGCGACCTTTGCGCTGGCCGTGGCGACGCCGCAGATCCTCAAGCTCTCTCCGCTCGAATATTGGACCGGAGGCGTGCAGGGCATCGTCATCGACAAGCCCGACGCGCCTTTCGGCTTGCCGCTCAGTCAGGACCAGTGGCTCTATTACTTCACCTTGGCGGTCACCGTCGTGATGACGGTCTTGGCCCGTAACCTGATCGCCAGCCGCACCGGGCGTGCCATGATGGCCATCCGCGACAACCCGATCGCGGCGCGCTCCATGGGGATCAACACGGCGCTCTACAAATCGCTGACCTTCGGGGTCAGCGCCCTCTACACCGGCATCGCCGGCGCGCTCGGCGCCATCGTGGTGCAATTCGTGGCCCCCGACAGCTTCACTTTCTTCCTGTCGATCACGCTGCTGGTGGGCTTGGTCGTGGGCGGCGTCGGATGGCTTCCCGGGGCCTTCTTCGGGGGCGCCTTCGTGCTCTTCGTGCCCAACCTCGCCGAAAGCTTCTCCAAGGGCTTGTCGGGCGCGGTGTACGGTGTGATGATCATCGTGTTGATCTATGTGCTGCCGACGGGAGCGGCAGGCTTGGTGCGGGCCGCCGCGAACTGGTTGCGCGGACACGCCGCCAGATGAGCTGCCGAACGAGCTGCGAACCGCTCGCTAGACTTCGTTCGATAGGCGTGGCCCGATAGTCTTGGCTCGATGGACTTGTCTCGATAGACTTGGCTCGACAGACTTGGGAGGAGACAGATGCGCATTCAGCCGAACCGACTGCGTCTAGCCGTATTGGCGGGCCTTGCCGGCTTCGCCGTCGCCATGGCCGCGCCGGCCAGCGCCCAGAAAAAATACGATACGGGGGCGACCGATACCGAGATCAAGATCGGCAATATCATGCCCTATAGCGGGCCGGCCTCCGCTTATGGCACCATCGGCAAGACCGAAGACGCCTTCTTCAAGAAGATCAACGCGGAAGGCGGCATCAACGGCCGCAAGATCGCCTTCATCTCCTATGACGACGGCTACAGCCCGCCGAAAGCCGTCGAGCAGGCCCGCAAGCTCGTCGAGAGCGACGGCGTATTGTTCATCTTCCAGTCGCTGGGCACGCCTTCGAACACGGCGATCCAGAAATACATGAACGCCAAGAAGGTGCCGCAATTGTTCGTGGCGACCGGCGCGACGAAGTGGGGCGATCCGAAGAACTTCCCATGGACCATGGGCTGGCAGCCGACCTATCAGACGGAGAGCCGCATCTATGCCAAATACATCCTGGACAACTATCCGAACGGCAAGATCGGCATCCTGTTCCAGAATGACGACTACGGGAAGGACTATTTGAAGGGTCTGAAGGACGGCCTCGGCGACAAGACCTCGATGATCGTCGCCGAAGTCCCCTACGAGACCTCCGATCCGACCGTCGATTCGCAGATCGTCAAGCTGAGGGCTTCGGGCGCCGATATCTTCTTCAACGTCGCGACGCCGAAATTCGCGGCGCAGGCGATCAAGAAGATTGCCGAAATCGGCTGGAAGCCGCTCCACATCGTCAACAACGTCTCGGCCTCCGTAGGCGGCGTCCTGGTTCCGGCCGGCCTCGACAACTCCAAAGGCGTGCTGAGCACGGCCTATCTCAAGGACCCGACCGATCCGAGCTGGAAGGACGATGCGGGCTTCAAGACCTGGACGGCCTTCATGGACAAATACTTCCCCGAGGGCAACAAGATCGACAGCAACACCGTTTACGGCTATCTGCTCGGGCAGACGCTGGTGCAGGTGCTCAAGCAGTGCGGCGACGATCTCACGCGCGAGAACGTCATGAAGCAGGCCGCGAACCTCAAGCATCTCGAACTCGACATGCTGCTGCCGGGCGTCACCGTCGACACCAGCCCGACCAGCTTCTATCCGCTCAAGCAATTGCAGATGATCAAGTTCGACGGCGAGCGCTGGCAGAGGTTCGGGCCGGTGATGAGCGGCGAGGTTGGCGGCTGAGGGCAGAGGTGTCGTAAGCGGGCACCGGAGGGAATTGTCACCTCTCCCCCTGGGGGAGAGGTCGATCCTGAGGCGCCATAGCTTGCTGTAACCAGCAAGCGTCTGCTTGCCGCTACGGCGCTGAGAGGATCGGGGTCGCCGATGGAGCACCCCTCACCTGGCTCGCTTCCTGCGGAAGCGAGTCCGACCTCTCCCGCAAGGGGAGAGGTGAAGTGCCGTTGACTTTCCGGCTTCGCCGTACCAAACAGCCGGCCGGGCCCAGGTGGCGGAATTGGTAGACGCGCTGGTTTCAGGTACCAGTGGTGCAAGCCGTGGAGGTTCGAGTCCTCTCCTGGGCACCAGTTGCTTATTCGCGGCTGTCCATGCCCCCGCTCGAAAGCTCTATTCCGGTCTCGCGCCGCCGCTGCGCGAACGCACTCGCTTCGGCCAAGCCACCGCCGGTGAACTCATCAAAAAGCAGCGCCGCGTCCCGCCAGCAAAATCACCACCAGGTGCGCGGACAACTGAAGAAGTGAAGGTGTCCATCGACCGAAATTCATCGAATAATTGCCGGTTTCAGGCCCAATCTGCCTCGGTTCGGCGTTCCGGGCAAGCCACGCAATGCACCAGATCCCGGCCCCGAGGAAGTCTGTCGGCAGGAAGCTGTCGGCAGGAAGCTGTCGGCAGGAAGTCTGTCGGCAGGAAGTCTTGGTTTTGGCTCGCGAGTTCAATATACTGCATCAGATCGGATGGCTGGCTCGGCGTCCGGAACCAGGCTTGCCGGAGGTTCGAGGACGAGTCGGTCTGGAGCCGATCCTCGGTGCTCGTAACGGGCTCGACATGGGCAATATGAACTGCGTGCGTTCGCTTTGGCTTGTGCTTGCCGCCTACGCGGCGATAGCCACTGTGCAGCCGAGCGCGGCGTTGGCGCAATTCTGGACCTTCGGTCCCTCCTCCGGCGGACGGGCCCCTCCGGCTGCCTCGCCCCCCTATCGCGGGCTCCTTGACGAGCCTGGGTCGGCGCCGGGCCAGATCGCTGCTCCGAGGGGTCGCCTGGCGACTCCCGCGCCAAGGGTGCGGCGTGCGCTGCCGCAAGCAAAGCGCGCCGCGCCTGCTGTTCCGGCCGCCAAGGCGGCGCCGCCCAACCCGCCAGCCGATGCGGGGAGCGACGCCGTGGCCGCCAAGCCGGCGAGCCCGCTTCCGGTCGCGAAGCCCGCCCTGCCTGCGTCGCCGAGCCCTCCGGAGAAGAGCGGAGACGCCGTGGCCGCCAAGCCGGCGAGCGCACTTCCCGCCGCGAAGCCCGCCCTGCCTGCGTCGCCGAGCCCTGCCGAGAAGGGTGGAGACGTTGCCGTCGCCGCGCCGGCGAGCGCGCCTCCAGCGGCGAAGCCTCTCCCGCCTGCGCCACCGACCCCTGCCGAGAAGAGCGCAGATGTCCCGGTAGCCGCGCCGGCAAGCGCACCTCGCGTGGCGAAGCCCGCCCCGCCCGCGGCGCCGGGTTCGGCGGAAAAGGAGGCGCGCTCCGATCCCGATCCGGGAGAGCCGAGCCACCCCATCCCTGTCGTGCGCCAGGTCTATCCACCCTCTGGTGACGCTCCCGCCACGCCTGCCGCCTCCGCGCGCCCATAGACGCCGAGACTGCAATCGAATTGTCGCACGAATCGGCTACCGCGATTGGGATTCGAATCCGGTCCCGACGGACCGATACAGAAAGAGCGGTTGCCGCCATGATTACCGAAACGGTGATTGGCGCCGGCGCGGTCACGGCCGGCGGGCTTGTTTATGCGAGAGGCCGGCGGGCCAAGCTCTATCGCGAGCTTGTCGACCGCGTAGTCCGGATCACGAGCGCACGAACGCTGGATCTGGGAACGCTACGCGCGCGAGCCGTGCCGGGCTTTGCGGAGCGGCTGGCCGTCCTGCCGGACTTCCTGCCTCGCGGGAGCTTCGAGACGGTGAGGGCGGAGGCCGAGCGCCTGGTGTCGCCGGAGCGCAGCTTCGTGCCGACCCACAAGAAGGGCGGAACGGTGGCCTATGAGACCTTGATCGCCACCGCGCCCGCGATCGTCGCCCTCTATCACTCGCCGGAGCTCCAGGAGTTCGTCTCGCGGCTCGTCGGCACGCAGGTCCAGCCGACGCCGATCAATGATCAGAGCTCGCTGTCGGTGCTGTTCTACAACAAGCCGGGCGACCATATCGGCTGGCACTACGACCATAACTTCTATCGCGGGCGGCACTTCACCTTGCTCATCGCCATCGACAATCAGGGCCGGGCAGAAGGGGCCTTGAGCCACGCCGTGCTCATGGCGCGGATCAAGGGGCAGGAAGCGCGCATCGGCACGGCCCCGAACACGGTGGTCGTCTTCGAGGGCGCGCTCGTCAACCACAAGGTGACGCCGATCCTCGAAGGCGAGCGGCGCCTCATGCTGAGCATGACCTATTGCACGGACCAGCGGGCCTATTGGTGGCAGGGCCTGTCGCGCCGCCTCAAGGATACGGCCTTCTACGGCATCAGAGCGCTCTGGACGTGAGCGGCGAGACTCGAGCAGCCGCTCCCATCAACCGCCTGCTCCGCGCCTCTAAAACAAGGCGCGCAAGGCTTCGCGCTGGCGGTTGGCTTCTTCGGTGAGCGCAATCAGCTTGCGCAGCGTATCGAGGACCTCGCGCTGGGTCTCGACGGCTCTGCCCTGCACCTCCATTGCCTGCCGCTGACGCGTCAGGCCGATATTCTGGCGGCGCGCGGCGAAGATGGCGAGCACGAGGAACAAAACCGCAAGACCAATCCAAGTCGTGAAGAACGGATCGGCGAACATACAATCTCCGGACGGCAATGATTCGCTCAAGCGCAGCAAACGCGATCCTGCGCGCCTATCCGATCCGCGTGTCGAATCCATGTCGCTGGCGACAGCCGTCAGGCTCATTCGGTAGCTTGACCGCCGCCGGTCTTTGCGCGCTTGTCGGAAAATGGCGGCGGGGGCCGGACCAAGCTCCGACCGATGAGGAAACTGGCACAGGAGGAAGAGCGTGCGGGAGGATACAGGGTCGCGCGCCGAGGGCTACATGGCGGCCGCGCTCCGCGGGCCGGCTGATCCCCCGTGACGGTCGCGAGCCGGCACGGGACTTCGGTCGCGTCCGGAGCGACGAAGGGCGCGACGGACGCGACCCAAGGGACGAGCCTGCGCCTCGCGCTCGACCATGTCAGCCACAGCTATGGCGCGACCTTCGTCCTCGACGATATCGACCTTTGCTTCGAGCCCGGCGAGGTGGTGGCCTTGGTCGGACCGTCGGGTTGCGGCAAGTCGACGCTTCTCGCCATCCTGGGCGGGCTGCTGCTGCCGTCCAAGGGGCGCGTGCTCATCGAGGGCCGGCCGCGCCCGGATTGCCTCAACCCGCTCACCTATGTGTTCCAGGATTTCGCCCTGCTTCCCTGGCGCACGGCTGCCGGCAACATCTCGCTGGTGCTCGAGGACGCGATGCCCGACCAGGGAGCGCGCCGCGAACGCGTCGAGGAGATGCTGCGCCTCACGGGCCTCGAGGACTTCGCCGACGCCTATCCCAAGCAGCTCTCCGGCGGCATGCGCCAGCGCGTCGGCATCGCGCGAGCCCTCGCCGTGCGCCCAGCCTGCCTGTTCATGGACGAGCCGCTCTCGGCGCTCGACGCTCAGACGCGCGCCTTGCTGCTCGAGGAGTTCGCGGCCCTGATCGGGCGCGCCGGCACCACCACCGTCTATGTCACGCATAATCTCGTCGAGGCCGTGCGCCTCGCCCATCGCGTCGTGGTGCTGTCGCGCCGGCCCGGCCGGGTCAAGGCGATCGTCGCCATCGACCGCCCGATCGATCAGCGGCACGAGGGCGATCCCGACCTCATCGACAAGGAGAGGCTCATCTGGTCGATGATCCGTGACGAGGCGAGCGCGGCCGACCGGGAGCTCGGCCATGCGCAGTGAGGCGTCCGTGCCCTTCCGCGCCGCCGGCTTTTCGCCACGCAACCATCCTTGGGCGGGAGCCGCGACCCTCGTTCTGCTGGTCCTGGTCTGGCAGGCCGGCTCCTCGAGCGGCCTCATCCCCGAATTGTTCCTGCCCTCGCCCATGGCGGTCGGGCGGGCGCTCTGGCAGCTCGCCCGCTCGGGCGAGCTCGCGCGCGATCTCGAGGCCTCGCTCGGCCGCCTCGCCATCGGCTGGGCGCTCGGCACCGGGCTCGGCGTCTCGGTCGGCCTCGCCGTCGGCATGTTCACCGTGGTCCGTTCGCCCGTGCTGGCGCTCGTCTCGGCGCTGTTCCCGATCCCCAAGATCGCGCTCGTGCCCTTGTTCATCGTCTGGTTCGGCATCGGCGAGGGCTCGAAGATCGCGACCTTGGCGATCGGCGTCTTCTTCCCGACCGTGATCAACACCTATGCGGGCGTCGACAATGTGCAGCGCAACCTCATCCTGATGGGCCAGAGCTTCAACCTCTCCTCCTGGTCGATCATCCGCAAGATCGTGCTGCCGGGCGCCCTGCCGTCGGTGCTCGCAGGCTTGCGCATCACCATCTCGGTCGCCATCATCCTCCTGATCGCCGCCGAGATGATCGGCGCCGATAGCGGCATCGGCGCCTTCATTCTCGCGGCCGGCAATCTCTACCGCACCGATAACCTCATAGCGGGGGTCGTCGTCTTGTCGCTGATCGGCCTTTCGCTCTCGGCGATTCTCACCCGCATCGAACGCGCCGCCTTGGCTTGGCGGTGAGGATATATTGCGCCGCCGCCGCGCTCGTTTTAGCAACGAACCCGATCACCCGAGAGGACCTGCCGATGCTCTACGAACTCGCGAAGCTCACCTTGCAAATCGGCGCGACGCCGAAGGCGGTCGCCGGCATCAAGGCCTATGTCTCCGACGCCAAGGCGAAGGGCACGCTGCTCGGCTGCTGGTCCTGCGAGATCGGCGACCTTAACCAGGTTGCCCTGCTGCGCGGCTTCGCCGATGCCGAGGAGCTTCGGGCCGAGCGCGAGCGCGCGCTCGAGAGCCGCGACCCCTTCTTCTGCCGCGATGTGCTCACCGGTGTCGAAATGGACGGCTACGCGCCTTTTCCGGGAATTCAGCCGATCAAGACGGGGGCCCTCGGGCCGATCTACGAGATCAGGACCTATACGCTGAAGCCCGGCGGTTTGCCGGGGACGATCGCGGCTTGGCAGGCGGCGTTGCCGGCGCGCCTCGAGCTCTCCGCGAACCTCGTCGTGATGCACACCATCGACGGCGAGTCACGCTTCACGCATATCTGGCCCTATAGGAGTCTCGAGCAGCGCGCGGCGATCCGGGCGAAATCGGTCTCGATCGGGGTGTGGCCGCCGAAGGGCGGGCCCGATTACATCGCCGTCATGAGGAACGGCATCTGGCTGCCGACGGATATCTCGGCGTTGACCTGAACAGGTCCGACCGGTCTCGCGGCACGAGTTAATCCCCGCGTTACCACGCCATCCTATAGATCGAGGCTTCGTCGGCCGTCGTCGGCGACGGCCGCGGAAGGATCGGCAAAGGATGAGCTTGCCCGACCTGCCCAAGTCTTTCCCTCGGCGAGACCTCGCTTTCTCTCGGCGAGACCTCGGCGCCACGCCCGCCGAGCGGCCACTCCTGGCTCGGCGCAGCGCCGATCGCGTTGCGGATCGGCCTGCGGGCTTCATCGCGCTCCTCGTCTGGGCTGGGCTCGCGGGGGCCCTGCTCGTCGCCATGTGGTCGCAGCTGCGGGGGAGCCTCGTGAGCCAGGACGACGCCATGCGTCTCGTCGAGGTTCGCGCCTTTCTGCATGGCGGCTCCTGGTTCGACCTGACGGAGCCGCGCCTCGGCTTCCCGCCGGGCTATCTCTCGCATTGGTCGCGGCTGATCGACGCGCCGCTCGCGGGCCTGATCCTTCTCTTTTCGTCGATCGGGGGGCCAGCCTTCGGCGAGGATGCGGCGCGCGCCGCCTGGCCCGTTCTCCTCTTGCTCCCCGTCTTCCTATCGGTGACCGCCATGGCGGGAGCGATCGGCGGTCGGTCCGCGGCGCTGCGCGCGCCGTTCTTCGGCGCCATGTGCATCGGCGGGCTCATCCTGTTCCGGCCGGGCTTCATCCACCACCACAATGCCCAGATGGCGCTCGCCGCGCTCTTCGTGGCCTCGAGCTTCGCGGCGCCGCGATCGCGGGGCGCGGCGATCGGCACGGGAGTCATCGGCGCGCTTGCCCTCGCGGTCGGCCTCGAATCCCTCGCGATCCTCGCAATCGCGGCGCTGGGCTACGCCCTGCGTTTCGCCATCGACCCCGAGGATGGGCGCAATTTCGGCGCTTTCGGGCTGTCGGCCGCGGTTTCGAGCCTTGCCGTCTTCATATTCACCATACCGATGCGGTTCTGGGCGGCGACGCAATGCGACGCCTATGCGGTGAACATGTTCGTCGGCGTCGCGGCCGCGGGTCTCGGGGCGTATCTCACCGCACTCCTCGGCGCGAGGCGAACCATGGCGAGGCGCCTCTTCGGCCTCATCGCCGCCGGCGCCCTCGCCGCCGCGGCTTACGCGCTTCTCGATCCGAGCTGCCTCGAGGGTCCGTTCGGCCATATCGATCCCGATATCTGGCCGCTCTGGCTGAGCCATGTCGCCGAGATGCGATCGCTGCCACGCTTCTTCACGGATGAGCCTGGCCAGGCGCTTCTTTCCATCGCTTACCCGCTAGCCGGCCTCGCGGCATTGCCGATCCTGTGGCGCAGCGACCGCAAGCCGGAAAGCCTCATTCTCGGCGCGATCTTGATCGTGGCCGCGATCATCTCGGCCGTCCATGTGCGCGGGCTGATCTACGCCAACTGGTTCGCGGTCCCCGCCATCGCCGCCGTCTCCGGCGTCTTCAAGATCGCAGCGCCGGAGCGGAGCGCGTCGGACCGGCCGTTCCGTCTCAGGCCGCTGACCTTGCTGCTCGCCGGGCTGTTGCTGATCGCGGGCGCCTACCCCTTCCTGCCGAAAGGGGGAGGCGACGGCCTATCGCAGGCCGATGGGGGCGAACGCGCCGACCTCGCCTGCTCGCGGATCATCGATTACGCGGGCCTTGCCGGCCTTCCGCCGGGCCTCGTCCTCTCCCATCCCGATCTCGGCCCCTATATCCTCGCGACCACCGGGCACCATGTGCTCGCCGCGCCCTATCATCGGCTACAGAAGGAGCTCGAATTCGCGCGGCGCCTGCGCGCCGGCGATCCTTCCTCGGCCGAGGAGAAGCTGCGAGACGCCGGCATCGACTATCTCGTGGATTGCCGCGGCGAGGCGGATCCCGTCGAGGACACACCGGCATCGCTGCGCACGGCGCTGATGACGGGACACGCGCCGACCTTCCTCGAACCGGTCCTCGTCGACGATATGTCCCCTGTCGTCGTCTGGCGGCTGCAACACAAGTGAAGGCGCCCATTTGCCGGTCGAGACACCCCTCGCCGAGCCTGCGGCCACAGGCCAAAGATTGCGGAAATTTCACACTGCCGGATGAGCCTTTGTGATATCGGTGCGTTCGGGCGACTCATATCGAGTATTCGGACGCGTCATGCTGAGCGAACGCCTCATGCCGGGGGACAGGGCGCCCTGGTTTCGCGCCAGGTCTTCCACTGATCCGCGGTTCGATCTCGACCTTGCCACTGGACCTTGGCTCGCGCTGACTTTCATCGATGGCGCAACGGCCACGCGGCAGGCCGAGGCGATCCGCGAGATCGATGCTCGAGCGAGCATCTTCGACGATGAGAATGCCGCCTGGTTCATCGTCACTGCCGACCCGATTGATGAGAGGCCGAACCGCCTCCCCCTGCGCCTGCCGGGCATCCGTGCGTTGTTCGACGCGGCGCGCGACATTCGCACGCTCTACAAGATCGACGCCTGGGGCAGCCTCCCCGTGACGGTGATCCTTTCGCCTCACTTATCGATCGCCGCGACCATCGCCGGGGGCGCTCCCGCGCAACATGCCGAAGCCTTGTTACGGGTCATCGAGGCACGACCGGACATCAGCACGCCGATCAGAGAGATTCGGCACCCGACCCATTATCATCATACCGAATGTCCTTGAACGGCTGTCCTTCAACGGCTTGCCAGGCGCATCGGCTGGCGGACGAATGCCGCGAGGCCGTCCAAACTGGCCCCTTGCCGCAGCAGGGGAGCGCTTGCCTGCCCCATCCGCGCCCAGCCCGGCGGCTTCATTTCGTTTGACAAATCCCGCCTTGGCGATTAGTCGAACCACGTCGGCGCGGGGAGACCCGCGCCCTCTGCGTTTGCGGGGATAGGCGCGCAGCGACGCCCCAATCCCCCCGGATCGCTCCATCGCAACCGACTGCCAAGAAGCCGGCGGGCCTCGTCGCCTCGCCGGGCCGAACACTGGAGACAATGATGTTCGCAGTCATCAAGACCGGCGGCAAGCAGTACCGCGTCGCCGCCGGGGATACGATCACCGTCGAGAAGCTCGCCGGCGAGCCCGGCGAGGTGATCGCCTTCGAGCAGGTCCTGATGCTCGTCGATGGCGCGACCACCGAAGTCGGCGTCCCTTCGGTCGCCGGCGCGACGGTCGCCGGCGAGCTCGTCGAGCAGACGCGCGGAGCGAAGGTCATCGCCTTCAAGAAGCGCCGGCGCAAGAATTCGCGCCGCAAGCGCGGCCATCGGCAGGACCTGACGGTCGTCAAGATCACCGATATTCTTACCGGCGGCGCCAGACCGGCGCTCAAGGCGAAGCAGGCCGAAGCCGCGCCGCAGGTCGTCGCCCGGGAGGAGAAGCCGGAGGTGGCCGAGAAAGCCCCGAAGGCGAAACGCGCCGAAGCCGCGCCCGAGGCGGCAGCCGCACCTTCAGCCGATCACGACCATGCCGGCATCGCCGCCGGCGCCGCGGCGGCGGTCGCTGGCGCCAAGGCCAAAGGGATCGACACCGACAAGTTCCAGCATCTCGACGAGCCCATCGGCCAGGGAGATGATCTCAAGCTCATCTCGGGTATCGGTCCGACCATCGAAAAGAAGTTGAACGCCATCGGCATTTGGCATTATTGGCAGCTCAAGGCCCTGTCCGAGGACGATATCGCCAAGGTCGAGCACCAGGTCGGCTTCAAGGGTCGCGCCCATCGCGATCACTGGATGGCCCAGGCGGCCGATCTGATGGCCGGCAAGGGGCCGCGGCCGAAATCGCAGCACGACGAGCATTAGGACCGGTTTCCGGCCGCATCGAAGATAGGAGCGCAACATGGCTCACAAGAAGGCTGGCGGTTCATCGCGCAATGGGCGCGATTCGGAATCGAAGCGCCTCGGTGTGAAGAAATTCGGCGGCGAAGAGGTGCTTGCCGGCAACATCATCGTGCGCCAGCGCGGCACCAAGGTGCATCCGGGCGTCAATGTCGGTCTCGCCAAGGATCATACGCTCTTCGCCTTGATCTCGGGCCGCGTAAGCTTCGGCACGAAACGAGGCCGCTCGACGGTTGCGGTGATTGCCGCCTCGCAAGCGGCCGAATAAAACCGGCGGAGCAGATAGCCGCCGGCCCGTCGAACCGGGTTCCTGGCGGAAAGGGTGGCTCAGCCGAGCGGAAGCCCAAAGCTCAGGAGGGATCGACGGGAAACCATCGATCCTTTTTTGTTGCTTGGAGCTTCGCATGCCTTCTCCAGCGATCATATCGAGCCCGATCTCGACGGCGCGGCTTCTCCTCGAACCGGTGAGGAGCGAATTCGCCCCGGCCCTGTTCACCCATTTCAATGATTGGGAGGTGATGCGCTGGCTCGCGGCGCCTCCCTGGCCCTATCGGCTCGACGACATGCAGGGCTGGGTCGCCAAGGCCTGCGCCGCTCGCGCCGAGGGGCGTGATGCCGATTATGCGATCACGCTCTCGGGAGTGCCGATCGGGGGGATCGGCGTGACCGGGCTCGCCCTCGGTCCCGTGCTCGGCTATTGGCTGGCGCGCCCGTTCTGGGGCCGCGGCTATATGAGCGAGGCCGCTGACGCGCTCGTCGACCGGCTATTCGCCGATAGCTACGGCTTCGTCGCCTCGGGGGTGATCGAAGGCAACGCCGCATCGTTGCGGGTGCAGGAAAAGCTCGGCTTCCGCGTCGTGAACGAACGTTATATCCATTCTCGGCCGCATGGCCGGCTGATGCCGCATCTCGACACGGTTCTCGGTCGGACGCGTTGGTCGCATTTGCGGTGCGCCGCTTGAGGCTTTTTCCGGCAGTCGCGTGGCGCGAGCAGTGCTGCCATGCGCCTGCCCGATTCGCGAAGCCGGCGCAAGGCTTTAGAGCTGGAGCGCGTGGCCGATGGCGATGCCGCGACAGGTTGACGAGAACGGTCTAGGATGAGCGTCCAGACGGGCATGATGGCCGAGGGTGGCACGCGGGCCGCGGCGAAGGGGCTCGCGCTCGGCGTGCTCGTTGCGGTGAGCTTCTCGCATCTGATGAACGATCTCGTGCAGTCGCTCATACCCGCCATCTATCCGATGCTGAAATCGTCCTTCGACCTCGATTTCGGGCAGATCGGCCTGATCACGCTCGCCTTTCAGCTTACGGCTTCGCTGCTGCAACCCTTCATCGGGCTCTACACGGATCGCAAGCCGATGCCTTATTCGCTGGCGATCGGCATGGGGTTCTCGCTCGCGGGGCTCGTGCTGTTGTCTCTTGCCTCGAGCTTCGCGATGCTGCTCTTGTCGGTCGCGCTCGTCGGCTGCGGCTCGTCGGTGTTCCATCCCGAATCATCGCGCGTGGCGCGCATGGCCTCGGGCGGCCGGCACGGGCTCGCGCAATCCCTGTTTCAGGTGGGCGGCAATGCCGGCCAGGCGCTCGGACCACCGCTCGCCGCGCTGATCATCCTGCCGTACGGCCAAGCAAGCCTCGCCTGGTTCTCGGTGGCGGCGTTGATGGGCATCATCGTGCTCTTTCGCGTCGGCCATTGGTACAAGGCGCGGCGCCCGGCGACGGCGGGCAGCGGCGCCTTTGCGCTGCCCTCGCCGCTCCTGTCCTCGCGCAAGCTGATGCTGTCGGCATTGGTGCTGAGCGCGCTGATGTTCTCCAAGGCCTTCTACACCGCGAGCTTCACCAGCTATTACACCTTCTACCTGATCGAGAAATTTCATGTCAGCGTGAGGGAATCGCAGCTCTATCTCTTCTTGTTCCTCGGCGCGGTGGCGGCGGGCGCCCTGATCGGCGGCCCGGTCGGCGACCGTTTCGGACGCAAATTCGTGATCTGGTTCTCGATTCTCGGCGTCTTCCCTTTCACCTTCGCACTCCCCTACGCCAACTTGTTCTGGACGGCGGTGCTCACCGTGCCGATCGGGATGATCATGGCATCGGCCTTCTCGGCGATCCTCGTCTATGCGCAGGAGCTGGTGCCGGGGCGGGTCGGCACGGTCGCCGGCGTGTTCTTCGGCTTCGCCTTCGGGCTCGGCGGCCTCGGTGCCGCAATGCTCGGCAAGCTCGCCGACCTGACCAGCATCGATTTCGTCTACGATATCTGTGCCTACCTGCCGCTGATCGGCCTCTTGACCGCCTTCCTGCCCCATACCGAGCCGCACCGGACGAGCTTCAAGTCGGCTTGAGCCAAACAGGTCGAGGATCTCCATTTCCACTCCCTGCGTGGGGAATGGAAAGGGGAAGCCGCCGCTTCATGCCCGGGAACTCTGGCCATGCTGGCGCGTTCTTCCAGAAGGATAATCCTGCGAGGGAGGCGAATGGAGGGCCGATGCGGAGCGCCATCGCGGAAGAATCCATGACGGATGGGCTGCAACGCTCGCCCATCTCCCTTTTCCTCGACGTCGACGGGACGCTCCTCGACCTTGCGCCACGCCCAGGCGCGGTGGTCGTTCCCGAATCGCTCGTCGCCTCGCTCGCCGAGGCCGAGAAGGTGCTCGACGGGGCGCTCGCCCTCGTGAGCGGGCGCTCGATCGACGACCTCGATCGCCTGTTCGCGCCGCTCAACCTGCGCGCCAGCGGCGTGCATGGCGCGCAGATTCGCTTTGCGCCGCGGGGGCAGGAGCAGCCGGACGCCGAGGCCGAAGGCTTGCCGCGCAAGCTCTGGATGGCGCTGACCGAAGCCCTGTTCGACTTCCCCGGCACGTTCGCCGAGAACAAGCGCTACAGCTTCGCCGTGCATTATCGCACCATGCCGGTCGTGAAGCGGCAACTGCGCCAGGCGCTGACGCGCCTGATCGCGGTGCATGCGGATCTCGACCTCGACATGCTCCACGGTCACAGCGTCTTCGAGATCAAGCCGCGCGGCTTCGACAAGGGAAAGGCGATCGAGCGCTTCATCATCCGCGAGCCCTTTCTCGGCCGGATGCCCGTTTTCATCGGCGACGACGCCACCGACGAGGCTGGATTTGCCGCGGTCATCGGCCATGGAGGCCGGGCCTTTTCGGTCGGCAGCGGGAGGCCCGGCGTCAGCGGCGTCTTCCCTTCTCCCGAGAGCGTGCGCCGCTGGCTCACGGAGCTCGGCCGGCCACGAGCCCGGGCATGAGCCTCGGTGGAGAGCGCGAGCACGCTCTCGACCTGGCGCTGATCGGCAATTGCCGTGTCGGCGCGCTCGTCGACCGGCGGGCCCGCATCGTATGGTGGTGCTTCCCGCGCTTCGACTCGGATCCGATCTTCTCGCGCCTGCTGGCGGGTGACGAAGAGAAGGGCTTCTGCGACGTGGTGCTGGCCGATTGCGTCGAGACCTCGGCGCAATATTCGCGCAACACGGCGATCGTGGAAACCATCCTCACCGATGCGCGCGGCGCGCGGGTGCGTGTCACCGATTTTGCGCCGCGCTTCGAACATTACCAGCGGATGTTCCGCCCGCCGCAGCTCATCAGGCGCATCGAGCCCGTCGCCGGCCTGCCCCGCATCGCCATCAGGGTGCGCCCGACCTTCGCCTACGGGCGCCCGGTCTCCGAATACGCGCTCGGTTCGAACCACATCCGCTACATGGGCGGAACCGAGATCCTGCGGCTTTCGACCGATGCGCCACTCTCCTACATCGTGGCCGAGACGAATTTCGCCCTCACCCGCCCCATGAACCTGGTCCTCGGCCAGGACGAGCCCTTCCGCAGCGCCATCGACACCACCAGCCGCGAGTTCCTCGATCGCACCCGCGACCATTGGCTTGGCTGGGTGCGGCATCTCGGCGTTCCCTTCGAATGGCAGTCGGCCGTGGTGCGGGCCGCGATCACGTTGAAGCTCAGCAGCTTCGAGGAGACGGGCGCGATCATCGCGGCCCATACCACCTCGATTCCGGAGGCGCTGGGTACGGTGCGCAATTGGGACTACCGCTATTGCTGGCTGCGCGATGCCTTCTTCGTCATCCACGCGCTCAATCGACTGGGCGCGACGCAGACCATGGAAGCCTATATCAACTACATCACCACGATCGCGACCGAGGAAGGCCATCAGCTGCAGCCGGTGCATGGCATCGTGCCATTCACCCCGCTCGACGAGGTCGTCGCGCCCGACCTCGAGGGATATCTCGGCCATGGGCCGGTGCGCGTGGGCAACCAAGCCGCCGCCCAGGTGCAGCACGATGTCTATGGCAGCGTCGTGCTCGGCGCGACGCAGATGTTCGTCGACGAGCGGCTGTCGAAGATGGGCGACGCAGCGCTGTTCAGGCAGCTCGAGCTGCTCGGCGAGCGGGCGCGCTGCGTCGCGCTCGAACCCGATGCCGGCATCTGGGAGTATCGTGGACGGGCGCGCGTCCATACTTATTCCGCCGCGCTGTGCTGGGCAGCCTGCGACCGGCTCGGTCAGATCGCCAAGCGTCTCAGGCTCGACGAAAGGGCCCGCTATTGGGGCGCGCATGCGACCGAGCTGAGGGCCAAGATCCTGCAAGGTGCCTGGGACGAGAAGCGCGGCGTGATCACCGGCGCCTTTGGTCACCCCGATATCGATGCGAGCGTCCTGCTGTTCGCCGAGCTCGGCTTGCTCGCACCGACCGACGAGCGTTTCACCCGCAGCTGCGAAGCCATCGGGCGCGAGCTGATGCGCAACAACCGCGTCATGCGCTACATCGCCGACGACGATTTCGGCGCGCCGGAGACGGCCTTCCTGGTCTGCAATTTCTGGTACATGGACGCGCTCGCGACGCTCGGGCGCACCGGCGAGGCGCGCGCCATGTTCGCCGACATCCTCGACCGGCGCAATGCCTTCGGCCTACTCTCCGAGGATATCCATCCCGAGACCGGCGAGCTCTGGGGCAATTTCCCGCAGACCTATTCGATGGCCGGCATCATCAGCACCGCGATGCGGCTATCGGCGAGCTGGGAGGACGCGTGGGCTCGCGCCTCATCATAGTCTCGAACCGCGTGGCGGTGCCGGAGCCCGACGGCAAGCCGAGCCCCGGCGGGCTCGCGGTCGCCGTGAAGGCCGCACTGAGGAGCCGTACCGGCCTCTGGTTCGGCTGGAGCGGCAAGGCGCGGGAACAAACCGATAGCGAGCCGCGTCTCGTCGAGCGTAACAACATCACCTATGTGGTGATCGACATTTCGACCCATGATTTCCAAGAATATTACAGCGGCTTCGCCAACCGCGTGCTGTGGCCGATCCTGCATTACCGCGTCGATCTCGCCGAATTCTCACGCGCCGACCTCTCGGGCTATATGCGCGTCAACCGCCTGTTCGCCGACAAGCTCGGCGAACTGATCGAGGAAGACGATATCGTCTGGGTGCATGACTATCATCTGATGCCGCTCGCCAAGGAGCTGCGGGCCCGCGGCCACACCAATCCGATCGGCTTCTACCTGCATATCCCCTGTCCGCCGACCGACATCCTGGTCGCCATCCCCCGCCACCGGGAGAGCCTCGGCAGCTTGAGCTTCTATGATCTCGTCGGATTCCAGACCGAAAATGACCGCGACAATTTCGGCCATTATCTCCTGGCCCAAGGCGCCCAAGGCGGGCGGGACGGCGCGACCTTCACGGTCGACGGCAGGCAGCCGCGCATCGGCGCCTTCCCGGTCAGCATCGAGACGGCGGCCTATGCGCGGCTCGCCCGCAACGCGGCCAGATCGAGCTTCGTCACCGAGCTCGAGGAAAGCCTCGGCGGCCGCAGCCTCGTGCTCGGCGTCGACCGCCTCGATTACTCCAAGGGCATCCTGCATCGCATCAACGCCTTCGACCGCTTCCTCGAGACGAACCCCGATTGGCGTTCGCGCGTCACCTTCCTGCAGATCACGCCTCGCAGCCGCGCCGATATCCAGGAATACGCGGCGATCGAGGACGAGGTCACGACGCTCGTCGGCAGGATCAACGGCCGTTACGGGGAAGCGTCCTGGACGCCGATCCGCTACGTCAACCGCTCCTATTCGCGCACGGCGCTCGCCGGCATCTACCGCGCCGCCGATGCCGCGCTCGTCACCCCGCTGCGAGACGGCATGAACCTCGTGGCCAAGGAGTTCGTGGCGGCGCAGGATGCGGACGATCCGGGCGTTCTGATCCTGTCGCAATTCGCCGGCGCCGCCGCCGAGCTCGACCGAGCCCTGATCGTCAATCCGCACGAGACCGAAGGCGTGGCCGCGGCGCTCAAGCGTGCCCTCGAAATGCCGATCGAGGAGCGCCGCGCGCGCCACAAGCGGATGTTCGAGCACTTGGCCAAGAACGATATCGAACACTGGGCCAGGACTTACCTCACAATGCTCGCCGACACACGCCAGCGGCCGAGCTTGCTCGATGGGTTGCGCACGCTCTTTGGAAGCTTCGCTTGATGCTTGGCCTCCAGCCCGATTCGACGCCATTAGGGTTGCGCAACGCGGCGAGGGTGCCCCAGCTGGACTGGCCATATCACATTACCGGTCTCGGGGCTGCCGAATGGTCCCGGCTGTTTCAGTGACTTCCCGGTGTGCGCCTGACCATAGCGCTGCGTACTAGCGAGGTCCCGGCATCACGTGGAATTCCACGCCCGCCTGCTTCTGCAAATAACCGATGATGCCGAAGAGGTTGCGCGCTTGCGGGTTACCACGGGCACCGAACATACGGATCAGGCTCTTGGGCGGCGCACCGGTCGCCGCCCCGAGCTTCTCGAAGCCGATGGTCGCCTTGATATAATCGCGCAAGATCGCCTTGCCGGTTTCGACATCGCCGGCAAGCATGGTGTCAATGCCTTCGCGCAGAAGCGCCTCGCCGAATGCGGAATCCCTCGCGACCCGGCTTTGCACCAGTTCCTTGAAGCTCTTCGTCAAAGCCATGTCTGCCTCCATCACCGAGTTCGCGGCCGTCGCCGTTTGTAGTCCGACCAGCGCTCTTTGGCCGCTTCTATATCCCGTGGCTGGCGTTTCTTGGTGCCGCCCGTCAGCAGGATCACCAGCGCCTCGCCGTCCCGTCCGAAATAGACCCGGTATCCAGGTCCCCAATCAATCCGGTACTCCAGCACGCCCTCGCCGACCGGTTTGACGTTCGAGAGGTTGCCCTGTTCAAGCCGCGCGATGGCAACAGACACCTTCGCCCCCGCGACGGCATCCAAGCCGGAGAACCATTCTTCGAAGGGGCTTCGCCCGTCGCCAGCAAGTTAGTAGCGCACCTCACGCACAAGATAGAGGTAACATAAACGTTACCTATTCTCAAGCGCATTTAGAGCCTGAGATTGCACGAAGAGCCGGCGGAGAGGTCGGTTCGGACGAACCGGGCCCGTGCAGGGGAACTTGGAGGCCACCGCAAACATCCTTGACCGACAGGGCGTGTTTGGTAAGGCGCCTGCGTCGCTCGGCGGCAACGCGCCGTCGAACGGCATGAACATGCGGCGTAGCGAGGGCCCGACCCTACGCTCCTCTCACGAGTGTAAGCACCGCGAAGAGGGCAGCCCGTGCGGCGCATCGAGCCGTCCCTCCAGCGCCGGGCCAACCCTATTCGAGCATCGGTCTCGGACCCCAGATCGGTCCCGGACCCTTGTGGCTTTCTCGAAAGCGAGATTGAATAGAACGGCACGCCGCGGTGTTCTCGAGGCATCGAAATTCCGGAGGACCATCATGATACGTTCTGGCCTAGCATCTTGGAAGCTCGACCTTCCCGCCCTGGCGCTGGGGCTGGCGCTCGCCGCGGTAGCCGCGGCGCCGGCTTTCGCTGCCGGCGAAGGTGGCAGCAGCAACCCGCCACCTCCGACCTGCGCCAAGGGCCAAGTCTACGACTCGAAAAAGAAGGGCTGCGTCAAAGCCGAGCGGGGCGTCCTGCCTGACGAGCAGATGACCCAATATGCCTATGCTCTGGCCAAGGCCGACCGCTTCGAGGAGGCGCTCGCCATCCTCGACATGCTGGACAACCCGAACACCGCGAAGGCGCTCAACTATCGCGGTTATGCGACGCGCAAGCTCGGACGAACCGATGAAGGCATCGGCTACTATCTGAAATCGGTCTCGCTCGATCCCGGCTACGCCCAGGTGCGCGAATATCTCGGCGAGGCCTATGTGATCCAGGGCAAGCTCGACCTCGCCAAGCAGCAGCTCGCCACCATCAAAACCATCTGCGGAACCGATTGCGAGGAATATGAGGATCTCGCAGTGGCCATCGCGGACTCGAAGCTCTGACGGATCGCGACAGGCCAGGCATCTCCCGCCGGAGCGGATAACCGCTCCGACGACAATAAGGAGATGTCGAGCTGGCGCGATCTCGTGGCTGCCGGCTGAGTGTCCATGGAAAAGCGCGCGGGCGCGGCGGGGATCTTTCCGCCGCGCCTGCATTGTGCGCGGATCGTCCCTGGGCTACGCGTCTGCAATGTTGGATGCTCGGCGCAACCTGTCGCTTCGGCTGCCGCAAGCATGATCGGAAAGGGTCAGCTCGAAGTGAGGGTGGGTTTGACGGAACACCTCACCCGCCTCTGGCGCTACGGGCTCGTCTTGTCCGGAAGGCGCGATGCGGCCGAGGATCTGGTGCAGGCGACCTGCGTCCGGGCTCTCGAGCGCGCTCACCAATTCGCCGCGGGATCGCGGCTCGACAGGTGGTTGTTCTCGATCCTGCGTTCCATTTGGCTGAACGACCTCCGCTCACGCCGGATTCGTCAAGGCGAGGGCGTCGTCGATGCCGAGACTGTCCTGATCTTCGACGGCATGAAGGAGATCGAAACGAATATTCTTGCCCATCAAGTGTTGAAAGAGGTGCAGTTGCTGCCGCAAGCACAAAGGGAGACGCTGTTCTTGGTCTATGTCGAGGGGCTGACATATCGTGAGGCGGCAGGGATGCTGCAGGTGCCCATCGGAACCGTCATGAGCCGGCTGGCGACGGCGCGCGAAAGCCTCGGCAGGCTCGGCGCCGCCCCCGCGGCCGAGCCTGCGTCGGCGGACAAGCGCAGATGACGGAGACGGCACCCACCGGTCGCCCGACCGATGCCGACCTCGTCGCCTATCTCGACGGCCAGTCGGCGGCCGATCGCCGAGCCTGGATCGCCGGGTGGCTTGCCCGCGACGGCGGGTTGCGGGAGCGCTTGACGCTGCTCGCCGGCGGGGGAAGGCCGTTCGCCGAGGCTTTCGAGCCGCTGCTCGTAGAGGCGCCGCAGGCAAGGCTCGCCGACATGCTCGCGAGCCTGCCCGGCGGTCGGCCAGGTATCGCTGCCGAAAAGCGTGTTGCATCAATCTGGTTGCGCCCCGCACTGCTCGCAGCCGCCATCGCACTGTTTGTAGCCGGCGCGGCCGCCGACCGCTTGTTGCCTCGATCGACCGGGGCATTCGGCATCGAAGCCGCCGGCGATGGTGAGGATGATTGGCGGCAGGCGGCTGCGCTCTATCTTTCGCTCTATACGTCCGAAACGCTGGCGAGCATCCCCGACGACGTGGCTCCGCGGGAGCGCGAGCTAGCGACAGTCGGCGCCAAGCTCGGTATTGCCCTGCCGTTGCCGCTGGTCTCCTTGCCCGGTCTTGCGCTGAAGCGGGCGCAGCTCCTCCAATATGACGGCAAGCCGCTCGGCCAGATCGCCTATCTCGATCCGCGCAACGGCGCGCTCGCCTTGTGCATCTTCGGCGATGACCGTGCCGATGCCGCCCCAATGACCGAGAGGCGGGTCGGGTTGAACATCGTTCATTGGTCATCGCATGGCCACGCCTTCATGTTGATAGGACGCGCGGAGATGTCGCAATTGCAGAGTCTCGCCGGCCACCTGTCCCGCGAGCTCACTCTTTGAACGCCGGAGCGGCTTGGGCTAATGTCTGAACCTCATTCGCCCGATTCGAGTCCGGAAATGACCCATCGCCCGCGCATTCTCGTCGTCGACGATGATATCGACATCGTCGACACGCTCACCGATCAGCTGAGCGTCAACGGCCAATTCTCGGTGAGCTCGGCCGCGACGGCCGCGGCCGCCATGGCGCTCGTCAAATCCGAGCCTTTCGATCTCCTCATCATGGATGTCGGCTTGCCCGACATGGATGGGCGCGAAGCCGTGAGGGTGCTGCGCTCAGGTGGCGCGCGCATGCCGATCATCATGCTCACCGGGCATACGAGCGACGCCGATACGGTCGCTGGCCTCGGCTCCGGCGCCAACGACTATGTGGCGAAGCCGTTCCGCTTCGCCGTGCTCTTGGCGCGCATCCGCGTGCATCTGCGCCAGCACGAGGCCAGCGATGACGCGGTCTTGCGCATCGGCCCCTTGCAATTCAAGCCGGCCTCCAAGCTGATCGTCACGCAAAAGGGCTCGAAGCTGAAGCTCACCGAAAAGGAGGCGGCGATCCTGCGCTTCCTCTATCGCTCGAACGGCCATTCCGTGCCGCGCAAGGTACTCCTGCAGGAAGTCTGGGGCTATAACGCCGCCGTCTCCACCCACACGCTCGAGACCCATATCTACCGCTTGCGCCAGAAGATCGAGGCCGGCCCCGACGCCGCCAAGATGATCGTCACCGACCAGGGGGGCTATAAGCTGGTCATCTAGTACCCGGAATCATAAATCGGCGAAACGTGGCTTGAGCGGTTTCTGTTCGACATGAGATTTGGTCCAAACGAAAGGTTTGGCGGAATGGTTGTAAGCGGCGACGAAGTCGTCGACTCGCTGCCTCACTTGTTGGGGGCTGGTGAAGCTACTGCGATGCAAGGCTTGGCGACTGAGGATCGAGAACCAGATTTCGATTTGGTTCATCCAGGAGGCGTGGGTCGGAGTGTAGTGGAAGCGGACATTGGGATGGCGGGCAAGCCACAGATCGCGCTTGGGTTTATGGGTGGACAAATTGTCGAGCACGACATGGATTTCGCGTTCCGCATAGGCGTCGACCACCTGGTTCATGAAATCGAGGAACTCGACGCGTCGGCGCCTTTTGTAATGACCGGCTGTGACTTGGCCGGTGACCACATCGAGGGCGGCAAACAAGGTGGTCGTCCCATGGCGCTTGTATTCATGGGTTTGCCCCTTCAGGGCGCGGCCGTTGGGCAGTTTCAGATAACCTTGTGCGCGTTCGAGAGCTTGGATGCTCGGCTTCTCATCCACCGACAGCACGATGGCGTTCACGGGTGGATCAAGATAGAGCCCGACGATCTCGGCCGTCTTGGGCGCAAAGTCGGGGTCGGTGCTAACGCACCACGATTTGCTGGCTCCCAGATCAATCCGCTGCTTGCGCAGAAAACGCCAAATATATTGGTCGCTTACGTCGCCCAAATGCGTGGCCAACAAAGGTGCCGTCCAGCGCGCAAAGCCCGCAGGGGGCGCCTCGTCGAGAGCCGCCAGGATGCGCCGGTCCGTGCCTTTGTCGTAGGTCGGCCGCGCTCCAGGTCGTGGCCGATCCACGAGCCCGGCCAAGCGTTCCTCGGCAAACCGCTTGCGCCACCGGCTCACCCGGCCCGGCCAACTGCCGAGCGCCTTCGCAATCGAGCGGGTCGACTGACCTTGCGCTGCAAGGAGCACCATCCGAGCCCGCTCAACCAGCCCATGCTCGCTCTTCGGAGATCGCACCATGCTCTCGAGCATTGAACGCTCCGCCTCCCTCAATACGATCGGGGTCGCTTCCTGGATGTTCATCCCATCCTTGAATCACGACTCCAACTCCAGCGATAGCCGGTACTAG
>JBIOEJ010000036.1:0-44520 GCA_044445965.1 Hyphomicrobiales bacterium
GCCGTCGATGTGCAGGTGCTCGTCTCCAACGGCAATGTGGTCTTCAACATCGTGGGCCTCCCCGACAAGACCGTCGGCGAGAGCCGCGAGCGGGTGCGCGCCGCGCTGATCGCTTCGGGCCTGTCGCTGCCGGCGAAGCGCATCACGGTCAATCTCGCCCCCGCCGACCTGCCGAAGGAAGGCAGCCATTACGATCTCCCCATCGCGCTCGGCGTGATGGCGGCGATCGGCGCGATCCCTTCGGACGCGCTCGAAGGCTATGCGGTGGTCGGCGAGCTCGCGCTCGACGGCTCGATCATGCCGATCGCCGGCGCTCTGCCGGCCGCCATGCACGCCAATGCCCGCAATCTCGGCCTCATCTGCCCGCAGGCCTGCGGCGCCGAGGCCGCCTGGGCGAGCCGCGACCTCGACATCGTGGCGCCGCGCTCGCTCATCCAGCTCGCCAACCACGTCACCGGCGCGCAGGCGCTGGCGCGGCCGGAGCCGGTGGTGCGCCAGTCTTCCGCGCCGCTGCCCGACCTCAAGGAGGTAAAGGGGCAGGAGAACGCCAAGCGCGCGCTCGAGATCGCGGCGGCCGGCGGCCATAATCTGCTGATGAGCGGGCCGCCCGGCGCCGGCAAGTCGATGCTGGCGGCGCGCCTGCCCTCCATATTGCCGCCTCTCGCGCCGAAGGAGCTGCTCGAGGTCTCGATGATCCAGTCGGTCGCGGGCCTGATCGCCGACGGGGCGCTGACGGACCGCCGCCCCTTTCGGGCCCCGCATCATTCGGCCTCGATGGCGGCCCTCGTGGGCGGCGGCCTGCGTGCGCGGCCAGGAGAAGTGTCGCTCGCCCATCACGGCGTGCTCTTCCTCGACGAGTTCCCGGAGTTCCCGCCGCAGGTGCTCGACAGCTTGCGCCAGCCGATCGAGACCGGCGAGGTGGCGATCAGCCGCGCCAATTATCGCAACGTCTATCCGGCGCGCTTCCAGCTCGTCGCCGCCATGAACCCTTGCCGCTGCGGCCACGCCAACGATCCGGGCTTTGCCTGCAAGCGCCAGCCCAATGAGCGCTGCATGGCGCAATACCAGTCGCGGATCTCCGGGCCGCTTCTCGACCGCATCGACATGCATATCGAGGTCGCGGCGGTGACGGCGGCCGATCTCGTCCTGCCGCCGCCAGCCGAGGGCTCGGCCGAGGTGGCCAAGCGGGTGGCGGCGGCCCGCCAGCGGCAGAGCGAACGCTACCTCGCGCTCGGCGTCGAGGGCGCGCTCACCAATGCGGCCTGCCCGCCGGCGCTCCTCGACGAGGTGGCGAAGCTCGACGCGGCAGGCCTCGCGCTGGTGCGCAGCGCTGCCGATGCGCTGCGCCTCACGGCGCGCGGCTATCACCGCGTCCTCAAGGTGGCGCGCACCCTTGCGGATCTCGAAGGCGAGGCCGATATCGGCCGCATCCACCTCGCCGAGGCCTTGTCCTATCGGGCCGTGACGGATCGGCTGGGACAGGCGGCTTGAGATGATCACTCGCACCAATCCTCCCGAGCTCGCTCCGGCCCCGCCCGGCTACTCCCATGTCGTGGAGGTCGGTGGCGGGCGGCTGATCCATATCGCCGGGCAGGTCGCGCTCGACCGCGAGGGCAACCTCGTCGGCAAGGGCGATTTCGTAGCGCAGGCCGATCAGGTCTTCCGTAATCTCGGCCTTGCTCTCGCGGCGGCCGGCTGCACGGTGCAGGACCTCGTCAAGATCACCGTCTTCCTGCGCGATATGACCGAGATCAGAGCCTTCATCGCCGCCCGCAACCGTTTCCTCGGCACGCTGACGCCTTCGGCCGCGCCCGCCATGACCTTGGTCGAGGTGTCCGGCCTGTTCCGCGACGACGTGGCGATCGAGGTCGAGGCGGTGGCGGCGCTCTGACTCGCAACCACCTCCGTCATGGCCGTCCTCGGACTTGTTCCGAGATCAGCCCGGCCATGACGCCCCCTCCCGCCCATTCTTCTGGCTCGCATGCGCTCACCGCTTTGCTTGGCGGCACGAGCGGCCGTATAGCGGTGGCGACGGATTTTCTCGATCGGGCCAAAAGCTTCAATAGGTCTTCGGCTCGGGCCACAATCAGGTGGAGGCACCATGTATCAGAATGTTTCGCTCTACATCGACGGCAGCTGGAGCAAGGCTGCCGGCGGCAAGACCACGCCCGTCGTCAATCCGGCGACCGGCGAGGAGATCGGTACCTTCGCCCATGCCGGCAAGGCCGATCTCGAGCGTGCCGCGCAGGCCGCCCAGAAAGGTTTCCAGGCTTGGCGCAAGGTATCTGCCTTCGAGCGCTACAAGATCATGCGCAAGGCGGGTGAGCTGCTGCGCGCCAGGGTCGACGACATCGCCAAGACCATGACGATGGAGCAGGGGAAGCCGGTCGGAGAAGCCAAGGCCGAGATCCTGAACGGCGCCGACGTCATCGACTGGTTCGCCGAGGAGGGCCGCCGCGCCTATGGCTGGATCATCCCGCCGCGCTTCGAGGGCCATTACCAGCTCGCCATCAAGGAGCCGGTCGGGCCGGTCGCGGCCTTCACGCCCTGGAACTTTCCGGTCAACCAGGCGGTGCGCAAGGTCTCGGCGGCGCTCGGAGCCGGCTGCTCGATCGTGATCAAGGGCGCCGAGGACACGCCGGGCTCGGTTGCCGAGCTGATCCGCGCCTATGCGGATGCCGGCGTGCCGGCCGGCGTCGTCAACCTCGTCTATGGCGATCCGGCCGAGGTGTCGGAATACCTCATCCCGCACCCGGTCATCCGCAAGGTGACCTTCACCGGCTCGACCGCGGTCGGCAAGCGGCTCGCCGCGCTCGCCGGCCAGCATATGAAGCGCACCACCATGGAGCTCGGCGGCCATGCGCCGGGCATCGTCTTCGAAGATGCCGATCTCGATGCCGCCGTGAAGGTGCTGGCAGCGGGCAAGTTCCGCAATGCCGGCCAGGTCTGCATTGCGCCGACCAGGCTCTTGGTGCAGGAGAATGTCTACGAGCAGTTCGTCGACAAGTTCACGGCGGCCGCCAAGGCCATCAAGGTGGGCGACGGGTTGCAGCCGGATACCCGCATGGGTCCGCTCGTCCATAGCCGCCGCATCGACGCGCTCGAGGGCTTCGTCGCCGACGCCAAGAAGCACGGCGCCAAGGTCAAGACCGGCGGCAACCGCATCGGCAATAAGGGCTTCTTCTTCGAGCCGACGGTCATTACCGATGTGCCCAAGGATGCGCGCATCATGAACGAGGAGCCCTTCGGGCCGCTCGCCATGATCGCACCCTTCGCCACATTCGACGGCGCGGTGTCGGAAGCCAATCGTCTGCCCTATGGGCTTGCCGCCTATGCCTTCACCAAATCGACGAAGACGGCGACCGCCGTCGGCGCGGCGGTCGAGAGCGGCATGGTGGCGATCAACGGCGGAGCCCTCGCTCTACCCGAGGTGCCGTTCGGCGGCATGAAGGATTCGGGCTACGGCACGGAAGGCGGCCGCGAGGCGATCGACGCTTATCTCAACACCAAGTTCGTCACCCAGGTCGGCCTCTAGAGGGGATTGTCCTCGCGAAGCTTGCGCCCGCGCTGCAAGAACGCGGCAAAAGCAAAGAACGAGAGCCCGGTCCGATTCCATCGGGCCGGGTTGCAATGGGAGCTGGCTGGAGCCTCATGTCCGCCAAGCGCAGATGGGTGAACCGGCCCGAAGGCTCGACCTGGGGCGATTTCGGCCCTGACGATCAGCTCGGCCGCCTCAACCTGATCACTCCGGCGAAGGTCATGCAGGGCATCGCCGAGGTGCGCGACGGCAAGAGCTTCTGCCTCAGCCTGCCGCTCGATTATCCGGGCAAGAACGTGCTCAACCCGCGCCGCCTGCCCCCGGTGCTCCGCCCGACGCTGCGCGGCAGCAAGCCGAACATGAACTATGTTCTGGCGAATGACGATCCCAACCTGACCGACGTCGTCTGCGACGATCTCGTGGTGATGCATCTGCAATATTCGACGCAATGGGACAGCCTCGCCCATATCGGCTCGCTGTTCGATGCCGATGGCGACGGCATCCTGGAACCGGTGTTCTATAACGGCTTCCGGGCCGGCGAGCACATCATCGGCCCGAGCGACCCGAAGGATGCAGGCATCGAGGGGCCGGCGGGCTCGGTGTCGACCTCGAATGCGGCGGCGCTGAGCGTCGCGCGGATGGCCGAGAGCTGCATTCAGGGGCGCGGCGTGATGATCGATCTGCATGCCCATGTGAAGCGGCTGCGCGTCGTCTTCGGCTATGAGCGGCTGATGCGGGTGCTCGAGGAGGACAAGGTCGAGATCGAGCAAGGCGACATGGTGCTGATCCATACTGGCTTTGCCGAGATGCTGCTCGAGATGAAGGGCGATCCCGATCCGGGAAAGACGCATCATCTCTGCGCCGTGCTCAATGGGCGCGACAAGCGCCTGCTCAACTGGATAACCGATACGAGGCTCGCCTCGCTGATCGCCGATAATTACGGGGTCGAGGCCGTGCCCGCCCTCGAGCAGGAGGGCTGCTGCGCCTTCCTACCGCTGCACGAGCATTGCCTGTTCAAGCTCGGCGTCAATCTCGGCGAGCTGTGGCACCTGACGCCGCTCGCCGATTGGCTGCGCGCCCATGGGCGCTACCGTTTCCTGTTGACGGCCCCGCCGCTGCGCTTGCCGGGAGCCGTCGGCTCGCCGGTCACCCCCGTGGCGACGGTTTGACGGCTATGCATTATGCATAGCCGTCTACTTACGAACTCCTGGTTCAGGGGGAAGCTGTGCCCAGCCGGGCGGTTGCGGCCCGATCATGGTTGCGTCTCCTTCGTGGCGATGGGTAGCTGCGCCGTCACCCCTTGAGCGACCCCGCCGTGAGCCCGGCGATCAGGTAGCGCTGGGCGAGGATGACGCCGGCCAGCACCGGGACGAGCTGGATCGTAGCGGCGGCGAAGAGGACGCCCCAGTCGCTGGTCTCGACCGAGCCTATCATCTCGCTGACCGCCAGCGGTGCGGTCTTTGCGTTGATCGTCGTGAACAGGAAAGCAAAGAGGAACTCGTTCCATGCATAGACCGCGACGAAGACGCCCGCCGCGATCATGCCTTGGACGCTGAGCGGCAGGATGACCCGCCACACGATCTGTCTGGATGTGGCGCCGTCGACGCGCGCCGCCTCGTCGAGCTCGCGCGGGATCTGGTCGATCGTCGTCTTCATGATCCAGGTGCCGAGCGAAACGAAGAAGGCGGCGTAGAGCAGGATCAGCACTGTGCGGGTGTCGCTGAGGCCGATCGCGTTGACCGCCGGAAACAGCGGCAGGCTGATGACGATCGGCGGCAGCATGCGCACGAAGATCATGAAGAACGCGGACACCGTCAGCAGGCGCGAGCGGTAGCGCGAATAGACGTAGCCGGCGAGGGTCGCGACGGCGACCGCGAGCAGGGTGGTGCCGATCGTGACGACGGCACTGTTGGTCAGGTTGTCGAAGAAGCCCGGCCAGCGCCGCCACAGCCCGGCATAGCTCGCGAGGGTGGGCTGGAAGAGGATCGTGGGCGGCCACACGAAGATGTCGCGCGGCAGCTTGAAGGAGGAGACGACGATGACCGCGATCGGTGTCAGCGACCAGAGCGCGACAAGGCCGACCGCGAGATGCCGCAACAGCCGGGCATGAGGGCGCCTAGGCATCTGCGAGCATCCCACGATACATGCGCCGCAGGTAGTAGAGCCCAAGCAGCAGGGAGGCCAGCAGCATGAGCCAGCCGATCGCCGCCGCGCCGCCGAAATCGCCGTAGCGGAAGCCCGTCATGTAGAGGTAGACGGCGAGCACCTCGGTCGACCGAGCCGGCCCGCCTTGGGTGAGCAGCCAGACTTCGGAGAACATCCGGAAGGCGAAGACGTAGCGGAACAGGATCGCGACGAGGATCGCCGGCATGAGCACCGGCAGGGTGACGTGGCGAAACTCGGCCCAGGTGCCGGCCCCATCGATGCGTGCCGCCTCGAACAACTCGGCCGGTACCGCGAGCAGCGCTGTGTATAGCAGTACGAAGGTGAAGGGCAGGTGCATCCAGATGTTGATGAGGCCGACCAGCGCCAGCGCCGCACCGGGGCTGACCGACCAGTCGAGCGGCGGCAGGCCGAGCGCGGCCAAGAGGTGCGTCACCGGCCCGATATCCGGCTCCATCAGGTAGCGCCAGACCATGACCGCCACGACCTCGCTGACCGCATAGGGCGCCAGCACCACCGCGATCATCACGCGCCGCGCGGGTATGCCCCCGGCAAAGAGGACCGCCATGGCGAGCGCCACCGCCAGCTCCACGTAGACGACCGCGTTGACGACGATCAACGTGTTGAGGAGGGCGCGCCAGAAATAGCGGTCGGCGAGGATCGTGCGGTAGTTGTCCCAGCCGGCCCAGACCGGCGCCTGACCGTAGCTCGAGTGCGCCAGGCTGAGCCAGAAGACGTAGCCGGCGGGCAGGGCGATGACCAGGATGAGCAGCGCCTGGGCCGGCGCCACCATCGCCCACTGGACCGGGCCGACCCGGTTCATCGTGTTCGGTAGCGCTCGACCGTGGCCCAATCGATGGCGATGCCGAGACCTGAGCGCTGCGGCATCGGCGCCTCGCCGCCGGCTGCCGGCGGCCCATGGGCCACGACCGGTTCGACGGTCAGTGGGTCACGCGGCAGTTTGGGGTAGGTCATGAATTCGAGCATCAGGAAGTTAAGCGCGACGGCAGCAAGCTGCGGACAGGCGGCGAGGCAGATGGCGCCGGACCAGCCGACATGTCGCGCGCAGCGGATGTGGCTGGCGTCGGCGAAATCGTGGATGCGCCGCGTTTCGCTGCTGCCGCCTGCGCGCGCGCCGCCGTCGTCGAACCAGTTGACGCGAGAGCCATAGCAGGCGAGGCGCGCCCGGCCAATGCCGCAGAAGAGGCCGTGAACGGGCAGCCCCGGGACCTGGCCGGCGATATCGGCACGGCTCACGCGGCGGCCCCGAATCTGGCGGCTTCAAGGCGGTCGGCGCCGTAGGCGAAGAGGCCGGGCGTGCCGCCGGAATGCAGGAAGATCACCGGGCCGCCGCCGGACAAGCGTCCGGCTCGGGTGTCGGCAATGAGGCCGGCCATGCACTTGCCGGTATAAACAGGATCGAGGAGCAGGCCCTCGCTACGGGCCGCGAGCTCGATCGCCTCCAGCGAAGCTGGCGTCGCAATGCCGTAGCCGGGTCCGATGTGGCGATCGTCCAGCACGATGTCGGTTGCCTCGACCCTCGTCGAGATGCCGAGCAGGGCTGCCGCCTCGCTGGCCCGCTCGACGACCAACGGACGCATGAACGCGGCCGGCTTCTGTGCGCAAATACCCACGACGCGCACCCGCGAGCCCAGATGCTTCAGCCCCAGCGCCAGTCCGGCCAAGGTCAGGCCCGACCCTACGGTGACGTAGAGCGCGGCCGGGGCGATGCCCTGCGCTCTGCACTGGCCGAGCAGCTCTTCCGCGGCCGGCAGATAGGCGACGGCGCCGAGCGCGCCCGAGCTTCCGACCACATGGATGAGGTGCGGCCGCCGGCCGGCGGCGCGCAGCCGCAGGGCGATCTGCTCGAGGCGCAGCGGCACCGCTGGGTCATACGGATCTGCCGTGTCGATGAACTCGATCTCGGCGCCGAGCAGCCGGTCGAGCAGCAGATTGCCGGTGAGCGCCATTCCGTCATGGCCGCGCAGCAGCAGGACGGCGCCAAGGCCGAGCTTTGCGGCGGCAGCGGCGGTCGTCCGGCAGAAGTTCGATTGCGCCGCCGCCGTCGCAATGACAGTGTCGGCCCCGGCCGCCAGCGCCGCCGCCATCAAGACCTCGAGCTGGCGGGTCTTGTTGCCGCCGAGCGCCAGGCCGCTCAGATCCTCGCGCTTGACCCAGAGTGGCGGACCGCCGAGCGAAGCGGCGAGCCGGGGTGCCTCTTCGAGCGGCGTCGGCAGCGCGCCTAGGACGACCCGCGGCAGCGCTGCCGACGCTCCCTCCTGCGGGCGCATCGAGACCATCGGCATGCTCAGTGCGCCAGGGGCTGCACGCGGCGCACCACCTCGTCCATCGCCGCCTGCGGCTCCTTGGTGCCGAGCACCGCCGCCTGCATCTCCTCGACGAAGATGTCGGCGGCGCGCGCCGACTCGTCAAAGGCCGGCAGGGGGACGCGGGCATATTTGAGCTCGGTCGCCTCGATCGCGGCGTAGGGCAGCTGCTTGATTATCTGCGGGTCGCGGTAGGTCGATGCGCGCACCGGCCCGTTGCCGTTGAGCGCCGCCTTCAGCGTGTTCTCCTTGGAAACGAGCTCGCGGATGAGGCCCCACGCAGCCTCCCTGTTGTCCGAATTCCTCGGAATGGCGAAGCACCAGAACTCGGTCTTGACCGGGGCCGATTCGAAGCGCGGCTTGAGCGCGGCCGCAACCGGCACGACCGCCGCCTTGATCTTGCCGGGGAACTTGGACTTGGTCGGATCATTGTAGAATTGCGTGCGACTGAGGCCGTTGAAGGTCATCGCCGCCCGGCCGCTCGCCATCCAGGTGTTGACGTCCTCGTCCTTGATCTGGATGAAACTGTGCGGCAGCACGCCCTCCTTGTAGAAGTCGCGCAGCACGGTGATCGCCTTGACCATCGCCGGCTGGTTGGCGACCACCTTGAGGTCCTGGTTGATGAAGTCGCCGTCCCAGGCGCGCGCCACATCGACGACGTTGGGATAGATTTGGCCCGAGATCACGAAGCCGGAGACCTGACTCCCGTCGGCGCGCGTGTAGGTCATCTTGCGCGCGATCTCGATGAACTCCTCGATCGTGCTCGGCGGGCCGGCGATCCCGCGCTCGGCGAAGAGCTCGGCATTGTAGTGCATGCCCGAGGTCGAATGGCGAAACGGCACGGCGTAGAGCTTGCCGTCGAAAGTCATCGCCTTGAGCAGGCCTGGAAAGATATCGGCCATGTCCTCGAGCGGCTGCGCCTTGATGTACTGGTCGAGCGGCTCGAAGAGGCTGGTGATGCGAGGCACGGCGCGGGCATTGAGCAAGGTCGCGACGTCGATCGACGTGCGCGCCAGGCTGGCCTCGCGGAACAGCCGCTCATGCAGCGGGTTGGTTTCGAGCGTCACCCAGTTGAGCGCGATGCCTGTGCGGGTGCGCCAGGCTTGCGTGATGTCGCCCGCCTGGGCGCCGGTCGCGACCGACTGGATCACCGGATGGGCGAGCAGCGTCAGCGATTGCGGCGTTGCCGCCGGCGCCCGGCTCGGCCGGACCATGCCGGCGGCGGCAAGGCCGGCGAGGACGCCCCGCCGGCTGACCCGTTCAGATATCGCGCGCTGCCGTGTCACGATCGAACCCTCCCTGCTTGGTGTGGCTCCGGCGCCGCCCCGTGGTGATCGGCGGTCGGGCGGTCCTTCGGCGGAGCGCGATGCGCCGATCCGCCAGGCTGTCCTTGACGCGCCGGATCTCGGCGACTGCGCCCGCCCCGGCCGCCAGCGCCACCGCCGTCGACAGGATGTCGACGACGACGAGATGGGCGAGGCGCGAGGTCATCGGCGCATAGGTCTCGGTGTCCTCGGGCGTGTCGACCGCGAGGAGATGGCGGCTGGCCGCGGCGAGCGGCGATCCGCTGCGCGTCACGGCGACAACGGTCGCCCCCGATGCCGCCGCGACCTCGGCGCTGCGCACCGTGTCCTTGATGGCGCCCGTATGGGAAAAGCAGAGGGCGACATCGCCCGGCCGGAGCGTCACCGCCGACATGGTCTGCAGGTGCGCGTCGGGATAGGCGAGCGTCGGCCGCCCGAGACGCATCAGCTTCTGCTGCGCATCGAGCGCGACGATGCCCGACGCGCCGACCCCGTAGCAATCGATGCGGCGCGCCGCCGCCAGCACCGCCACCACCTGCCCCAGCACGGCGGCATCGAGCCCGGCGCCGGTCTCGATGAGCGCCTTCGCGCTCGATTGCACGATCTTGTGGACTACCCGGTCGAGCGTGTCGCCGAGCGCCACCTCCTGGTGCACATAGGGCACGCCGGCGGCCAGGCTCTGCGCCAGGCGGATCTTGAAATCGGGAAAGCCGCTGCAACCCAGGCTGCGGCTGAAGCGCAGGATGGTCGGCTCGCTGACCGCGGCCCGCCTTGCGGCGTCGGTCAGCGCCATCCGCGTGATCGCCTCGGGCGCCGCCAGCACGACATCGGCGACGCGCTGCTCCGACGGCCTGAGCGCTGCCTTCATCTGCCGTACGTAATCGAGCATGGGGCGATCGGTCATCCTGTAGTTTAACTACAAGACTGCCTCGGACACAACTCCTCCATTGACCCGAACGGGGCGTCTATGTAGTTTTTCAACATCATGCAGGCGCGATTTGACTTCGCGGTCATCGGCGGTGGCGTTGCCGGCCTGTCGGCCGCCTCCGGGTTGGCGGCGCATGGCCTTGTCGTGCTGCTCGAGCGCGAGCCGGAACTTGCCCGTCGAGCGAGCGGCCGCTCCGTCGCGATGTTCTCGGCGCCTTCCGGCAACCCTATGATGCGGGCGCTCGCCCGTGACGGCCGAGATTCGCAACCGGCTGCAATAGAGGAGAACGCCCATGGCCGAGCTGTCCGAGGCTCTCGTGCGCGCCTGGCGACAGGCCGATCCGCGCCTCAGCCGTTTCGATCCGCTGCCGCGCATCATCGCCTTCGACGATTTCGACCGCGGCTTTTGCGGCTGGACGCAGCTCGTCGGCAACTACGAGCACTCGCTCGATGTGATGCTGCCCGGCTACGCGCAGCACAGCGCCGCCATGCTGAGCTCGTGCACCGCTTGGGAGTTCGGCAGCCATGGCGGCTTCGACGGCACCTATTCGTTGAAGGTCGCGACCAGGCCGCGGCGGGGCGCGCAGAACGTTGCCATCAAGCGCCTGACTTTCCGGCGGCGCGGCCCGATCCGGCTCGAGTTCTACTTCACCTTCAAGCCCGAGGCGAGCGAACTGCGCCTGTCGGAGACCGACGTACGCTCGGTCGGCTTTCTCTACGATCTGCAGAGCGGCGACCAGGATGCCGACGCCTTGCGCATCATGCCGCACATGCGGTTCCTCAACGCGCTCGCGGGCGAGCATGTACAAAAATGGCAGTTCAAGCGCCGCACGACGCCGTTCAAGCCGCTCGGCAATGATAACAAGACGGTGACGCACTACCACCTCAGCCCCGAGGACTGGGAGGATTTGCCGGGCGGCGAGCAGCGGCTCTGCTACAACGAAATCCCGACCAAGATCAATTGGCACTACGCCGCCTTCGATTTCGACCTGGAGACGTGGCGGGCGACCCATTTCCGCTGCAACGACCGGGTCTTCGACGTTGCTGCCAGCGAGCCGATCCGCATCCCGGGCATGCGCAACCTCTGGTGTATGCTCAACCTCGCCTTCTTCGCCGAGACGGACACGGACAAGCGCGCTTTCTTCTATATCGACTCGGTCTGCCTGTCGGGGGATTTCTGATGATCCGGGAAAGCCACAACGCGGTCGTCGCGCGTAACGAGGAATGGCGCGGCTCGATCGCCACCGAGCCTTACGAGGTCGGTTGGGCGGGCGAGGCGATCGTCTTCGTGCGCGCGCTCAGCGTCGAAGGGGCGGCGGCCGGGATCGAAGCGCGCGTGCAAATCTCGCCCGACGGCATGCGCTGGGTCGACGAGGGCGCGCGCTTCGAGCTGCCGGCGCGCGCCGACGAGGTGACCTTCGCCCGCGTCGCCCATTTCGGCAACTGGCTGCGCATCGTGGCGGAGCTGCCGGACGGCGCCCGGATCCACCCGGTGGTGACGATCAGTCTGAAGGCCTGATGCCGCCGAGAGCATCCGCCAACGCCACCCGGCGCCTTCAACGCCTTGTCGCATCGGGACGGCAAGATCTCGCTCCGACTGGCAGGCATCCGGCCACGCCGCGTGACGGGTTGGGGAAGCCTGTTCGGCCTCGATGTCTGCGGCCGCAAGTGAGACCCTGGGCAATCCTGGGCACGTTCCCCTTGTGCGACGCAGCAAGTCTTCGTTATCGTCAATGAATTATCTCGACACGAAAGGCTCGGCCTGGCTGTATCTTCGCTGTATTTACAGCGGGCGCTAGGTGGCAGCTTCGCCTCACGCGGCCCGGCGGAGCGCGCCTTCCTCATGGCCCCGCAGGATGCGATCGGCGAACTCAGCGACCGCCCTCGAGGTCGTCTCGGGCGCCTCGCGATGCGGCGAATGGCCGACGCCCTCGATCAAGGCGACATCGACCGGGCAGTAGCATTCCTCCTGGGCGATCTCGATCTGGCGCGTGGTGCCGTATTGATCCTTCTCGCCCTGCACGATCTGGATGGGTACGCGGATATAGCCGAGCGATTCCGAGATATCCCAGGCCTTGAAACGAGGGTCGAGCCAAGCGTCGTTCCAGCCCAGGAAAGCGTTGTCGACATGCCGGTGCCAGCGGGCGAGCTTGCCCTTGAGATCGCCCGTCTCATAGGCACGCTTCGCCTTCTCGATGGCGGCGAGCCCCATATCCTCGACGACGAAATGCGGCGCGATCAGGATCAAGCCGCGAATACGATGATCCTGGACGCCCCCCGCATAGAGCGCAGCGATCGAGGCGCCGTCCGAATGGCCGAGCAGCAAGCCGCGACGAAAGCCGATCGCGTCCAGGAGCTCGGGGAGCACGATGAAGGCCTCGTCATCCATATAGGTCAGGGGACGCGGCAGCCTGACGGGGCTCGAAGCGCCATAGCCCGCCCGCGCATAGGCGAAGATGCTCGCCCCGGTCGCCGCCGCGAGCTTGTCGGGGAAATCTCCCCACAGACCGACCGATCCCAACCCTTCATGCAGCATCACGATCGTCGCGGTCTCGGCCGGAGGCGGGCCGATCAGCCGGTACTCGAGATCATGTCCCGCGACATGCAGCATTCCGGATGAGTGCACTCTTGCCATTCGACCATCCGTTACGGATCGCCCGCCAGTCCGACGAAAAGCATGGTGGGCCTGGCAGGACTCGAACCTGCAACCAGACCGTTATGAGCGGCCGGCTCTAACCATTGAGCTACAGGCCCGTGGGATCGATTCCGCCTCGTTAGACAGTCCGCAGCGCGATGGCAACGGCCGCGACTGGGACGCAGACTCCTCGTGGCCCCTTCGCGATGCGCTCGAGGCGACCGACTTTAGTCGAAGCAGGCCCCCCTTTACGCGAACGCCACGCAATGCGACTTTAGCCCGCAAACGGCGTTCGGCCGCGTCCGGCCGCGCGTCTCGAAAGAATGGCTTCAAGGGAGGTCACGTCATGCGGTGGATGAATGAGATCAACGCGACGGCGGCGGCGGGGCTCGCGGCCGCCCTCATCCTGGGCGCTGGAGCATTGGGCGCCGCGCCTCCGGCCTTTGCCGAGGATTCGATCTACGTGCCGCTCTTCACCTACCGCACCGGCCCCTTCGCGGGCTCGGGCACGCCGGTGGCGGACGGCATGCACGACTATCTCGAGATGCTGAACCAGCGCGATGGCGGCATCGGCGGCGTCAAGCTCGTCATCGAGGAATGCGAGACCGGCTACGACACCAAGAAGGGCATCGAGTGCTACGAGGCGGTGAAGAGCAAGGGCCCGGTCATGGTCAATCCCTGGTCGACGGGCATCACCTTGCCGCTGATCCCGAAGGCCGCGGTCGACAAGATCCCGATCCTGTCGATGGCCTATGGGCTCTCCGCCTCGGCGATGGGCGACACCTTCCCTTGGATCTTCAACCCGCCCAACACCTATTGGGACGGGCTCTCGATGATCCTGCGCTACATCGCCGACAAGGAAGGCGGCCTCGACAAGCTGAAGGGGAAGACTATCGGCTATCTCTATCTCGATGCCGGCTACGGCAAGGAGCCGATCCCGATGTTCGAAGCCTTCGCCAAGGATGTCGGCTTCACCTTGAAGATGTATCCGGTGGCCTTCGGCGATCTCCAGAACCAGTCCTCGCAGTGGCTGAATGTGCGCCGCGACAAGCCCGACTACGTGGTCATGTATGGCTGGGGGGCGATGAACGGCACGGCCATCAAGGAGGCGGCGCGCATCAGCTATCCGATGGACAAGTTCATCTCCATCTGGTGGCCGGGCGATGACGATGCGCGCGGCGCCGGCGATGCCGCCAAGGGCTTCAAGATCTTGAACTGGCACGCGACGGGGGCCAATTTCCCGGCGATCCAGGATATCCTCAAGACCGTCGTCGAGAAGGGCAAGAGCCAGGTCGCCTCGAAGGACAAGGTCGGCGATGTTCTCTACAACCGCGGTGTCTATAACTCGATGCTGATCGCCGAGGCCATCACCAACGCCCAGAAGCTCACCGGCAAGAAGGTCGTGACGGGCGAGGATGTGCGGCGGGGGCTCGAGACGATCGATCTCACGCCGGAGCGCTTGAAGCAGCTCGGCTTCGAGGGCTTCACCGGGCCCCTGCGCCTCACCTGCTCGGACCATAATGGCCACCGCCCGACCTTCATGCAGGAATGGGACGGCCAGAAATGGGTGAAGGCCTCTGGCGACCTGCCTTCCATGAGCGACAAGGTCATGCCGCTCATCGATGCGGCGGCGAAGGACTACGCCGAGAAGAATGCCGGCTGGCCGAAGCGCAGCGAGACTTGCGACAAGGCTTCTTGAAGGCGTGAGGCGCCCGAGCTACACCTCTCCCCTTGCGGGAGAGGTCGACCAAAAGGACGCGCTCCGCGCGTCCTTATTCATGTTCGACGCCCGACGCACCCCGTCGGGCTTCTGGGCGAAGCCGAAGCGGCGGGCGAGGGGTCCTTCCAGCGTGGCACCGACTCCTCACCCGATCCTTTCGCGCCATAGCGGCAAGCGGACGCTTGCTGCGTCACAGCAAGCTATGGCGCTTCAGGATCGACCTCTCCGGCAAGGGGAGAGGTGCGCGCAGCGATCGGTGTTGCAGCGCTTTCAGGTCGGTCGCCGCGAGGCCTTGTCGTGGGGGTCTTGATCTCGAACGACGCTTCGTCCGCCCCGCCGATCCTCTCGGTGAACAATATCGAGGTGATCTACAACCATGTCGTGCTGGTGCTGAAGGGAGTGTCGCTCGCGGTGCCGCGCGGCGGCATCGTCGCCATCCTCGGCGCCAACGGGGCCGGCAAGACGACGACCCTCAAGGCAATCTCCAACCTGCTGCATGCCGAGCGCGGCGAAGTGACCAAGGGCTCGATCGAGTTCGACGGGGCGCGCATCGACAAGCTCACGCCGAACGAGCTGGTGCGCCGCGGCTGCATCCAGGTCATGGAGGGCCGCCACTGCTTCGCCCATCTGACGATCGAGGAGAATCTGTTGACCGGGGCCTTCACGCGGCGGGATGGGCGCGCCGCCGTCAAGGCGGATATGGAAGCGGTCTACGGTTATTTCCCCCGGCTCAAGGAGCGCCGCTCGGCGCTCGCCGGTTATACCTCGGGCGGCGAGCAGCAGATGTGCGCTCTCGGCCGCGCCATGATGGCGAGGCCGCGCATGATCTTGCTCGACGAGCCTTCGATGGGCCTTGCGCCGCGCATCGTCGAAGAGATTTTCGAAATCGTTCGCGTCCTCAATGCCCGTGAGGGCGTATCGTTCCTGGTGGCCGAGCAAAACACCAATATGGCGCTGCAGCACGCGACTTACGGCTACATCCTGGAGACCGGACGGGTCGTCATGGATGGCGAGGCGCGGGCCTTGCGCGAGAACGAGGACGTGAAGGAATATTATCTCGGCATCGGTGGCGAAGGCCGCAAGAGCTTCCGCGACGTCAAGAGCTATAAGCGCCGCAAGAGATGGCTCACTTGAGCCAACGCCTTGTCTTGTCGGCGTTTTCCGGCCGCTGATCGAGCCGCCGCTGATCCGCCTCTCGCCTCCGGGCCAGGCTCGCTCCCCGCGCTCCGGATGGTGACGATTCGTTAACGCCGAGGCCGCAGCCTGCCTTGAGCGCGCCATGTCTTCGCCCTTTCTTTCTGCGAGCATTGACGTTGCGCATTCCGCGGCGCTTCTGGCGTGGAGCGAATTCCCCTATTGAGGCGCCGGGGCGGCGCAGGCGAGGAGGGGCGATGACGATGCTGGCGATGCGCCCGGCCGCCGGGCGCTTCGATGCGAGGGACAGCGAGCCCGTTCAGGCTTCGGGCGCGGCGAGCTTTGCGCGCGCCACGCGCCACTCGGCGCGCGTGCGCTTTTTGCGCAAGGCGATTCCGGTCGGCGTGGCGATCGCGGTGACCGGCTTGCTGGCGGTCTGGCTGTTCGACCCCTTCAGGCAGGTCTTTCCGGCCAATTTCAGCGTGCAGGGTTTCAACCTTTCGGCGACCCAGGTGACCATGCAGAAGCCGAGGCTCGCCGGTTTCAAGAAGGATAGTCGTCCCTACGAGGTCGTCGCCAAATCTGCGATGCAGGACGTGACGAAGCCTTCGATCGTCAATCTCGTGGAGATGGATGCCCATCTCGTCCTTGAAGGCGGTCAGAGCGCCAACCTGACCGCCAAGCAAGGCATCTACGATACGCAGAACGAAACGCTCGACGTGAAGACGAATGTGAAGGTCAAGACGACGAACGGCTATGATATCACGCTCGAAAGTGCCAGAATGAAGTTCAAGAGCGGCGATATCAGCTCGGATAAGCCAGTGAACGTCAAGATGACCACTGGTGAGATTGCCGCCGACAGCCTCGAGATGGTCGAGAACGGCAAGCGGGTGACGTTCATCGGCAACGTGCATTCGCGCTTCGACCCGATAGCGGAGGATGCGGGCAACAAGCAGGCGGCGGTGAAGGGAGAGCTGCGGCCATGACCTCACGCTCGTCGATGACTTCACGCTCGTCCGTGACCTTACGCTCGGCTAAGAGCATGGCGGCGCGCTGCGGCCTGGCGGCGGTGCTGTTGTGCGGCCTCGTCTCGACCTCTGCCGAAATCGCCAAGGCTGCGCCCGCTTCCGGCGCTCCGGCCGCCGCCTCGGCAGCCGGCAAGCCGGCGGCTACGCCCGGCAAGCCCGATCCCAAGCAAACGAATTCCGGCCTCTTCCCGACGAAGTCCAAGGATCCGATCTACATCACCGCCGATCGGCTCGACATCTTCGATAAGGAGGGGCGTGCGGTCTATTCCGGGCCGAGCGGCGTCGTGGTGACGCAAGGCGCGAGCAAGGTCGTCGGCACGGAGCTCACGGCCTATTACGAGCGCCAGCATGACGGCGGCGATAAATCCGCGCCGGGCGGCAGCGGGCAGTCGCAGGAAATGAGCGGCAGCGCCGTGAAGCGCATTCTCGTCAAGGGGCCGGTGAGCGTGGTCCAGAACGACCAGGTGGCGACCGGCGATGCCGCCGACTTCGACCGTGTGCAGAACATCGTCACCTTGACCGGTCACGTCTCGCTGACACAGGGGCCGAACGTAACCACCGGCGACAAATTGATCTACGATCTCAATACGGGCGTCGCCAACGTGTTCTCGGCGCCCGGAACGCCGGTGAAGTCGCTGTTCGTGCAAGGCAGCCAGACGAGCGATCCGAAGGCTGCTGCCGCGCAGAAGCCGGCTCCCGGAAAGCCGGCTCCGGCGAAACCCGCGCCCACCAAGGCCGCGAAGCAGTGATGACGGCGAATTAATTAGCCCCTTGCCATGGCTTATGCTCAATAGCGCAGCGACGAAGCGGTGCTGTCGCGGCTCGCGCAAATCACGCATCGGAACTCGGTTTTGCTTGATCGCCTATCCTCCTTGCTCCCACGACGCGCCGCCGCGCCCGGCCAGGCCGCGCACCAAGACGAGCACGACGAATACATAGCCGATGATTGGCAAGAGGCGCCGCCAGCCGACGACAGCGACTATCCAGCGAAACCGCGCAAGGCACCTCCGCAGGGCCTGGCGAGCCGCCTCTTGACCAGTCTCGGCGACAAGACCGCCTCGCTTCTGCAGCCGAGGCGCGGCGGCGCGCCGGCGGCGGCCGCGGAGGATGCAGTTGCGCCCCCCCGCTTCAGCCTCATGGCCCGCGATGGTTTCCTGACCGTCGAAGGGCTCGAGAAGAGCTTCAGCGGGCGCAAGGTCGTGGAGCATGTCAGCCTCGAATTGATGCGGGGCGAGGCCGTCGGCTTGCTCGGCCCGAACGGGGCCGGCAAAACGACCGTGTTCTATATGATCACCGGCCTGCTCGCTCCGGATGCCGGCCACATCTATCTCGACGGCCATGATGTGACGCAGCTGCCCATGTATCGGCGGGCACGGCTCGGCGTCGGCTATCTGCCGCAGGAAGCCTCCATTTTTCGCGGACTCAATGTCGAGGACAATGTGCGCGCCGTGCTCGAGGTGATCGAGCCCGATAAAGGCCGGCGGCAACGCGAGCTCGATGCGCTGCTCGAGGAGTTCAACATCGCCCGCCTGCGCCGGACGCCTGCGATCGCGCTGTCCGGCGGCGAAAGGCGGCGCTGCGAGATCGCGCGCTCGCTCGCAGGGCGGCCCAACTACATGCTGCTCGACGAGCCCTTCGCCGGCATCGATCCGATCGCGGTCGGCGACATCCAGGAGCTGGTGCGCCATCTCAAGAGCCGCGGCATCGGCGTGCTGATCACGGACCATAATGTGCGCGAGACGCTCGGCCTGATCGACCGTGCCTACATCATCCATGCGGGACGCGTGCTGATGGAGGGCACGGCGGACGATGTCGTCACTCATCCGGAGGTGAGGCGGCTCTATCTCGGCGAGGATTTCCGCCTATAGAGCATGGAGACGGCGTCGCTTGACCCTCAATCTCGCGCGCCGATCGGGCAAAGCCGCTCACACGTCGAAGAACACCGTCTCCTGCGGTCCGCCGAGATGCAAGGTGAAGAGCCAGCGGCCGGCCTTGGCGGGGTCCGGCGTCGCCATCAGGGTGCGGCGCCGCTCCTTCTCGATCAGGCCGAGCACCGGATCTGAATCATTCGCCGGGTCGCCGGCGAAATAGAGCCTGGTCACCAGGCGTTTCAGCACGCCGCGCGCGAAGATCGAGATGTCGATATGGGGCGCCTGCAGCGTATTGCCGAGGCCGCGCACCGGGCCGGGCCTGACGGTCTCGACGGTGAAATAACCGTCGGCATCGGCCGCCACCCGGCCGAAGCCCTGGAAGGACGGGTCGATCTCGCCGGGCTCATGGTCCTCGGGGTGGTTGTATCTGCCGGCGGCGTTCGCTTGCCACAGCTCGATCATGGCATCGTTGATCGGCTTGCCCTCGGCGTCGAGCACCCGCCCGAGGATGGAGATACGCTCGCCCTTGGTCTGCGGTTTCGCCATTTCGCCGCCGCCCTTCCAGGGCAGCACCGCATGGAAGAACGGCCCGACCGTCGCCCAACCGCTCTCAATGGGCATGGTCATCGGCCTCCGAGGGGGTAGCCTTGCGGCCGCGCAGCACGATGTCGAAGCGATAGCCGAGGCCGAAGCCAGGTAGCGTCAGCCCGTAATCGAATTTGGCGAGAAGCTGCTTGCGCCCGACCTCGCTCGGCACGCTCATATAGATCGGGTCGAAGGGCAGCATAGGGTCGTCCTGGAAATACATCTGGCAGATCAGTCGGGTCACGAAGCTCGGTCCGAACACCGAGAAATGGATATGCGCCGGCCGCCAGGCATTGGGATGGTTGTTCCAGGGATAATAGCCGGGCTTGACGGTCACGAAGCGGTAATTGCCTTGCGCATCGGTGATGGTGCGCCCGCCGCCCGTGAAGTTCGGGTCGAGCGGCGCGTCGCGCGAATCGCGAGGATGGAAATAGCGGCCTGCCGAATTCGCCTGCCAGATCTCGACGAGCGTGCCCTCGACCGGCCGGTCATTCTCGTCGACGACGCGCCCCGCGACGATCATGCGGTCGCCGATCGGGCGGTCCTTGTGCTGGGCCGTGAGATCGGCGTCGTTCGGCTGCAGCCGGTCATGGCCGAAGATCGGTCCCGTCACCTCGGAGAGCGTGTGCGGCAGCGCGATCAGGGGCTTACGCGGCGAGCGCAGCACCGTCGAGCGGTAGTCGGGCCACAGGGCGGGTGGCTGCGTTCCGGGCGTCTCGCGGCGATAGGGAATGGGGTCCATGGGTATTCTCCTCGGACGGTCATATACCGGCCAACGCATCCGCGCCAAGCTATCTGCCGAGCCTTGCGCCGTCCCGCAACCGAGTGTCTAACCGCCGAGTGTCCAGGCGCGACGGGTCCCTATCCCGAACGAGGTTCAACGATGCTCAAAGTCTGGGGGCGGCGCGGCGCCTTCAACGTGCAGAAGGTCATGTGGCTCATCGGCGAGCTCGAGCATGAGCATATCGAGGTGGGCGGGTCGTTCGGTGGCCTCGACGCGCCGGAATTCCTGCGCCTCAATCCTCATGGGCGCATCCCGGTGATCGATGACGGCGGCAAGATCGTCTGGGAATCGCATGCCATCCTGCGCTATCTCGCGGCGCGCCATGGCGCCGGCCGCCTCTGGTCGAAGGACCCGGCCATTCGCTCCGATGCCGATCGCTGGATGGACTGGGCGCTCGCGACCTTGCTGCCGGCCTTTTTCGATCTGTTCTGGGGCTTCTACCGCACGCCCGTCGCCTCGAGGGATTGGGCTTTCATCGACAAGGCGATCGAGCGCTGCAACCGTCATTACGGGCTTCTCGACCGGCATCTCGCGGAGCAGCCCTATCTCGCCGGCGACCATTTCACGCTCGGCGACATCCCGGCCGGCACGACGCTCTTCCGCTATTTCGCGCTCGAGGTCAGGCGCCCTGCTATCCCGCATGTCGAAAGCTGGTATCATCGGCTGGCGCGGCGCGCCGCCTATCGCGAGCATGTCATGATCCCTTTCGAGGAGCTATGCGGGAAGCTCAGCTATTGAGGACCGAGGTGGCCCGATGACGGGTGCGGCCGCGTTGAAAAAACTCATCTTCATCGTCACCGAGGACTGGTTCTTCGCCTCCCATTTCCTGCCGATGCTGCGCGCGGCGCGCGCGGCCGGCTTTGCCCCCGCGGTGGTCTGCCGGGTGCGCGAGCATCGCGTCGTGATCGAGGCGGAAGGCGCGCGCGTCATCCCGCTCGATGCCGATCGCGGCCGGCGTAACCTCGGCTCGGCGGTATCGACGATCGGCCGGCTCAGGCTGATCCTGCGCGCCGAGCAGCCTGCGGTCGTGCATCTCATTGCCTTGTGGCCGATCGCGCTCGGCGGCATCGCCGCCATCCTCGCGGGCGTCAGGCGTCGCGTCTACGCTGTGACCGGGCTCGGCTTCCTCGGTGCGTCGAACGGGCTCGGCGCGAAGGCCGCGCGCTTGGCGATGCGGCTCCTGTTGCGGGGGCCGCTCGACGGGCGAGGCGTGCGCTTCCTCCTGGAAAACCCCGACGACGCACGGCTCCTGGGCTTCGATCCCGACAAGGCGAGGCGCGTCGTCATCGTCGGCGGCGCCGGCGTCGATCCGGACGCCTATGCGCCGAGCCCGCTGCCGACGGCGCCGCCGTTCCGGCTCGCCGTGGTCGCCCGCATGCTCTGGTCGAAGGGCATCGATGTTGCGGTCGAGGCGGTGCGCCTTGCCCGCTCGGCGGGCGCCGAGATCGAGCTCTCCCTCTATGGCGAGCCCGATCCCACCAATCCGAAGACCATTCCGCGCGAGCGGCTCGAAGCCTGGGGCAGGGAGCCTGGCATCGCCTGGCGAGGCCGCACCGACGATGCGGCCGCGGTCTGGCGCGAGCAGCATCTCTGCTGCCTGCCGTCGCGCGGCGGGGAGGGCTTGCCGCGGACCTTGCTCGAAGGCGCGAGCTGCGGCAGGGCGGTGTTGGCCTCGGACGTTCCGGGCTGCCGCGCCCTGGTGCGCGACGGGATCGAGGGCGTGCTGGTGCCGCCCGGCGATGCCAAGGCGCTGGCCTTGGCGCTGGTCATGCTGGCGCGTGATCCGGCGCGCGTGGCGCGCATGGGCGCCGCGGCTCGCGAGCGCGTGCTGTCCGGCTTCACCGAGCGCCATGTGGTCGAGGCGGTCGCTGCGATGTACCGCGAGCTTGAGGAGGGTTGACGATTTCCGCTCATTCACGCGAAGGCGGGGATCCAGAATATTTCAGGTTGCGGGGCGCAGCTGGATTCCCGCTTTCCGCGGGAAGAGCGGAGACGGGCCAGTCTCACTGCGCTCACCGCCGACCTCTCCCACAAGTGGACCCACAAGGGGCGAGGTAAAGAGACGTTGGCCCTACATCAGCATTGTCGTGACGTAAAAGAATGCCAGGAACACCACGCCCAGGCCCCAGACGACGCCCGAGATCTCCCGCACCCGGCCGGTGGCGAGCCAAATGAGAATCAGGCTCAGCGTACCGAGCGCCGTGCCGTTGATCAGGTTGTTGGTCAGCACCGTGACCAGCAAGGTCAGCACGATCGGGATGGCGTTCGCGAGGTCGGTGAGGTCGATGCGCGCCAAGCCCTGCATCATCAGCACGCCGACGAGGACGAGGGCCGGCGCCGTCGCCTGCGGCGGCACGATCACGAAGATCGGCCAGAAGAACAGCGCCGCCACGAACAGCGCCGCGACCGTGAGCGAGGTGAGCCCGGTGCGCCCGCCAGCCTGCACGCCGGTGATCGATTCGATATAGGCGGTGACGACCGAGGTGCCGAGGATCGGGCCCACGATGCTCGAAGTGGCGTCGGTCGCGAAGGCGGCCGTGGCGTTCGGGATCGAGCCGTCGGGATTGCGCAGATTGGCCGCGCCCGTGACCCCGATCAAGGTGCCGAGCGTCGAGAAGAACTCGGCGCAGACGAAGTAGAACAACAGCGGCAGCGCGATGATGAAGTTCGAGAACAGCCATTTGAAGTCGAGCTGGCCGAAGGTGCTCGAAGGCCATTTCGGCCAGGCGATCCAGGCCGAGGGCGCGGTCGTCACCATCTTGCCCTCGCTCACCGGCACGAAGAAGCCGATGAGGGTGATGACCGCGATGGCGATGATCAGCGCGCCCGGCACCTTGCGCACCACGAGGATCGGCGTCAGCAGGATGCCGAGCATGGTCAAGAGCATCGGCGGGCTCCTGAGCGAGCCCATCGCGATATAGGTCGATTGATTGGCGACGATGAAGCCCGCGCCGCGCAGCCCGATGAAGACGATCAGCGTGCCGACCGCGGCCTGGATGCCGATCTTCAGCGCCTCCGGCACATCCTTCGCGACCTTCTCGCGCAGCTTCGAGAGCGACAGGATGAGGAAGACGACGCCGGTGAAGGCGACCATGGCGAGCGCGCCTTGCCAGGGCGCTCCCATCTGCTTGACGATGATGAAGGTGAAGATGACGTTCGAGCCCATGGCGGGCGCGACGGCGAGCGGCAGGTTCGCCGTGAGCCCCATCATCACCGAGCCGAAGATGGCGGCAAGCGCGGTCGCGATCACGAGGTCGCCCCGGTCCATGCCGGCATTCGACATGATCGCCGGGTTGACCGCGATGATATAGGCCATGGCAGCGAAGGTGGTGGCGCCGGCGATCGCCTCCTGCGGCAGGGAGGTCGAGCGCTCGGAGAGGCGGAAGGTCCTGTCGAGGAAGCCGCTCGGAGGTGGCGCGGCGATTGCGGTCGTGGCTTGGTCGTTCATGATCCCCTGATCCCCTGCGGTTGACTGCTCGTGGCTCTTTACCGTCACCCGTTATCCGCTCATCCCCGCAAATGCGGGGATCCAGAAGTTTCTCCTCTGCTTCCGGAGTGTCTGGATCCCCGCTTTCCGCCGGGATGAGCGGAGATGGAACCTAGCAAACCCCGTGCCGATCACCACACAACGGGATGCGTCTTCCCGGTCTGCACATTGATGAAGCCTTCCGGCGCCTCCTTGCAGGGCGCGACCAGCACCCAGGTCCAGGGTGCGCAGGTGAGCGTCGCGAACATCAGCCGTTCCGGAAAGCCCGGATACCAGCGAGGCCGGAAGGTCGGCTCGTACATCCAGTCGACCTTCTTGGCCTCGGCGTAGAGGCGCTGCATCTCGGCGTCGAGCTCCTCGGCCGGCCGGCAGGTCATGAGGCCGCCGATCTCGAAGCGCACCGTGGCGGCGAGCTTGCCCTCGCGCACCATCGCCCAGCCGCCCTGGGTCTCGATCAGCGTATTGACCGCGAGCGCCATGGCGGCGTCGGACGAGCCGACGGCCCAGACATTGTGCTTGTCATGGGCGACCGAGCAGGCGAGCGCCGTCTCCGGCGTGCGCGGCCCGCAGCCGCGCCAGAACATCTTCGAGATTTTCGCCTCGCCTGAAAAGCGATCGACGATGGCGAATTTGGTGATGTTCTCCGAAGGGTCGCGCTGCACCTCTCCATCGCGAACCGGCAGCTCGAGCGTGTAGAATTCCGGGTGCCAATGGAAGGGCCGGATGACGGCGGCCTTCATGGTCGAGCGACCGGGCTCGGCCTTCAGCGCGAAGTCCTCCGCCGTCACCTTGCGGCGGATATTGATGGTGTTGGTCGCCCAGCTCGGCCAATCGATGCGCGGCACCGGTCCGGTATAGCGCTTCCCCTGGGACACCTGCGCGCCATCGGCCCAGACTTTCTCGATCGCGAGCTTCTGCACGTCGGAGACGAGCACGACATCGGCGAAACGGCCGGGCGAGAGCGAGCCGACGAACGGGGTGAGCCGCATATGGCGCGCCGGGTTGACGGTCGAGCATTGGATGGCGATCTCCGGCGACAGCCCGTTCTCGATCGCGAGCCGCGTATTGTGGTCGCTGGCGCCGAGCTCGAGCGTATGCGAGGCCGAGCGGTCATCGGTGGTGAAGCCGATCTGCGACCAGTCGGCGAGACCCTTGCCGATCAGGAACTTGATGATCTCGGGCATCGCATAGATGCGCAGCTCGACGAAGAGGCCGCGCATCAGCTTGTCCCAGGTCTCCTCCGGCGTCTGCACCTCATGGTCGGAGGCGAGCCCCGCCGCCGCGAAGGCGTTGATCGAGGAAAGATCGCGCAAGCCCGAACCATGGCCCTCGACCACGCCGCGCGCCGCGAAGGTCGCCTCGATCATGCCCCAGAGTCGCCGATAGGACGGGTTCTCGGGGTTCCACACCGCCGGCCAGTCCATGACCTCGTCGAGGCCGGCGACCATCAGGCTTTCGGCCAGGAACTGCTTTTGCTCGGCATGGCCGAAATAGCCCCCGCCCCATTCATAGGCGGTCGGCGGCACGGCCGAGCCCGGCAGCGGGAATATCTTCAAGGGCGAGCCGCGCTTCCTCGCCGCTAGCCAGAATTCGAGATTGTGCGGACCATCGACATTGGAGAATTCGTGGCTCGCCTCGCAAGTCCAGGTATTGCCGCGCGGCAGGACCAGCGCCGCCTCCCATTCGGGCGTCAGATGCGAGCTCTCGATATGCTTGTGGACCTCGCCGAAGCCAGGCACGGCCGAAAGCTTCGGCTCGTGGAAGTGCTCCTTGACGTCGCCTTGATATTGGCCAGCGGGCCCGACCCAGGCGATGCGGCGCCCCTTGACGACGATTTCCCAATCCTCTTGCCAGGACCGCGTATGGACATCGAGAAGGCGCCCGACGCGCAGCGCCTTGTCGGCCGGGCGCTTGCCGAGCGCCGTGAGCACGAGGTCCTGGCGGATGCGGACCTCGTTCGCCGCGTCGATCAGGGTGTCGTCATTCGTCATATCCGCCTCGCCTGAAAGCGCTCAGATCCGCAATGCTGCGAAAGAGCCACGCTTGTCTCTGTCTTGAGAACAGTGGCTCGGTTACCGCCCGTAGTGAAAGCGGCACGCAGCAATTTCAAGCGCTCGATCGGCGCCAGCGCCACTCACCCTGTAAACCAGCCGATGTTCGCGAGTGATCCGACGGGACCACCAGCCTTGGAAATTGCCAAGCAATGGCTCCGGCTTGCCGATGCCCCTGATTGGCGAGCGGAGCGTATCCTTGATCAGCTCGTTCAATCGGGCGAGCGTCGCCATGTCGGTCTGCTGCCAAAATTGATAATCGGACCAGGTCACCTCAGAGAAGACGAGCTTCACTCTTCGATCAAGCTCCGCTCGACGCCCTTGCCGGCGTTGAGCTGATCGATCGAGCGTCGCAGATGGTTGGCGTTGGCCGGTGTGCTGAGAAGATGAAGGGTCTCGCGCAGCCCCGCCAGTTCGGCGAGCGGCATGATCACCACGGGCTCGTGGTTTTGACGAGTGACGACGAGTTCGGTTCGATCGGATTCGATCTGGTCGAAATGCTTCGCCATGTTGGCGCGCAAATCGGTGAAGGTGATATGGGACATCGAGGCCTCCCGAATGCCCTGTACATATATCGGTACAGCGCATGCCACCGCAAGAGGAGGCCGGGCCAATAGTTGTCGGCATCCGACGGTTCTCAGCTATTCCGCCGCGCCGATCCCCGACGCCTCCACCAGCACGCGGCGCAATTCCGGCGTGCAGGCGAGCACGGGGTTGCCCTTCGCCAATCCGTCGCCGCCGAGGAAATCGCTCACATAGCCGCCGGATTCCTGCACCAAGAGCAGGCCGGCGAGCACGTCCCAGGCATTGATATGTTGCTCGAGGTAGCCGTCGAGGCGCCCTGCCGCCACATAGGCCATGCCGAGCGCGCCGGAGCCCGCGCGGATCATGCCGGCGCCCAGTCCCATGACGCGCTGCAAGAGCGCGATGAAGCCCGGAACGCCGCTGCGGTTGTTCCAGCCGATCTCCAGGGTAGCCGATCGGATATCGGCAGTCCCCGAGACCTTCATCGGCACGCCGTCGAGCGTCGCTCCGCCCCCGCGGGCGGCCGCGAACATTTCGTCTTGCATCGGATCATAGATGGCGCCGATATTCAGCTTCCCGTCCTTCAGATGGGCGATCGAGATGCAGAAATGCGGGATGCCGCGCGCGAAATTCGCGGTGCCGTCGATCGGATCGATGACCCAGACGCTGTCGGAGGCTTCCCGGCCGCCTTCCTCGCCGATGAAGGTATCGCCGGGGAAGAGCTCGGCGAGGCGCGTGACGACAAAGGCTTCGACTTCGCCATCGACCTCGGTCAGATAGTCCTGATGGCCCTTGAAGGAGAGCTTGAACGAGGACTGATCCTCGAAGCGCCGGCGCATCAGCTTGCCGGCCTCGCGCGCCAGGCCTTGCGCGCACAACAAACGGGGATCGGTCATGAGGCTTGTTCGGGCTCGAGGTTGGTCGCGGACGGCTCGTGTCGAGCCGGCGGGACGGCCCGCCGCTAGCATGGAGGCCCTGCCGAAGTCCACGCCCGGACAGAGAATGGAAGAAGAGCCAGGGCCAGCAGAAGAGGCGCAGAAGATCGCCAAGCCCATGAAGGCCAAGCCGCGCGGCCAGCGCCGTGCCGCTCGGCGACGATATCAGCCACGGAGCACAGAAACTCGTTGGCGTTGACATGTGATCCACATGCATTCATGTTTTCCACATGACCGTGATGATCCAAATTCGCAACGTGCCGGATGCGGTGCATCGGCAGCTCAAATCGCGGGCGGCGCTGGCGGGCATGTCGCTCTCCGATTACCTGCTCGGCGAGATTCGCCGGGTGGCCGAGCGGCCGACCCTCGACGAGCTGCGAGCCCGTTTGGAGCGCCGCCCAGGGATGACCCCTTCGGTGGCGCCGGCTCAGGCGGTCCGCGCCGAACGCGACCGCCAATGATCGTCGTCGATGCTTCGGCCCTGCTCGAAGCGCTGCTGCGCACGCCGGCGGCACGAGCGGTGGAAAGGTGGCTATTCGATGCTCGCCAGACGCTGCACGCGCCTCATTTGCTCGACATCGAGGTCGCGCAGGTGATCCGCCGCTACGCGGCGAATGGCGAGATCGATAGCGAACGCGGCCGCACGGCTCTCGCCGACCTCGCGGACCTTCCCTTGCACCGATATCCACACGACTTCCTCTTGCCGCGCGTCTGGGAATTGCGGAACAATCTCACGGCCTATGACGCCGTCTACGTCGCTCTTGCCGAAGCGCTCGACGCTCCGCTGCTTACGCGCGACCGACGTCTCGCCGCTGCGGCCGGCCATCATGCGCGGGTCGAGTTGGTGTGAAAGCCTCCCGATCCACGGAGCGCCACGCTCGGGGGGAGCGCTTCGGTGATCGGCCAAAGCCGGCGATCTGACTGGTCGGAGTGATAGGATTTGAACCTACGACCCCCTCGTCCCGAACGAGGTGCTCTACCAGGCTGAGCCACACTCCGACTGGGCTGCATATAACCCCACCGGCGTCGAGCGGCAAGGAACTTACCGGCAGGAACTTTACTCGGGGCGCAAAACCCTTCTCGTCATGGCCGGGCTTGGCCTGGCTTGGCCCATGACGGAGACGCTACTCGCCATTCGCCACTCGCCGTTCTCCCCCGCTGTTGCGCAAGCGCGCGACATGTAGTTAGATCGATCCAAATAGCGTTCGCAAAGCCTGAAGAAACGCTGCCAGGGAGGATAGCGATGACGAGGGACGGATCGGGCTTCATCAGCCGCCGGCAATTGACGAAGCTGCTGGGCGCGGGCGGAGCGGCGCTGGCGGCGGGGCTCCCGGAGGGCGTTTTCGCGCAGGCTTCCAAGACGACGCTGGTGATCGGCATCGACATCAGCGACACCGTCACGCTCGATCCGGCGCGCCAGGCCCAATACACGCCGCCGATGACGCTGACCGCCGCCTACGACATGCTGGTCACCATGGATCCCGGCGACTACATCGATCTCAAGCCGGCGCTCGCCACCAAATGGGCGCGCACGCCGGACGGCAAGGGCTGGCGCTTCACCATCCGCGAGGGCGTGAAGTTCGCGAGCGGCAATCCGATGACGGTCGACGACGTCAAATGGTCGCTCGACCGCGTCCTCTATCTCGGCGACCAGCCCTCCCAATACATCGCCAATATCGATCACACCGCCATCGTCGACGACAAGACGGTGGACGTGGTCCTGAAGAACCCCGGCGAGCCGATCCTGACGGTTCTCGCGGCGCCCGGCTTCCCCGTGCTCGACCGCAAGCTCTTGGAGCAGCATGGCGGCGACGGCTCGACGGAGGCCAAGACCAAGGACAAGGCCTCGACCTGGCTCAACGACAATTCTGCCGGCACCGGCGCCTATCGCCTGGTGCGCTTCGAGCGCAACGCCCAGATCCAGCTGGTGCGCAACGAGTATTTCTGGCGCGGCAAGCTGCCCTTCGAACGCGTCATCATCCGCCATATCGGCGACAGCGCGGCGCAGCTCCTCGCCATCAGGCGCGGCGACATCGATATCGCCTTCAACCTGATCCCCGAGCAGGTGGCGACCTTGAAGTCCGAAGCCAAGGTGCGCCTCGAATCCTTGACCAGCCTCGACTTCGTCTACATGGCGCTGACGCAGGAGCCGGAATTCAACAAGGCGCTCGCCGTCAAGGAGGCGCGCCAGGCGATCGGCTACGCCATCGACTATGACGGCATCAAGACCTCGATGCTCGGCGGGGCGGCCTTGCGGCCGGCGCACTTCCTGCCGATCGGCGTCTCCGGCTCGACCGAGGAGATCGCGCGCCGGATCGGCTTCCGGCAGGACCTCGCCAAGGCGAAGGAGCTGCTCGCCAAGGCCGGCATGCCGGACGGCTTCGAGTTCGAGATCGGCTACGGCAACGCGGCCATCGCCGGCATCTCTTATCAAACCTTGGCGCAGAAGCTGCAGGCCGACCTTGCGCGCGTCGGCATCAAGGCGAAGCTCAACCCGATGGACCAGGTGAACGCCCGCACCCAGTATACGACCGGCAAGGCGCCGGGCGGCACGCTGACCTTCTGGAACCCGCCGGCCGTCGAGAACCTGCTCTGGGCCGCGGCGACCGTCGAGCGGGTGGCCAAGCGCGTGCATTGGACGCCGCCCGAAGCCCTCATCAAGCTGGTGCATGACGCGGCGGCCGAGAGCGATCCGAAGAAGCAGGCGGAGATGTGGGTCGACTATCAAAAGCAGATGGTCGACCAGGCGAACCACTTCCTGCTGTTCCAGCCGATCTACCAGATCGCCGTGCGCGATTCGATCGCGAAGCTGCCGCTCACGGCGGCTGGCTGGCAGCTCGACATGTATGGCGTGAAGCCGGCTTAGGGGGCCGCGTCGCCACTCGGAGCGGCGGCGTCCCGCCGCCCGGTGATGCTCGAGGTTCGCGCGCGCCCTCCAGGCGGCGCTTGACGGTTTTCTTTAGTTCAATCTTCATGCCCAGGCCATCGTGCTCTTGGGCAACACGTGCTCTTGGGCAACACGTGCTCCTGGGCAACACGTGCTCCTGGGCAACACGTGCTCCTGGGCCACTCCTGCCGGGATCCGCCGAGCTCTTCCGCTCATCAATTCGGGCTTGCTTCGTTCCTAATAGTCCCCTATATGGGGAATGGCCCTTTGAGAGAAATGGGAGCGCAGGAGGCATTGCAATGGCAGACCATGACCGCAAGCTCGACAGCCGGACCGCAACCGCCGATGCGGGGCAAGGGCCGCGGCAGCATTTGTTCCGCAAGGGCCGGTCCGGCAATCCGCGCGGCAGGCCGATAGGCTCCGGCAATGTCGCGAAGGCGAGGCTCAAGGCCGTGTTCGACGACGCGGCCGGGCCGATCGGCGACAAGGTCGTCGAGCTTGCGCTCGCCGGCGATCTCGGTGCGCTGAAGGTTTGCCTCGACCGCATCCTGCCGGTGAGGCGCGACGAACCCGTTTTCCTGGAGATGCCGAAGATCACCACGGCGGAAGATTTGCCGGAGGCCTGCGGCACGATCGTCGGAGCGGTGGCTGGCGGCGAAATAACGCCCGCCGAAGCGCTGCATGTCTTCAGGGTGATCGAGACCGCCGCCGGGGTGCTGCGTGCCGCCGATGCCGCTGCGCAGCCGCAGGATCAAGTGAGATATACGATCAGTGATGAGCCGCTGTCGGCGGAAGAATGGGAAGCGACATATGGCAAGCCGGCGGCGAGTTGATGGCGGGCCATGGTCGCCGTCATCTCGTATTGCAGCGCAGCAAATCGTGCATTCCGTCTGGCCGGTTCAACTGTATTTCATCTGTTAATAACAGATGTTGCACTGCAGCAGGAGCTGGATCCACACCTGCCAGCTGACCGCGCCAGGACCCAACTGGAAAAAGCGCGCCCGAGCGCTCACCCGCACAGCCACGAGAGTCGCGTCGCCTCATCGGTATTGACGGCGCCCTTCGGCAGCTTGCCGGCGAGGAGGGCGCGCACCTGCTCGACGGTGTCGAAGGCCTGGTGCTCGATGGCGCTCGGCGTGAGGCCCGCCGTATGCGGGGTCGCGATCAGGTCCGGGCGACGGGCGAGGATAAGCGACGGCTTCTGGTCCTGGGCGCGCCCGACATCCATGGCGGCGCCCGCGATGCGCTTGTCGTCGAGCGCCCGCGCGAGCGCCGCCTCGTCGACGAGATTGCCGCGCGACAAATTGAGGAAGAAGGCGGTTCGCCGCATATGTGCGAAGGCCGCCGCATCCATCAGGTTCTCGGTGGCCGGCGTCGCCACGGCGAGGCAGACCAAGAAATCCGATTGCGCCAGCACCTCCTCGAAGGCGAGCTGCCGCACGCCGGCATCGGCGATTTTCCTGTGGGGATCATGGGCCAGCACATTCATCCCGAGCGCCAGACCGAGCTTGCCGAGATATTCGCCGATGACGCCGTAGCCGATGATGCCGAGCGTGGACCCGGAAAGCTGGCGCCCCATGCGCACCGAGGCCTCGGCGCCATTGCGGTATTCGACCACCGAGGCCGACACATGGCGCGCCAGATCGACCATGAAGCCGATGGCGAGCTCGGCGACCGAGGCCGCAAAGCCCGGCGTCGCCTGGGTGATCAGGATGCCGTTGCGGCTCGCGGCCTCGCGATCGACATTGCGGATGTCGACGGCGCAGCGCAGGAAGGCGACGAGGTCCGGCGCCTTGTCGAAGAAGGCGCCGTAGCCTGGCGTCTGCCGGTCGGAGACGACGATCTCGCAGCCGCGCGCGTGCAAGGCGAGGCCGTCGGCATCGAGGACGCGCCCGGTGGGATTGACCGCGACCTCCGCCATGTCGCGTAGCGCCGCGACGGCGCGCGGACCGTAGTAGTTCTCCAACATCTCCGGGATGTGGGTGAGGAAGACCTTCGCCATGTCTATTGAACCTTCGTTGCTCGGCCGGTCGCGGCCGAGCACAGCAAGGCCTCGATGAGAAGCTGCGCCTTCAACGCCTCGCGCCCGCTGATGGCAGGCTCGCGGCCCTCGTCCAGGGCGTCGAGGAAATCTGCGATCACGGCGCGATGCGCGTCATGCTGGAAGGCCATCGGATCGGCCCCGCCGCTCTTGGATTCGGCACCCTCCTCGTGAAGGTGACGGCCGTCCTTGAAATGGATGTCGAGCGTCTCGGCGGCGAGTATGGCGGTCGCCCGCTCGCAGGCGAGCTCGATCCGTTCGGGGAAACCCGGATAGGCGACCGTCGTCGCATCGATGGTGCCGACGGCGCCGTTGGCGAAGGCGATGCCGGCGCCGGCCACATCCTCGGTATCGATCTGGCGCAAGGGCGAGGTCGCCGCCATGGCGGCGACCTCGGCGATCGGGCCGGCGAGGTGCTGGAAGAGGTCCAGCGTGTGGATCGCCTGCGTCAGCAGCACGCCGCCGCCGTCGCGCGCCTTCATGCCGCGGCCGGCTTGGGCGAAATATTCCGGCGGGCGCCACCAGCGGATGGCGGCGGAACCGGAGATCAGCGCGCCGAGCTCGCCCGTCGCGATGAGCCCGGCGAGACGCCGCGACGCCTTGCGGAAACGGTGCTGCAGCACGACAGCGAGGGTGAGCTTGGCGCCCTCCATCGCCTCGACCGCTTCAAGCGCACGGGCGACGGACGCCTCGAGCGGCTTCTCGACGAGCACATGCTTGCCCGCAGCCGCGCAGCGCGAGATCAGCTCGAGATGGCTGAAGGGCGGCGTCAGCAACAACACGGCCTCGATCGATGCGTCGGCCAGCACCGCATCGAGATCCTCGGCTACGGTGAAGCCCGGATAAGCCGCCGCGAAGGCGGCGCGGCGCTCCGCGCTCGGCGTGTAACAGGCCACGATCTCCACCCGGTCGGCAAGGTCGCGAAGACTGAGCATATGCGGCTTCACCACCATCCCCAGGCCGATGATGGCTACTCGTCTCTTGGGCCTCACGTCGATGTCTCCTTACCGGCTGAACGCCGCCGACCGCTTCTCCTGGAAGGCGCGGATGCCTTCCATATGATCGCCGGCCGCGAAGCACAGCGTGTTCATCTCGTTCTCGTAGACGAGGCCAGCCGGCAGCGGCGCCGAAAGGGAGGCGCGCACCGAGGCCTTCACCGCCTCGACCGCGACCGGGCTGAAGCCCGCGAGCTGCGCGCAGAGCGCACGCGCCCGCGGCTCGACCTCCGCATCCTCGACGAGGAACTCGACGAGGCCGAGGCTGAAGGCCTCCTCCGCCGAGATCGGATCGCCGGTGAGGAGGAGGCGCATCGCCTGGCCGTAACCGATCAGGCGCGGCAGCATCTGCGAGGCGCCGCCGCCCCCGACCCAGCCGCGCTTGACCTCCGGGAAGCCGATCTTGGCGCCGCGCCCCGCAACCCTGATATCGGCCGACAGCGCCGTCTCGGCGCCGCCACCCAGCACCCAGCCATTGAGCGCCGCGACCACGGGTTTGCGCAGATTGCGCACCGCGGTCGCATATTCGACACGGTTGCGAAATTTCCAGGCCGAGGGGTATTCGGCGAGCGAATTGAGATCGCTGCCGGCGCAGAAGGCACGCTCGCTGCTGCTGCGCAAGAGAACGACCCGCACGGCGTCGTCCTTGTCGAATTCGGCGCAGAGCGTTTCGAGGCGCTTGGCCATGGCGGGAGTGACGGCATTGAGTTTCCGTGGCCGATTGAGGACAATCTCGGCGACGAACCCGTCGATCGAGGTGAGCACGTCTTCAGTCATGACCATATCCTCTCGCAGATGACGATCGGTTTCCCATGAGCCGGCCGCGCAAACCCCCGCAACGCCCGGCGAGATTGACGCTGCGCGATCTCGCGACGCATGCCGGCGTGTCGCGCGCCACAGTATCGCTGGTGTTGCGCAAGAGCCCGCTCGTCGCCGAGAAGACGCGCGAGCGCGTGCGCGCCTCCATGGCCGCGCTCGGCTATGTCTATAACCGCGGCGCCGCGAATTTCCGCACCCAAAGGACGCAGACGGTCGGCGTCGCCATGAACGAATTGGTCAACCCCTATTTTTCCGAGTTGACCGCCGCCATCGAGCGGGCGCTCGCCAAGGCCGGCCGAACGGTGTTCCTCAGCAATTCGTCCGAAGATCCGGCCGTCCAGGACAGCTTCATCGCCACGATGCGCGAATACAACGTGGAAGGGCTCGTGATCTGTCCGACCAGGGGCTCGAACCCGAAGACGCTGCGCCGGCTCACCGAATTCGGCATGCCCTGCGTGCTGATTTCGCGCAACGTGCCGGGCTCGGGCCTCGATTATGCCGGCAATGACCACCGGCGAGGCATGTATCTGGCGACCGAGCACTTGATCTCGCTGGGGCATCGTCGCCTCGCCATGATCGGCGCCAACGACCTGATCTCGACCGGCATCGAAAGGCGCGAAGGCTATGAGCAGGCGCTCGCGTCGAGCGGCATCGCCGTCGACCGCGAGCTGATCCTGCATGGGCCGCCGACCCGCAGCTTCGGCGCCGAGGCCGTGAAGACGCTGATCGGCAGGCGCGATCGGCCGACGGCCGCGGTGTGCTTCAACGATGTGATCGCCTTCGGCGTCATGCTCGGCTTGCGCCAGCTCGGCCTCGAGCCGGGCCGCGATTTCGCGGTCGCCGGCTGCGACGACATCGTCGAGGCGGCGCTGTGGACGCCGGCGCTGACGACGGTCGCCATCGACACCATCGGCATGGGCGAGGCGGCGGCGCGCCTCCTGATCGAGCGCAGCGCCGATTTCGGCCTGCCGCGTCGGCAGATCGTGCTGCAGCCGAAGCTCGTCGTGCGGGCCTCGAGTGGCCCCTCGCGCGTGAAGAGCGTAAGGCGCAGGAGCGTGGCCGCGGCGGTATAGGGAGGGAGAATTCTGCGAAAATCCCTCCTCGCCGGTGCCTGACGGCAGCGCCCCCCGCGAAGCCGCGGGGCAACCGCATTTGGAAGTGTTCGGGCGGCCATCGCGCTTTCCTCCCCCTGAAAGGGGGAGGTCGATGCGCTGAAAGCGCGTCGGGTGGGGTGGTCCCGTCATCGCGGAGAGGTTCATGCAGGTGATCGCTCGCCTACAGCCGCGCAATGTGCAGGCCGCCATCGACATGGACGATCTCGCCGGTCGAGAAATGGAATTGCCCGCCCGCCAGCGCCACGGCCACGCCGCCGATATCTTCCGGCTCGCCCCAGCGCCGCACCGGGGTGAGGCCCTCGGCGATCAGCCGGTCATAGCGCTCGCTCGCGACCGCCGTCATATCGGTGCGGATGACGCCGGGCCTGATCTCGAAGACGCCGATGGCGGCCTCGGCGAGCCTGACCGCGTAGAGCTTCGTCATCATCGCGACGCCGGCCTTCGACAGGCAATATTCGGCGCGATCGATCGAGGCCATATGGGCGTTCGCCGAGGCGATGTTGATGATGCTGCGCGGATGCGCCGCCGTCTCCCGGAGCCAGCGGCGCGCGATGGCCTGGGTCAGGAAGAACGGCCCGCGCAGATTGGTCGCCATCAGCCGGTCGAAGCTCTCTTGTGTCGCCTCGAGCATATCGCCGCGCTTGCGCACCGAGATGCCGGCATTGTTGACGAGCACATCGAGCCCGCCGAGTGCCTCGAAGGCGCGCGCGATCAGCGCCTCATGGCCTTCGAGATCGCCGACATCGCCCTGCACGAAATGGGCCTTGGCGCCGCGCGAGGCGAGACCGTCCAAGGTCTCTCGGGTCGCCGCATCGTCGGTCAGGTCGTTGATGGCGACATCGTAATGAGCTTCGGCGAAGGCATAGGCGATGGCGCGGCCGATGCCGCGCCGCCCACCGGTGACGAAGACGCGCCGGCGCCCCGCCGCGTTGCTCGGCGCCGCGCTCATGCGAGGAGCTGCCTGGCGATGATGAGGCGCTGGATCTGGTTCGTGCCCTCGTAGATCTGGGTGATCTTGGCGTCGCGGTAGAGCCGCTCCACCTCGATGCCGCGGATATAACCCATGCCGCCATGGACCTGGACGGCATTGGCGGTGTGCGCCACGGCGGCATCGCCGGCGAAGCACTTGGCCATCGAGCATTCCATGGTGGCGCGCTCGCCGCGATCCATCAAGGCCGCCGCCTGCCGCGTCATGAGGCGGGCCGCATGCGTGTCCTTGGCCATGTCGGCGAGCATCCACTGCACCGCCTGGAAGGAGGCGATCGGCCCGCCGAATTGGCGGCGCTGTTTGGCGTAAGCGATGCTCGCCTCGAGCCCCGCCTGCAGAATGCCGACCGCTAGCGCCGCGATGCCGATGCGGCCCTTGTCGAGCACGCTCATCATCAGATGGAAGCCGCGATTGAGCGGCCCGAGCAGCGCCTCCTTCGGCAAGGCGATAGCATCGAAATGCAGCGCGCCGACGGGCGAGGCGCGCTGGCCCATCTTGTGCTCCTTGCGGCCGATCCGGTAACCCTCCCGGTCGCGATCGACGAGGAAGATGCTGAAGCCGCGCTTACCGAGCTCGGGCGCGGTGCGCGCCAGCACCACGGCGAAATCGGCGACCGGGGCGTTGTGGATCCACAGCTTGCCGCCGCTCAGCCGCCAGCCCTCGCCGGCAGCGACCGCGTTCGTCTGGATGGAGGACACGTCCGAGCCGGCCTCGGCCTCCGTGATCGCGTAGGCGCAGCGCCGCTTGCCCTGGATCAGCGGCGTAAGGTAGCGCGCCCTCTGAGCCGGCGTGCCGTGCTCGGAGAGCAAGCTGCCGACCAGCTCGACGAGGCCGCATTGATCGGCGACCGAGGCATAGCCGCGCGACAGCTCCTCCATCACATGCGCATAGGACACGACATCGGCGCCCGCTCCACCCATCTCCTCGGGCACGGTGATGCCGAACATGCCGAGCCCCGCCACCTTGTCGTAGAGCTCGGCCGGAAAGCGCTCGCTCTCGTCGAGCTCGGCGGCGATCGGCCTGATCTCGCGCTCGGCGAAGGCGCGCGCCGTCTCGCGCATCATGCGATGACGATCGGCGGCGAAGCTGTCATACTCGGCAAGAGCCATGGCGTTTCCTGAGGCGGGGCGCGCCGCCGCGGGCGAGATCGATGGGGGCGTGGCGGACGCGATTGACACCTCGTTTCGGCAAATTTAGAACGATCTAAATAGCAAAAGCAACTATTCGGGAGATGACACTGAGGAGATCAGCGCCCCTCGAGGTTCGGATGTCGTTCCCGGCCGAGCAGCGCGCCACCTCTGCCCTTGCGGGAGAGGTCGGATCGCCGTGCAACGGCGATCCGGGTGAGGGGCTTTTCCAATCAAAGTCCGACAAGCAAACCGGAAATTCGACGCACGCAATCTCCAAAATGCTGTTTTCGGATCAGACGAACCCCTCACCCGGCATTTCTCGCGCTTCGCGCGCGAAAGCCGACCTCTCCCGCAAGGGGAGAGGTGAGCGGGCCCGCTAGCCATGCTGCGCTACATCGTCTCGCGCCTCGCCTTGACGGTGGTGATGGCGCTCGCCGCGACGCTGGTGATCTTCCTCATCGCCAATATGGTGCCGGGCGATCCGATCCTGGCGCAGCTCGGCGATGTCGCGGCCTCGAACAAGGCCTTCGTCGCCGAGTGGCGCGCCAAATGGGGCCTCGACCTGCCCTTATGGGAGCGCTATCTCGTCTTCCTCAAAGGCATCCTGCATGGCGATCTCGGTATCTCCATCGCCTCGCAACGGCCGGTCCTCGAGGATATCGGCCAATATGCGCCGGCGACCATCGAGCTCGCGACGGTCGGCTTCCTCCTTTCCGTCATCATCGGCGTGCCGCTCGGCATCCTGGCGGCGATCAGGCGCGATAGCTTCATCGATCATGCGGCGCGGGTCATCTCCTTGATCGGCGTCTCGTCGCCGACCTTCTGGCTCGCCTTCATCATGCTGGCTCTGTTCTATGGAGGCTTGCAGATCGCGCCGGGGCCTGGGCGCCTCGACCCGGTGGCTTTCTCGCCGCCCACCGTGACCGGGCTATTCCTCATCGATTCGCTGATCGCGGGCGATACTGCGACCTTCCGCGACGCCGTCGCGCATCTCGTCTTGCCCTCGATCGTGCTCGCCGCGGCGACGCTCGGGCTGATCACCCGCACCACCCGCGCCAGCATGCTCGACAATCTGCAGCAGGATTATGTACGCGTCGCGCGCGCCAAGGGCCTGCGCGAAGGCCGCATCGTCAACGGCCATGTGCTGCCGAACGCGCTGATCCCGATCGTCACGCTCGGCGGCCTGGCTTACGCCAACCTGCTCACCGGCGCGGTGATGACCGAGACCGTGTTCTCCTGGCCGGGGCTTGGCCGCTACACCTTCCGCAGCGCCGAGGCGCTGGACTTCCCGGCCATCATGGGCATCACCCTCGTCGTGGCGGTAACCTATCTCGTCATCAACCTTATGATCGACCTGAGTTACGCACTTCTCGATCCGAGGGTGGCGCGATGACGGCTTTCGATCAGGCCTCGGTGAGCTACGCCGCGATTGCGCCGGCGCGGACCCGCCGGCAGCGCTGGCGGCGGCGCTACGGCATCGCGGCGATCGGCGCCGCGATCATCCTCGCCTGGATCGTCATCGCTGTCGCGGCGCCGCTGCTGACCCCCTATTCGCCGAACGCGGTCGATGTGAGCATCCGCCTGCGGCCTCCCTCCGGCGCCCATTGGCTCGGCACCGACGAGCTCGGCCGCGATGTGCTGACACGCCTCCTCTACGGAAGCCGCATCTCGCTCGTCACCGGTTTCGTGGTGGTGATCCTGGGATCCGTGTTCGGCACGCTCGCCGGGGGCGCCGCGGCCTATATGCGCGGCCGGGGCGAGGAACTGATCATGCGCCTCACCGACCTCGTCCTGTGCTTTCCGCCGATCATCCTGGCGCTCGCCATCGCGGCGGCGCTCGGCATCGGCACCACGAACACCATCATCGCCATGCTGGTGGTGTGGTGGCCGAAATTCGCGCGTCTGGCGCACAGCCTCGTGCTGGTGCAGCGCTCGCAGGAATATGTGGAGGCCGCGGTGGTGGTCGGCCTGAAGCCCGGCCGCATCCTGCTGCGCCACATCATCCCCAATGCGGTCGGCCCGCTGATCGTGCTGATCACGCTCGATATCGGCAATGCCATCATCACCTTCGCCGGCCTCTCCTTCCTCGGACTCGGCGTCGTGCCTCCGACGCCCGAATGGGGCTCGATGGTGGCCGAGGGGCGCGAGCTCGTCGAACAATGGTGGGTCGCGGCCTTTCCGGGCTTTGCCATCCTCACCGTGGTGCTCGGCTTCAACTTCCTCGGCGACGGGGTGCGCGACTGGCTCGATCCCAAGTCGAGGCGGCGGTGAACCTGGCGATGCAGCAGGTCGTTGCGCCCGCACCGACGCCCGACCTCCGGACGCCGGTGCTGGCCGTCTCGGATCTGAAGACGCAATTCTTCACCGATGACGGTGCGGTGCGGGCCGTCGACGGAGTGAGCTTCACGGTCGGCGCCGGTGAGGCGCTCGGCATCGTCGGCGAGTCCGGGTCCGGCAAGAGCGTCACCGCCATGTCGCTGATGCGCCTTCTCGAGGAGCCGGCGCGCATCGTCGCCGGCTCCATCGCCTTTCAGGGCCGCGACGTGCTCGCCATGAGTGCCGCGGAGCTGCGCAAGCTGCGCGGCGGCGGCATGGCGATGGTCTTCCAGGACCCGATGACCTCGCTCAACCCGGTGCTGCGCATCGCGCGCCAGCTCATCGAGACCATGGTGGTGCATGGCCGCTATGGGGAAGGCGAAGCGAGGAAGCGCGGCGTCAAGCTGCTCGGCCGCATGGGCATCAACACGCCCGAGCGCGCCATCGACAGCTATCCCCACCAGTTCTCGGGCGGCATGCGCCAGCGCGTGGCGCTCGCCATGGGCATGAGCAACGAGCCCGCCCTCCTCATCGCGGATGAGCCGACGACGGCGCTCGACGTGACCATCCAGGCGCAGATCCTGGAGCTCTTGCGCGAGCTCAACCACGATTTCGGCACCGCCATCGTGCTCATCAGCCACGACCTCGGCGTGATCGCCAGCGTCTGCTCGCGGGTGCTCGTCATGTATGCCGGCGAGATCGTCGAGGAGGGATCGGCGGAGGCGATCCTTTCCGATCCGAAACATCCCTATAGCTGGGCGCTGATCAACGCGGTGCCGCGCCTCGACCGTGATCCGGTCGATGGCAAGAAGCTCACCTCGATCGACGGCGCGCCGCCCGATCCTCTCGCCGTGCCCGCCGGCTGCCGCTTCGCGCCGCGCTGCCCCTTCCGCGTCGAGCGCTGCGAGGAGCACCCGGATCTCCTGACGGTCGGGGTCGGGCGCAAGGCGCGCTGCTGGGTGACGCAAGCGGGCGGGCGCCTGACGGCCGAGCCTGAGGAGCCGCGGCGCCGATCCACCTCTCCCCTTGTGGAAGAGGTGGATCCTGTAGCGCGCAGCGCGGAGGGATCGGGTGAGGGGGGCAAGATTCGACCGTCGTCGCTGCCCCCCTCACCCGGGTTCGCTGCGCGAAGCCCACCTCTCCCACAAGGGGAGAGGTGGGTCGCCGGCGCTCGGCCCCTCCTGCGGGTGCGCGGCGTCGTCAAGCATTTCGCCTTGCCGAAGCGCGGCTTCTTCGAGCCGCACCGCTATGTCCACGCCGTCGATGGCGTCGACCTCGATGTGAGGCGCGGCGAGACGGTCGGCCTCGTCGGCGAGTCCGGCTGCGGGAAATCGACCTTGGCGCGCGTGCTGCTGCGCATCCATCGACCGCAATCAGGCTCGATCGTCTTCGACGGCGTGGATATCGCCCAGGCTTCGCCTTCCGCCATCCGCCCGCTGCGGCGGCGGCTGCAGATGGTGTTCCAGGACCCTTATGCGTCGCTCAATTCGCGCATGACGGTCGCGCAGATTCTGGAAGAGCCGCTGCGCTTCCATGGTCTCACCGACAGCGCCGCGGAAACGCGCGACCGCGTCGCGGAGCTGCTGGCGATCGTGAAGCTCAGCCCCAAGGCCGGCTCACGCTACCCGCATGAATTCTCGGGCGGCCAGCGCCAGCGCATCTCTATCGCCCGCGCGCTCGCGGTGAAGCCCGACTTCATCGTCGCCGACGAGCCGATCTCGGCGCTCGACGTCAATATCCAGGCGCAGATCCTCAATCTCATGCTGCAATTGCAGGAGGATTTCGGGCTCACCTATCTGTTCATTGCCCATGATCTCGCCGTGGTGCGCCATATCTCGGATCGCGTCGTGGTGCTCTATCTCGGCAAGGTGGCCGAGGTCGCGCCCGCCAAGGACCTGTTCGAGGCGCCGCTTCATCCCTATACGCGCTACCTGATCTCGGCTGTGCCGATTCCCGATGCCGCGATCGAGCGCAACCGCGAGCGCCTGCAGCTCTCGGGCGAGCCGCCGAGCGCCGTCGACCCGCCCTCGGGCTGCCGCTTCCGCACGCGCTGCCCCATCGCTCAGGCCATCTGCGCCGAGATGCCGCCGCCGCTCGCCGAGCAACGACCCGGCCATTTCGCCGCCTGTCATTTTCCCGGTAAGTTCTGAGCATTCGAGAAGAGGAAGCATTCCGTGCGACGCGTTACTGCTGAGGAAGCCGTCAAGGTCATCCGTTCGGGCGACACCATCCTGGTCGGCGGCTCGGGGGGCGGCCATGCCGTGCCGGAAGCACTGATGGCCGCGCTCGGCCGCCGCTTCCTGGCGGAGGGCCTGCCGCGCGACATCACCGCGCTGCATCCGGTCGGCATCGGCGACGGCGCGACGCTCGGCGCCAATCATTTCGCCCATGAGGGCCTCCTGAAGCGGATCGTCTGCGGCACTTTCGTCAACTCGCCGAAGGTGTCCGAGCTCGCCATCGCCGAGAAGATCGACGGCTACACCTTGCCGCAAGGCGCGCTGTCGCAGCTCATGCGCGAGATGGCGGCCGGCAGGCCAGGCCTGCTCACCAAGACGGGGCTGCACACCTTCGTCGATCCGCGTCATGGCGGCGGGCGCCAGAGCGAACGCGCCCCGAACGACCTCGTCGAGCTCGTCAATTTCCGCGGCGAGGACTACCTCTTCTACAAGCCCTACCCTATCGATGTCTGTTTCCTGCGCGGCACCACGGCGGACGAGGACGGCAACGTCACCATGGAGCAGGAGGCCGTATTCTGCGAGATGCTGTCGGAAGCGCAGGCGACGAAGCGCTGCGGCGGCATCGTCATCGTCCAGGTACGCCGCATGGCCAAGCGCGGCACCTTGCCGGCAAAGCAGGTGAAGATACCCGGCATCCTGGTCGATCTCGTCATCGTCGAGCCCGACCAGCGGCAGACCTATGAGACGCAGTTCAGCCCTTCCTATGCGGGCGAGCTGCGCGTGCCGCTCTCGGATATCCCGGTGCTGCCGCTCGATGCGCGCAAGGTGATCGCGCGGCGCGCCGCCATGGAGCTCTTCCCCGGCGCCATCTGCAATCTCGGCTCCGGCGTCTGCACCGGCATCGCCAATGTGGCGGCCGAGGAGGAGGCGCTCGACGAGGTGTGCCTGACGAATGAACAAGGTCTCATCGGCGGCGCGCCGGCCTCGGGCGGCGATGCCGGCGCCTCGCGCAACTACGCCGCGATGATCGATCAGCCCTATCAGTTCGACTTCTACGATGGGGGCGGGCTCGACCTTGCCTTCCTGTCCTTCGCCGAGGTCGATGCGGAAGGAAACGTCAATGTCAGCCGATTCGGCGGGCGCATTATCGGGCCTGGAGGCTTCATCAATATCAGCCAGAATGCGGCTTGCGTCGTCTTCTGCGGCACCTTCACGGCCGGCAAGATGGAGGTCTCCTGGCCTCGCGGCGTGACGGCGATCAAGCGCGACGGCGCTCATCACAAGTTCGTGCCTAAGGTCGAGCAGATCACCTATAGCGGGCGCTTCGGCCGCGAGCGCAGGCAGAAGGTGCTCTACGTGACCGAGCGGGCGGTGTTCCGGCTCGCGGCGGCCGGCCTCGAGCTGATCGAGATCGCGCCCGGCATCGATCTCGAGAGCGACGTGCTCGGGCGCATGGGCTTCAGGCCGGCCATCGCGCCGAGGCTCGAGACGATGGACAGGCGACTGTTCCGGCCGGCCCCTCTGGGGCTCGCGGCCGAGATCGCCAAGCGGCCGCCTCGCGCCGCCTCGCCGCATTTGCGGCTCCTCGACCAGCCCCCGGTCGCCGCCCAATGAACGACGCATCCGCTCCGCAACCCCTCATCGACGGCTCGACGCGGCTCTTCGGCATCATCGGCGATCCGATCGAGCAGGTGAAATCCCCGCTCGTCTTCAATCCGCGCTTCAAGGCGGCGGGACTGGATGCGGTGCTCGTGCCGCTGCATGTGCTGCCCGACCGGTTCGAGGCGACCGTGCGCGGCCTGATGGCGCTCGGCAACCTCGACGGCATCGTCGTCACCGTGCCCTACAAGGCGCGGGCCCTGTCGCTCGTCGACGAGGTCATGCCGACCGGTCGAAGGGTCGGCGCCATCAACGCCATGCGCCGGGAGGCAGGCGGGCGCTGGACGGGCGACATGTTCGATGGGCGCGGCCTCGTGCGGGGCCTTGCCGATGAGGGCATAACGGTCGAGGAGCGCCGCGTGATGCTGATCGGCGCGGGCGGCGCCGGCAGCGCCGTCGCGATCGCCTTCGCGGAGGCCGGTGCGGCCGCCATCACCATCCACGATCTCGATGGCGCGAAAGCCTCGAGCCTCGCCGCGCGGGTGGCGCAAGCCTATCCTTCCTGCCAGGCGCGGGTCGGTAAGCCGGAAGCTTCTGGATACGACATCGTCGTCAACGCCACGCCCATCGGCATGGCGCCGGGCGACGGATTGCCGGCGGAGATCGGCAGGCTCGATCCCGCGCAGCTCGTCGTCGATGTGATCGCCAAGCCCGAGGTGACGCCGCTCCTCGCCAAGGCGCGCGCGCGTGGCTGCCGCACGATCGGCGGCAAGACCATGCTCGCGGGCCAAGTGGCCGAGCTCGAGAAATTCTTCCGGATTGGAGGTTAGACATGGCAATCGAAACGCATATCGAGGTCGGCGAAAAGGCCGAATACACGCGCACCATCAGCGAGGCCGACATACTCGGATTCGCGGAGATCAGCGGCGATCACGCACCCATCCATGTCGATGAGGCCTATGCGCGCAGCACGGCCTTTGGGCGGCGCATTGCCCACGGGGCGCTGATGATGGGGCTGTTGTCGGCGACCTCCACGGTGATCTCGGAGCGCTCGACGAAGCGCGGCGCGACGCATGTGCCGGTGTCGCTCGGCTATGACAAGATCCGCATCATTCACCCGGTCTTCATCGACGACACGGTCACCGCCCGCTACACCGTGGAGGCCGTAGACAAGGAGGCCGGCCGGGCGCGGTCGAAGGTCGAGATCGTCAATCAGAACGGCGAGCTCTGCCTCGTCGGCACTCATGTGCTGAAATGGGTCGCGCCGCGTTGATGGAGGGTGCCCCCTCCCTTCTCCCGCCCTTGGCGCTGTTCGATTCACACATCTTTTGGGCCGAGTTGATGGCCATATTTGATGAGTTGGAAGTCCTCCAAGCCACGGCGCATGACCATGGGACCTGGTTTTCCGTAATAGCCGTCCCAAGCCCCGAGGCGGGCGA
>JBIOEJ010000037.1:0-44085 GCA_044445965.1 Hyphomicrobiales bacterium
CTCCAGATCGTCCCCGCCGGCAGACCGGCGGGGCGAGGCGCCTGGGGCAGCACGTCGACGAACACCGCCGACCCGCTCGACCACAGCGAATAGGCGCCCGGGGTGTCCACCACCCTTGCGCCCTTCAATGTGAGGGGCACGGGCGACTTGTAGTCCGAGAGCCGATAGGCTTGGGGCTCGGGGGGCGCTTCGGCGAGCGCCGCCCCGGCCCCGAGCGCTTCCAGGCATATGAGGGCGAACGCCATCGCGCGAAGGGCGAGCGGCTCGACGCCGGACACGACGGTCACTCCTTGATGAGGTTGTCCTGCTCGTCGAGCAACGGCACGCCATAGGATAACAGAAGATGGTTGATCTCCTTCTGGTTCCCGCCGATCAGCGAATTGAGCTGGCGCTTCCAATCCTGATCACTGCGGCGCACGCCCATCACGATACGAAAGGTCATATTCGGACCGCTCTTCTCCTTGGTCAGGAGTGAGATCGACAAAGGCGGGCTGGCGTTCTTGGCGTAGTATCCGGCAAGCGGTCCCCACAGCACGGCGACATCGATCTCGCCCGTGTCGAGGTCGTGGATCATCGCCTGCGCCGACGAATCGAAACGCGTGTCGATGACGAGCGGATAGGGCTTTGCATCGGCCATCAGCCCGGCGTCGGCCATGTTGTTTGCCGGCGGAGTGCCGGCGACGATGCCGATATGCTTGCCCTTCAAGCGCGGATCCTCGAGCGTGTCGACGCCGTCGAGGCCCTTTCCTGGCTTGAACACCAGAGCATAGGCCGAGCGGTAATAGGGGTTGGTCGGCTGGATCAAATCATCTCCGAGCGGGTACCCCATCACCACGTCGCAACGCCGCGCCAGCAGCGTCCTGCGGATAAAGCCGGTTGCCTGTGGATACCACTCATAGGCGACAGTCTTGCCGAGCTTCCCGGCGAAGAGCTCGGCCAGCTTGTTCTCGAAGCCCTCGCCTGCCTGCGTCGAGAACGGCATGTTGCGCGGATCGGCGCAAACGCGCAGAGTCTTCGGGTCGACGAGCTCCAGCGAGGGCGGCGTGTTGAGCATCTGCGCAAGAGCAGTCGACGCCGTCGTGAGCAACGAAAGCAGCGGCAGGAAGAGACGCGCCGACCTTAAAATCATTTGACCTCCATGCAGCTATCCTCGGCCGCCGAATAGGCCTTCATCTTGTCCTCCCGCTTCGCCGGCCTCCCGCGCGGCAGCGCGCCGTCCGCGCGTGCCCGCAGATAGACGTAGAGGTCGTCGAGATAGCACATGACGTTCCGGTTGCTGGCGAAGGATGGCATGACGTTGTTTTGCGATGTCGTCACATTCACCCGTCCGCTCGCGACGATGGTCACGAAATCCTGATAGCTGAGCTTCTGCAGCGAATCCTTCAGCGCGGGCGCGTAGCTCGATCCTTCGCCATCCGGTCCGTGGCAGACATGGCAATCGGAGTGGTAACGCCGAAAACCCGAATAGGTATACCAATCCCAGGTGCCGTCCGCCGTGACGCTGAAGGTCGGGTTGCCTTGCGCATCGACATATTTGCCGTTTTCGTCCTTCGATACGGCCTTCGGATCGCCGCTGCCATCAGCGAAGGCGGCAACGCCGCCAAGCAATCCCACAACGATAAGGCCGGCTGTGAATATCAGCGATCTGATGCATGCACTCTGAAGCACGGTCTCATCCTTCATCGGGGCGGAGGCGCGCCATAGTTCCAATGCGCGAGACGCCCGATTTGATCCATATGGGTGAGTGAACAAAGAACCGGCGCGCCACGATGAAGCGGCGCGCCGGCCCTCGGCGAGGCGTCAGGCACCGCCCGTTATTGAGGCAGCACGAACACCGTCAGCGTGCCGCCAAGGGAGGTGTAGTCCCGCAGGCCCGCATAGCCGCCGACCGCGCCGAGCCCGGCCGTATCGACCGCCTTCTCGGCCGTCGGCAGCTTGCCTTGGTCGACCGCGGTATGCCAGGCACCGGCGTTTTCCGGCTTCAGGAGGCCGGCTGCCAGACCGATACCGGCCCAGCCGCCGACGCCCGAGAGCACGGCGACGTATTGCCGGCCGCCATGCTCATAGGTCATCACATTGCCGATGATGCCGGACGGGGTCTTGAACTTGTAGAGCTCCTTGCCCGTACTGGCATCGACCGCCTTCAGATAACCTTCGAGCGTGCCGTAGAAGACGACGCCGCCGGCCGTGGCGAGCGCGCCCGACCAGACGGAGAACAGTTCCTTGTTGGACCAGGCGATCTTGCCGGTCTTGGCGTCCCAGGCGATGAAGTTGCCCATATTGGTTTCGCCGCGAGGTGGGAACATCGAGACGGCGGCGCCCACATAGGGCTGGCCCGCCGTATAGCTGACCTTGTAGGGCTCATAATCCATGCAGACATGGTTCGTCGGCACGTAGAACAAGCCGGTAGCGGGCGAATACGCGGCCGGCTGCTCGTCCTTCGTCCCGAGCGCCGCCGGACAGATGCCCTGCGAGTTCACGTCCTCGCCATTCTGATCCGTCGAATATTTCGGCACGACGAGCGGGCGGCCGTAGGTCTTGGAGCTCTTGTCCATGTCGACCTTGGTCGCCCAGTTCACTGACGGATCGTATTTCTCGGCGACCAGCAATTCGCCGGTCACGCGATCGAGCGTATAGCCGAAGCCGTTGCGGTCGAAATGCACGAGAGTCTTGCGCGCCGCGCCGCCGATCGTCTGGTCGGCGAGGATCATCTCGTTGACGCCGTCATAGTCCCACTCGTCATGGGGCGTCATCTGGTAGACCCATTTCGCCGCGCCGGTATCGACATCGCGCGCAAAGACGGTCATCGACCATTTATTGTCGCCGGGCCTCTGCTTAGGGTTCCAGGTCGAGGGGTTGCCCGTCCCATAATACATGAGGTTCAGTTGCGGGTCATAGGAGTACCAGCCCCAAGTCGTGCCGCCTCCGATCTTCCATTGGTCGCCCTGCCAGGTCTTGATGCTCGAGTCGGGACCGACCGGCTTGCCGAGCTCCGTCGTCTTCGTCGGGTCGATCAAGGTGTCGGAGTCCGGTCCCTCCGAATAGGCGCGCCAAGCGAGCTTGCCGTCCTTGATATTGTAGGCGCTGACCCAACCGCGCACGCCGAACTCGCCACCGGAAATTCCGACGAATACCTTGTCCTTGAATATGAACGGCGCGTCCGTGCCGGACTGCCCCTTGCCGGGCTCGCCGTCCATGACCGACCAGATGACCTTACCGGTCTTGGCGTCGAGCGCGACGAGCGTCGTGTCGGCTTGGTGCAGGAAGATTTTGCCGTCCGCATACGCCACGCCACGGTTGACGGTGTCGCAGCACATGATGGGAATGACGTTCGGATCCTGTTTCGGCTCGTATTGCCAAATGATCTTGCCGTCATTGTTCAGGTCGAGCGCGTATACAGTATTTGGGAACGGCGCGTTTAAGTACATGACGTCGCCGATCACAAGTGGACCACCCTCATGCCCGCGCAACACGCCCGTGGAGAAGGTCCAGGCCGCTTGCAGCTTACCGACATTGTCCTTGGTAATTTGCTTGAGGGCCGAGTACCGTTGATTGGCGAAATCACCGGTGGGCATGACCCAGTCCTTCGGGTTCTGGGCCATTTTCGCGAGCTCGTCATTCGCAATCGCAGGTGTCGCCACGATCGCGCAGGCGCCAAGCAGGCTTGTCAGCCATAGTTTTCGCATGGGTTTTCCTCCGTTCACCAAGCCTAAGGTTTCCAGTCGCGACGGATACATAGTTGTCCCGCCGTCTGCGACGGCCGTAGCTGGGGAATAGCCTCCGGCAGCGTGTCACGACCTCAGCGAGGCATAACGGGCAAGGCCATGCGCCTCGCCAAGTCTTCGAGCAACGACCGCTCTCCCTAAGGCGGTCGCCCTTGAAGCCGGAAACTGGATTTAAGCTATGCCGACTTTGTCGGAGGCGCAACATCTTTGTTTTTCGCGAGCGAATCGCGGCGGATGTTGCTCCGCAGCATTGAACGCATGGCAGCGCAAGAGTACGAGCCAGTTGTCGCTCCGCGACCAAGTGTTCGAGCATTGACGGTCTTCGAACATTGATGATCCTCGGGCCTTGACGGCGATCCACAGGAGCGATGGCGGCCATGCGATATAACCGGATGGGCTCGAGCGCGGCATTCGTGGCCTTGTGCCTCGCCTCGCTGGCAATGGCTCAAGGCGCGGTCGCGCCGCTACCCGTGGACGAGATCGCGCCCGGCCTCTACGTCCATCACGGAATTGTGTCCTTGATGACGCGCGAGAACGAAGGGGCCACCGCCAATATCGGTTTCGTCGTCGGCGATGCTTCGGTCGCCGTGATCGACACCGGCGGCAGCGTGCTCGAGGGCCGCAGGTTGCTTGCCGCCATCCGCAAGGTCACCGACAAGCCGATCCGCTACGTGATCAACACGCATGTTCATCCAGACCATGTGTTCGGCAATGCCGCCTTCGTCGCGGCGGGAACGACCTTTGCCGGCCATGCCGCCTTGCCGGCCGCGATGGCGGCGCGGATGGAGTTCTACCGGTCGGCCTTCCGGCGCTTCCTGGGCGACGAACTGGTCGACGAGGTGAAGTCGGTTCCCCCGACGCTTCTGGTCGAGGAGGAGCTGAGGCTCGATCTCGGCTCGCGGCGACTGACCTTGCACGCCTGGCCCGCCGCGCACACGGATACCGACCTGACCGTGCTCGACGAGACGACGCAAACCTTGTTCGCTGGCGACCTCCTCTTCGTCGAGCATGTGCCGGTGCTCGACGGGCGGATCAAGGGATGGCTCGGCTTGATGGACGAGCTCGCCGCGACCCCGGCGAAACATGCGATTCCAGGCCATGGACCGGTCTTCGTCGAATGGCCGAAGGCCCTTCTTCCCGAGCGGCGCTATTTCGAACGGCTCGCAGGCGATATGCGAGGCGAGATCGCCAAGGGAACGCCGCTCGCGGCGGCGGTCAAGGACGCCGCGGCTTCCGAGTCCGGCAGGTGGAAGCTCTTCGACGACTACAACCCCCGCAACGCCACGGCCGCCTACCAGGAGCTCGAATGGGAGTAGTGCCAAAGGCCGGCAAGCTTGGCGCGCAACGCCGCGGCTCCGGCAACGTCCGCCGAGATGTTCAGAACGAGGCCTTGATCCCCGCATAGACGCCGAGCGGCGGCCCGAGCGAAAATTGGCGCGGATCGGTCAGGTTGAGAAAGGGGATGTTGGTCGGATTGCCGAGAATGCCGAAGGTCTTGTAGCGGGTGTCGAAGACATTCTCCACGAGCCCATAGATCTGCACATTCTTGCTGATCTGATAGGAGGCGTGGAGATTGGCGAGGGCATAGCCCGGTATCTTGCTCAGAAGATTGGCTTCATCGCCGCGCAGATACAGGCCGCTCACCAGCGCGACATCGCCGCCGACCGTCAACTTGTCCGTGACCCGATAGTCGACGCCAATGTTGAGCTTGTGGCGGGGGAGCGAGGGTATGCGGTTTCCCGGGTGCACCAAGATATCGCCGCTCGCGTCGGCGAAGGGGTTGTTCGGCGAGGCCAGCATTATGTTGCCGCGGAAGGTCGCGTCGAGAAAGCTGTAGCGCGCGAATGCCGACCACTGCTCGTCGGTGTATTTCATCGCGAGTTCTGCGCCCTGCCGACGTGTGCGCCCGACATTCTGGAAAAATCCGAGACCCGTTATGTCGCTCGGTACGCTCAAGATGTCGTTGGCGTTCGTGGCGCGGAAGACGCCGGCGCTCCAATCGAACCGGCCGGGCAATGGCGCGACCGTGAACTTTCCACGCAAGCCGGCCTCGAAACTGCGCGAGACGACCTGCTTGAGATGCGGATCGGAGACGAGGAAGTTGTCGATCAGGCAAGGACGTGCCGGATCGGCGCAACCGAGCTCGAGCGGCGTCGGCGCGCGGTTCGCCTCGGAGTAGCCGCCATAGAGCGTGATCTCCGGCGTCAGCTTGAAAGTCGCGCCGAGCATGGGGTTGATACGCACATAGCTGGCGTTGCCGTTCAGCGAGGTGCCGAGACGATCATCGAGCGAAACCCTCGCGAGATTATAGCGTCCGCCCGCCGTCACGGTCAGCCGGTCGGTCACATCCAAGGCGTCGAGCGCGTAGAGGCCGTAATAGGTGTTGGTGGCGCGCAGGCTCACGGGGGCGTCATCGCCCGACGGCATATCGATGATCGTCCCGAAGCCGCTCACCGAGAGGTCCGGCTGGATGAGGCCAAGCTCGCTGCTCGCAGAAAAGCTCGTCACCGCATGATCGATGCTGCCGCCGATGACGAAGCGGTTGGCGTGCCCGCCGATCTCATTCGTGCTCGCGGCCTGCAAGGAAGCTCCCTCGCCGAGCGAGGCCGTATGGGTGCGATCGATCGAGCCCGCGACGCCGCCGTTGAGGGTGTCGGGCGCGGGATTGCCATGGCTGTCGGTGAGCAGCGTCTGATTGTCGCCGAAGCAGAGAAGGCCCGGATTGACGCTGGGATCGCAGGATTGCGCGGCGGACGGATTGCCATCGGTATGCCGCTGGCGGAAAGACCGAAGATAGGCGTTACCCTCGATCTTCAGCGTGTCCGACACATCGACCTTGCCGCTCAACTCGAGCATGGCGACGCCGTTGCGCGAGGTCTGAGGGCCGGTGTAGACGGCGGCGTCCCGGATCGCGAGCAGCTCGGCGGGGGTCGGGCCGAGATTGCCGAGATGCGTCGAACCGCCACTGACGCTCAGATGCATCTCGGCTGCCACCGCCCTGTAGCCGAGATCACCAAAGAAGCGGCGCAGCTGCGAGCGCGAATTATCGCGCCAACCCGCATCGTTGATGCCCTCGCCGGCGACGTAAAGCGAGAAATTGCCGACCTGCTTGCCGAACTGGAAGGAGGCGAGGCGTCGGCCGTAGCTACCGATCTGCAGGTTCGCCTCGCCGCCCTGATAGGTGAAGCCGTTCTTCATCGTCAGCAAGATGGCGCCGCCGAGCGCGTTGAGGCCGAAGGCAGGATTGTTGGAGACGATCTCGGTCCGGTCGATGGCGATCGAGGGAATGAGATCCCAGTTGACCGTGTCGCCGAAGGCCTCGTTGATGCGCACGCCGCTTTGATAGACGGCAAGGCCCTGCGGCGTGCCGGTGACGGGAGACGCGTCGAAACCACGATAGTTCACGTTGGGCTGGAAGGCATTGCCGGTGACACTGTTCTCCGAAACGCTGGAGAGCTGACGGCTGAGCGCGTCGGCGACCGTCGGACTGTAGGTCCTGGCGAGATCCGCCGCGGAGAGAGAGCGTACCGCGCCAGGCACCTTGTCGGCTGCGATGTCGGCGCCGACCGGCGAGGTCGCGACGACTTCGATCGTACCCAGAGCGACCGTGCCGCCGGGCTGATCGTTTCCCGTATCTTGCGCATAGGCAAAGCAAGGAAGGAGCGCCGACAAGGCGGCGCTGGCCAGAAGCCTGTTCATCGATCGTCTCCGGTAAGACCAGCTCCCTCCTTGCCAAAGGAGCCGACCGCGATACCTCGACCTCCACTTCGATTATGCGCGTCGAGAACGCGAGCACTACGGGAAAAAATCCCGAAATCGCTCCCTGGCGACAGGCGAGCTTTGCCTTGCGGCGGGTTGAGCCTATGTTCGAAACATCCGGATGAGCGGCAAATGGGGAGCTTGGCGTTGTCCCTGCGACTTCAACTCATCTTGCTGACTACGCTCGTGCTGCTCGTGAGCCTGATCATCGGCGGCGCGCTTGCCTATGGCTATGCGCGAAGCAAGGTGCAGACCGAGATGCGCGCCGCCATCGCGGTCGGCGAACGCTTGGCGCGCAACGCCATCGACGATGCCGGCGCATCGGCTGATCCCGACCAGCAGTTGCGGCGGATCGTGACCGAGTTCGACGGCGACCGTCATCTGCGCGCCTCCTGGGTCGACGGAGCAGGGCGCCTTCTCGCTTCCTCGAAGCTGGTGCGGGCGCCGGGCGCGGCGCCCGAATGGCTTTACCGGTTGCTGGCCGGGCGTCCCAATCTCGCCCATCTGCCCCTGCCGCCTCCCCTGCAGGACCGGGGAAGCATCGAGCTCAAAACCGACCCCCATAACGAGATCGCGGAAGCTTGGGACGACGTCGAGCTCACTCTAACGACCATGAGCATTTTCTGCTGCCTCGTGCTGCTCTTGACCTCCTTCGCGCTCGGCTACGCGTTGCGGCCGATGCGGAGCCTATCGGCCGCCTTCGCTCGGGTTGGCGGCGGGAATTACGGCGAGCGCGTCGCCGAGAAAGGACCGTTGGAGCTGTCCCGGCTGTGTCGCGGCTTCAACCAAATGCTTGACCACCTCTCCGACATGGAAGCCAAGAATCTCGGGCTGCAGGAGCAGCTTGCCGCCGTTCAGGACGAAGAGCGTGCCGATCTCGCCCGCGACCTGCATGACGAGGTCGGGCCATTCCTGTTCGCGGTCGGGGTCGACGCCACCATGATCCAGCAGTTCGCCGAGACCGGGACGCGCCGCGAAATCGCGGCTCGATCGGTCGCCATTCGAGAGGCGACCGAGCATATGCAGAAGCATATCAGGGCGATGCTCGGCCGGCTGCGCCCGGGCGTGCTCATCGATGTCGGCTTGCGGCAGGCCGTGGACAACCTGATCATGTTCTGGCGAGCGCGGCAGCCGGGCATCGCCTTCGAGACCTCCTTGCCCGAGCAAGGCATCAAGCCCCCCGTCGACGAGGCGGTCTATCGGATCATCCAGGAGAGTCTGAGCAACGCCATACGCCACGGCCGTCCGGGCCGCATCGAGATCAGCGTGACGCGAGAAGGCGGCGAGGTCCTGGTCGGCATTTCGGACGATGGGAAGGGATTCCAGCCGCTCCGGCACAAGCCGGGCTACGGGCTCGCCGGCATGGAGGAGCGGATCAGGGCTCTCGACGGAACGCTTGCGGTTCGCGTCCGCCCGGGTGGCGGCGTCACCGTCTCGGCACGTTTGCCGGAAAAGCAGATGACGGAAGAAGCCGATCGCGAAGCCGCAATCGTTGCGATGCCCATATGAAGATCCTGCTCGTCGATGATCACGTGGTCGTCCGCGAAGGCGTTCAGCGCCTCATGGCCGCTGCTCTCGACGCCGTGATCATCGAGGCTTCGTCGGGGCGCGAGGCGCTGCCGCTCTTCCGACGGGAACGTCCCGATCTCGTCATCCTCGATCTCAATTTGGAGGGGATCAGCGGGCTCGAGCTCATGAAGCGGTTCCTCCTGGAAGACCGGAAGGCCCGCATCTTGGTCTTCAGCATGCACACCGAGCCGATCTACGCCGCACGCGCGCTCAGCATGGGCGCGCGCGGCTATGTCAGTAAGAGCGCCCCGGCAGCCGAGCTTCTGACGGCTGTGCGGCGGCTGATCGAAGGCTTCCGCTACGTCGAGCGCGAGATCGACGAGGAGCTCGCCACGGCGCGCGCATCGAGCGACGATCCTCTGCAACGCCTCACCAATCGCGAAGTCGAAATCATGCGCCTGCTCGGTGAAGGCAAGAGCCTTACCGGGGTCGCGGAAGGTTTGGGGATCTCCTACAAGACGGCCGCGAATTCGTGCAGCCGCATCAAGGAAAAGCTGATGTGCGAGCGAACGGGAGATCTCATCCGCCTGGCGGGCGAGATCGGGCGATCCTGACGTTCGCGCCTGACGAAAGCCGCTCTTCGGCCGCGGTTGCGACGCCCGAGCCGCGTGATGACCCGATGCCGATACCGACATCTATCGTGCCGTCGGCACCCGGTGTGGCCCGCTTGTCCCAAAGGAGCGGCAGCGGCTGGGTCGGAACCGTGACTTCGCTCGCCGTCCACGCGATGCTCGTGACGGCGTTGGTCGTCTACAGCCCTTGGCTTGCTTCGAGATCCCCTGACGACGATGACGAGATCTCCGTCGAACTCGTGGATGCTCTGCCCGAGCAGCGCGCGCCATCGCCGGGAAGCCCGGCAAGCAGCGATCGACCGCAACCGGCCATGCCGGGGGATGTGGCTGCGGTCGATGCACAGCCGCCACCGGCCGACGCTATGCCCGAGGCCGAGATTCAAGCCCAATCCCCGCCGCCTCCGTCAGCGGCCCCCTCCGTTGAAGCCGCTACTCCGCAATCGCCGCCAGAGCCTGATACTTCCGCGCAGGCGCAGCAGGCCCCGCTACCCGCGCCCGTGATGCCATCGGAGGTCGGGCTCGCTCCGCCATCCGCGCCGCCAAAGGCCGCGCTGGTTGCGGAAGAGCCGCCGCGGGACGAGGCTGCGGCAGCACGCTTGCGGGCCCAGCGGCGGCTCCAGCAAGCCAAGCGCGAGCTGGAAGCAAAGGCCGATGCCGCGCAAGCCGAGGCCAAGGAGCGCGCCGCGCGGGGAGCGCAGGACGCGAAACGGCGAGCCGAAGCGAAGGCGGCCGATGCGAGCGCCGCGAAGGCCAGAGCTCAAACCGATCTCGTCGCGGTCTTGGCCTATCACGGTATTGTGATCGGCCATCTTGCGGGGTTCAAGCGCTATCCGCCGGCCGCGCGTGCCCGCGGCGCACAGGGTAACCCCGTCGTCGCCTTTTCGGTCGACGCCTCGGGGCGTGTCGTCAGCGTTTCGCTGACGCGCGGCAGCGGGGACACCGACATCGACGCGGAAATTGTGGCCATGGTCCACAGGGCATCCCCCTTCCCCGCGCCACCGCCCGGCGCCCCTCACGCGTTTTCGGCCGGGGTCAATTTCCGCCTCCAGTGATTGCCGATCGACCCCGTCCATCGGATTTGTCTCGACCTTGCGAGCCGGAGAACGAAATTCACTGCTTGCGCCTTGAAGGGGCGGTAGAGTAAGGTTCCCGCATAAAGCAAACCGGCAGGAGGAAACTATGGCCTGGACCACACCTCAGCTCGTCGAAATTTGCGTCGGCATGGAAGTGACGAGTTACGTATCCGCCGAGACCTGATGCGGTACTGAGCCGGTCGGTCGACGGCTCGCGACGAAACTGAAAGTCATCATCCTCGGCTCGGCAGCGGGCGGCGGCTACCCTCAGTGGAATTGTCGCTGCCCGATCTGCGAGTTGGCCTGGAGGAAGGATCCGCGCGTGTCGCCGCGGACGCAGTCGAGCTTGGCCGTCAGCGGCGATGGGCTGAATTGGTTTCTGCTCAACGCCTCGCCGGATTTGTCGCAACAGATCGCCGGCACGCCGGCGCTGAGGCCTCTCGGCGCGGCTAGAAGCAGCCCCATTCGCGGAGTGTTCCTGACGAATGGGGATGTCGACCATGTGGCAGGGCTGTTGTCGCTGCGGGAGAGGCAGCCGCTGGTCATTTTCGCGACTGACGCGACGCTCCAGCTGCTCGAGTCCAATTCGATCTTCGGCGTGCTCGATCGCTCATGCGTCGTCCTGAAGCCGCTCAGCGAGGATGGCATCGTCGACACGGGGTTCGGGCTGAGCGTCAGGCCGTTCTTCGTGCCGGGCAAGGTGCCGCTTCACCAGGAAAAGGGCGAGGTCGAAATCGGCGGTGTCAGCGAGGCGACGCTCGGACTGGAGGTAACGGCCGCCGGCGGGCGCCTCGTCTATGTTCCAGGCTGCGCTCGCGCGAGCGAGGAAGTGCTTCGGCGGGCGGCGGGCGCGGATCTCCTCCTCTTCGATGGCACGACCTACACCGATGACGAGATGGTCCGCCTCGGGCTATCCGAGAAGACCGCGTGGCGCATGGGCCATGTGGCGATCAGCGGGCAAGAGGGGTCGCTCAGGGCCTTCGCCGAGATCGATGCCCGGCAAAAAATCTATACGCATATCAACAACACCAACCCGATCCTGATCGAGGGGTCGCCGGAGCGCCTCGCCGTCGAGGCGGCAGGCTGGCAGGTAGCCCATGACGGCATGGAGATCTCATTGCGATGAGCCTCATGACGCCCGACGAGCTCGAAGCTGCGCTGCGCGAGATCGGCGCAGCGCGCTATCACAATCTGCACCCCTTCCATGCCAGATTGCACGGCGGCCAATGTTCCCTCGCCGAGGTCCAGGCCTGGGCCCTCAACCGTTATTTCTATCAGTCCAAGATCCCGATGAAGGACGCGACCATCCTGGCGCGCATGGAGGATCCGGCGCTACGGCGGGAATGGCGAAGGCGCGTGATCGATCATGACGGGGAGGTCGACGGCGAAGGCGGGATCGCGCGCTGGCTGCGGCTGACGGCGGGATTGGGGCTCGAGCACGATCTCGTGGTCTCGGCCAAAGGCATATTGCCGGCGACGCGCTTCGCAGTCGAAGCCTATGTGCATTTCTGCCACGACCGCAGCTTGCTCGAGGCCATTGCCTCATCGCTCACCGAGCTGTTCTCGCCGCAGATCATCGGCGAGCGGGTCGAGGGAATGCTCAAGCATTATGGTTTCGTCACGGCGGAAACCCTATCCTATTTCACCAAGCGCCCGCCCCAGGCCCGACGCGATTCGGATTTCGCGCTCGCCTATGTGAAGATGAACGCCCGCAGCGAGGTCGAGCAGCGAAGCGTGCTCGAGGCGCTGACATTCAAATGCGATGTGCTGTGGGCGCAGCTCGACGCGCTCTGGCACGCCTATGTCGAGGGCCATGTTCCGCCGGGCGCCTGGAAGCCGAAGGATTGGAGGCCGAAGGACAGCTCATGACGTCGGCGAACCCGACCGAGCCATCCGGGACGGCGCGGCCGCGCCTGCCGCGCGGCGTGCGCTTGAAGCATGACGAGGTCCGCCAGGAATGGCTGCTGCTCGCGCCCGAGCGCGCCTTGAAGACGGATGCGATCGCGGTCGAGATCATCAAACGCTGCACCGGTGAGCGCACCGTCGACGAGATCGTCGATGAGCTCGCACGCGTCTATGCGGCGGATCGGGCGAGGATCGATGCCGATGTGCGGGCGCTCCTGTCCTCGCTCGCGTCCAAACGGCTGCTGGACCTATGACCTCGCCCGTCGAGCCCTCGCCTCCGGTCGGCCTTCTGGCGGAGCTGACCCATCGTTGTCCCTTGGGCTGCCCCTACTGCTCCAATCCGCTGGAACTCGACGGGACCCGCAGCGAGCTCGACACCGCGAGTTGGAAGCGCATCTTCTCGGAAGCTGCTGCACTCGGAATATTGCATGTGCATCTCTCGGGCGGAGAGCCCGCCGCCAGGCGCGATCTCGTGGAGCTGGTCGACCATTGCGCGCAAGCCGGGCTCTACACCAACCTGATCACTTCCGGCATCGGCGTGACGCAAACCCTGGTGCAAAGCCTTGCTGAAGCCGGCCTCGATCATGTGCAGTTGTCGATCCAGGATGCGGAGGCTCAGTCGGCCGACCGCATCGCGGGCTATAAGGGCGCCTTTGCCCGCAAGCTCGAGGTCGCGGCCTGGGTGGTGGCCAACGGCCTGCCGCTCACGGTGAACGCGGTGATCCACCGTGCGAATGTCCGCCGCGCCGGCGCCATGGTCGAACTCGCGATTTCTCTCGGCGCGCGCCGGGTCGAGGTGGCGCATACGCAATATTACGGCTGGGCCATGGCCAACCGCGCCCTGCTGATGCCGTCCAGGGAGGAGGCAGAAATCGCCATCGCCGAGATCGAGGAGCTGAAGACCGCCCATGCCGGATCGATCGTCATCGACCATGTGGCTCCCGATTATCATGCGCGCTATCCCAAGCCCTGCATGTCGGGATGGGGGCGCCGCACCATGAATGTGACGCCGGCCGGCAAGGCCTTGCCCTGCCATGCGGCCGAGCTCATCCCTGGCCTCGAATTCTGGAATGTGCGCGACCGCAGCCTTGCGGAGATCTGGATGGCCTCGCCTGCCTTCAACGCCTTCCGAGGTGAGGCCTGGATGCAGGAGCCTTGCCGATCCTGCGCGCGCAGGACGATCGATTTCGGCGGCTGCCGCTGCCAGGCCTTCATGTTGACCGGAGATGCCAGGCAGGCAGACCCCGTTTGCCATCTCTCGCCACACCATGGCGTCGTGGCGAAGCTCGCGGAGGAAGCCGGTCGTGAGGCCGGGTTGCCGGCCGCCTACTCCTACCGCAGCATGCGAAGGGCGGGGGAAGTCTCCCCCTCGCGGTCGGCATAAGGAAGGAGGCCGGCAAATCTCGCCGCTTCGACCATCGTGCAGTCACCCCATTGACGCCGGAGCGGCGAGCGGCGATGTTTTCCATCATTGCGCTTAAGCCCCTCGAGCATCGTTGCACGTCTCATGAAACCCGTGGAGCCCGGCCTCGTCTATTCCTTCTCGATGAAGACCGATGCATCGCATTCGGCGGAGGCTTTCGGAAACGCCGAGGTCACGGCGCTCGGCACCGCCGCGCTGATCGGATTCATCGAGACGGCTGCGGAGCGCTGCGTCAGGCCCCATTATGATCGCGGCGAAGCCTCGGTCGGGACGGGCGTCCATATCCGCCACGTCGCGCCGGCGCCGGTCGGCGCCGTAGTCGAGGCGCGAGCGAGATTGGTCGACGTCAATCGGCGCAAGCTCGGCTTCGAGGTCGAGGTCGCCTGGGGGGACACGGTGCTGATGATCGGCACGCATGATCGCGCCGTCATCGATCTGCGCAGCTTCCTGGAGCGTATTGGCTTCGCGGCGCTGGCACGCTAGATGGCCAGCAGCACCAGGCTCAACGCGCCGAAGCCCATGCAATAATAGGCGAAGGGGTCGAGCCCCTTCAATTCATGCGTTTTCATCCAGCGCATCATCGCCGCGATGGCAAGGAATGCCGTCACGCCAGCGACCACGCCGCCGATCAAGGCGACGCTGGTGATATGGCCTCCGGATTTCATCAGCTTAGGCACTTCGAGCACGGCCGCGCCGAGGATGATCGGCGTCGCCAGCAGGAACGAAAAGCGTGCCGCCGCCTCATGCTTCAATCCGAGCAGCAGCCCGCCTGCGATGGTCGCGCCGGAGCGCGAAATGCCCGGTATCAGCGCAAGGCATTGCCAGACGCCGATGATCGCGGCGTCCTGCATGGTCAGAGAGGCGATCGGATTGCGTCCATCCTGCTTCAACCGCTCGACGGCGAACAGCAATATGCCGTTCACGATCAGGAAGAAGGCGGCGAGGAAGGCCGAGCCGAATAGCTCGCGCACATACCGCTCGAGCAGGAAACCGGCGATGACCGCGGGAACGGTGCCGACGATCACCAGCAGCAACAGCCGGAAATGGTCAGCGCGCCTTTGCGGGTCGCGATCGAAGAAGGCCGATATGATGTCGAGCCAATCACGCCAGAAATACAGCATCAGGGCGATCGCCGTGCCGACATGCAGGACGACGAGCAATGGCAGGAATGCCTCCGAGCGGATGTCCATCTCCTTGAGCCGCATGAGCGGCGGCAGCACCACCGCATGCCCGAGCGACGACACCGGAAAGAGCTCGGTAACGCCCTGAATGATGGCGACGATGATGGTCGAGATGAGTCCCATGGAGCCCCGCGCGGAACGTGACCGAATCAGCGAATTCGGCGGCAATCTGCTCGATTTGCGCCGAGGGCGCCAATGAATTCACGGGCATCGAACCGCGGATTTCGATCGCGTTCGAGGCTCGCTTCGGGCGGCCTCATCGCTCCTGCGGGCTCCCGAGCATCGCAATCGCTTGCGGCGATATTTGGCGAAGCGAGGTTTTAAGCGGGAAGCCGCCACGCGCCCACTGCCCACGCAGCGGAGTGATCCGGCACAGCCGTCGGGCGCCGGGATGCTCGCGAAGCGCTTCGCCCTCCCACAAGATTTCGGCAGTCCCGGTGAGTTGCAATAAATCTCCGCTCTCGAAATCGACGAGGGTGAGCCCGATGCGCGGATTGACGAGCAGGTTCCCGAGCGTATTGAAGAAGAAATTTCCCCGGTAATCGGGCAACAGGATGTTTCCGTCCCGATCGAGCTTCAGGAAACCCGCCACGCCGCCACGATGCGAAACATCGACTCCATGCGAGCGGCCTCCCTTGGGCGCCGCCGCCGAGGCGACGAAAGCCGTATCCGCGCGGGCGACCAGCGCCGCGGTTTCCTCGTCCAGCCTCTCGAAGCGGTCGACCCGCAGCTGCGCGCCGACCGCTTCCAGCGGCAGGCCGGCATAATCGCGCCTATGGATGTACTGGGCGCAATTGCCGAAGCTCTGGTCGACGCAGAGTGAGAAGCCGCGGGCATCCACGCTTGCGACATGTCCGTTCAGCCGGTTGCGCCAAAGCGTCGGCAGCTCGATGCCCAACAGGCCGAGCGTCGCGCCCTCGATCAGGGCTTCCGCGAGAGGGTCGCGCGCATCGGGAAGCGCGGCGACGATCAGGCTGATCGGGTCGGGGCTAGTTGCGAAGCCGGGCCGGCCGAACAGAAGCGAAGCCCAGGGCCTTCCCATGCCATCGACGGAGCCGACGACCAGAAATGGAAGCTTCGCGAAGAAGGCTCGGTGCTGCGCCGGCATGAAGCTGCGCAGCGCTCGCTGCCCGACTTCCTGCATGCGCGCCGTCACGCCGAGCTTCGCTTGGGCGGCACGTTCGCCCTCGTGCCACACGTCTTCGCCACCTGCGAATTGAGGGGACAGCTGCGGTCTCGCTGCGCCATCCGCCGACCGCTCGAGGGCAACTTCGTCCGCCTGCGCCTGAAGGGTCTCTCTCACGGTATCACCTCATGCATCCTTCATCCACGCAGCGTATGTGAGCCCTTTCCAATCGCTACAGAATGGGCGATGTTAGAAAATCATTGTTGCAGAATGTGGAATTATCGATGGACCATCTCGAGGCCATGCGCATCTTTGCGAGCGTGGTGGACGAAGGCAGCTTCGCCGCGGCCGCGCGGCGTTTGCGGCGCTCGCCCCCTGCGGTCACGCGCGCCGTGGCATTTCTGGAGCAACGCCTCGGCGTGAGGCTGCTCCAGCGCAGTACCCGAGCGATGCGGCTGACCCAGCCGGGGGAACGCTACCTCTCGGCTTGCCGCAACGTGCTGGCGGAACTCGACAGCGCCGAACGCAGCGCGGGCCGCGAGCAGATCGAATTGCGGGGAACGGTGGCGATCACCTCGCCGGCGACCTTCGGTCGCTTGCATGTGCGGCCGGCCCTCGAGGGTTTCCTCGATGCGCATCCGGGCGTTGCGCTGCGGCTGCTTCTGCTCGATCGGATCGTCAACCTGGTGGAGGAGGGATTCGATGCGGCGATCCGCATCGGACATTTGCCGGACTCGTCCTTATCGAGCGTCAAGCTCGGACAGGTACGCCGCGTGCTGTGCGCCAGCCCGAGCTATTTGGCGCATCACCCCGCACCCAAGCGTCCCGTCGATCTCGCGGGGCACGACTGCGTCGTGTTTTCCCAGAGCGCCACCGACCAAGCGTGGCGGTTCTCGGAATCCTCAGGCCTCAGGCAACGCCTTGTGCGTCTGCGCCCCCGCTTGAACGTGAACGATGCCGCGGCAGCCGTTGCGTCGGCGGTGGAAGGACATGGCCTCACTCGCTTGATGTCCTATCAGGCGGAAGCCGAGTTGCGGGCCGGGCGTCTCATCCGCGTGCTGAGTGCATTCGAGCCCTCTCCGCTGCCGGTGCATCTCCTGACCCCGCCCCAGCGTCCGGCGACGGCGCGCATGCGTGCGCTCATCGATTATGCGGTGCCGATTTTCCGCGCCCTTCTGTCCAAGATCGAAGCGACATTCGCGGGTTGATTCAGCCTCCCCTTCGGCCACGTTTCGTTCCGCGGCCGGCAGTCCCGGCGCGGGCATCGATCAGTCTCCCGTTTCGAGCGGAAGATCAGCTCGCTCCGCCCATTCGTGCCACGAACCGACGAAGACCCGGACATTGTTGAATCCAGCCCTCCGCAGCGCGTAGAGCGCAGTCGCCGCGCGTGCGCCGCGGTGGCAATAGGTGACGATCGCCTGATCTCGCGAGAGGCCGGCTTTCGCCGCGATTGCCGCGACCTCCCCCGGCGAACGGTAGCGGCCCTCGTCGAGCAAGTCCTCCCAGAAGATATGGCGGCATCCGGGAATGCGGCCCGCCCTCGCGCAGCAGGGATGGACGAAATCGCCGCTGTATTCGCTGCGCCTGCGCACGTCGAGGACGATGGGCGCGTCCAAGGTCTCCTGCAACGACGCGATCAGTTGCCGCCGCGTGGCGGGCTGCGGCACGTCCGGCGGCTCAGGCAAGATCTCCGCCGACGCCCCGTAGCCGGGCGCCGTCGCATGGCCCGCCTCGATCCAGGCCTGAAATCCGCCGTCGAGGATCAGGCCGCCCGAAAGGCCGAGAAACTCATGGAACCAAAGTCCGCGCGGCGAGATCATCCCCGTGCGGTCCTCGAAGAAGATCGCCGTCCGCGCCTGCCCGATGCCAATGGCATCGAACGCCGTTGCGGCCGAACGCGCGAGCGCCGCAATGCCGGCTTCATCGCTCCGCGGAATGAAATAGTCATAGACATTCAGATGGACGGCGCCCGGAATGGTGGCGCTACGCCAGGCTTCCTCGCCGCGCACATCGACCAGCACGAGGCCAGGCTCGCCAAGTCGCCGGTGCACGGCCTCGACATCGATCGTCACATCCATGGCCATGTCGTCCTGTCATCATGGGATCGTGGAGGAGAGGCGTAGGCGCCTACCGTCTCCGCCCGTTCCATCAGACGCGCGGCAAGCGCGATGTCGAGCACGTTCAGCCCGAAGCTCGACATGTAGACGAGCGAGCCCGGACGAGGGCGCCATGCGCCGGCCACCGCATCGGCGAGCACGCAAGAGAGCCGCGATTGCGGAAAGCGCCCGGCGCGATGCATCTGGAACAAGCTCTTGGCGCTCGTCAGCCGAAACTCGCCCCACAGATCGACCACGACATGATCGGCGCGGTCGATCGCATCGTAGCTGACCTCATGATGTCCCACCTGGACGATCAGTCGCCCGGGCGACAATGCCGCCGCGTCGAGAATCGGCGCTTTCGCGGCAGTGCAGAGCAGAACCGCGTCGCTTCGCGCGGCTGCTTCCGGCGACGAAGCTATCTCGACCTTGAAGGGCCAATCAAGGGCAGAGAGGGCCTTGGCGCGGCTCCCCGTCCTGTTCCAAAGGATGACCTTGTCCAGCTCCGGCCGAAGCGCCGCAAGCATGTGAAGATGCGTCCTCGCCTGGAACCCCGCGCCGAGGATCGAAACCGTACGCAGGGGGGCTGGGGAGAGACATTCGAGCGACAGGGCGGAAACCGCCGCCGTCCGCATCGCGGTCAATAGCGCACTCTCGACGATGCCGCGCAGCAAACCCGTGCGCCGATCATGCACGATCGTATGGGAGACGATGGCCGGAAGGCCATCGCCGATTTCCGGCCTGTGCGCGGTCCATTTCACGCCGGCCGCCTGGAAGCGGCCGCCGAGGCCCGCAGGGAGCGCATAGGCGCGGCCGCTTGCTCGGCTGTCGCCGAGAGCGACCGAGGTTTCGGCCGGCATCTCGGCTTCGCCGGCGCGCAGCAGCGCGAGCGCATCGCGCGTGTCGCGGATGGCCGCGGAAAATTCGGCTCCCCCGAGCGCAATGACCCCGGCACGATCGAGAAAAGGCCGAGCTGGCGCGGTCATGACGGCGATGCGCCGGCGCCCCCGGTGAGTGTCTTGGCAAAAGGATAGAGCGCCGGGCTCCCCCCGCAATGGACGAAGAGCACGTCGCTGCCCGGCGGAATCTCGCCCTTCTCGACAAGGCTGAGAACGCCGTGCATCGCCTTGCCGGTATAGACCGGGTCGAGCAGAACGCCGTCGCTCCTGGCGACGCGGCCGATCGCCTCGATCCCGCCGGGGCTTGGAATGCCATAGGCAGTCCCGACGAAGCCGTCCTCGATTTGGATGTCGGAAGGCTGGAATTCCATTTTCCAGCCGAGGAGGGCGGCGCATTCGCCCGCCATCGCGGCGATGCGCTCTTGGAACCAGGCGCTGTCGCGACTGACGCTGATGCCGATGATCCGCGTGCCGGGCCAGTGCCGCCGCACGCCGACATGCAGGCCCGCGAGCGTCCCGCCCGAGCCGGCCGGAGCGACGATGATGTCGGGCGCGGCAAGCCGCATCGTCTCGAGCTGGCGTGTCATTTCCTCGACGGCGCGGACATAGCCCAAGGCGCCGAGCGGATTGGCACCGCCGAGTGGAATGATGTAGGGCGCCTTCCCCGAGGCCTGCGCCTCCGCGGCATGCGCCGACATGCGGCCATGGATGAGATGGAAATAATCGGTAGGATCGAGAAACTCGAGGCGCGCGCCGAACAGGCGGTCGAGCAAGAGATTGCCCTGATATTCAGAGGGCGCATCGCCGCGCAGAACGAGGACGGCGTTCATCCCGAAGCGGCGGGCCGCCGCGGCCACCATGCGCGCATGGTTCGATTGATGTCCGCCCGTGGTGATCAATACGCCTGCCTTCCGCGCGAGCGCGTCCGCCATCAGATATTCGAGCTTGCGGACCTTGTTGCCGCCACCGCCAAAGCCGGAATAGTCATCGCGCTTCATGCGCAAGGTGATGCCGATCTCCCTTGAAAGCCGCGTGAGCGTATCGATCGGGGTTGGAAAGAATCCGAGCTCGACGCGCGGAAAATCGTCTGAAGTCATCAAGACCACTCCTTGGGAATATGGTGGGAAGGCGCCGTGCCTCCAGTCATGACCGCGCTCTCGAGGCGGCGGCAGCCCTGACCGCAAGCGCGGGAAGCCACAGAAGAAGCGATTGAAGGAAGCGATCGATCCCGCGAAGCTCGACGAATTCGTCGACGCCATGGGCGTTGCCGCCCGTGCCGAGACCGCCGATGATGAAGGCTTCGCTCAGATTTGCGAACGCATAGGCGGGCGCGGCGCCGATCGCCCATGGCCAGCATTGCGGCGCCGCGCCGAGGGCATTGTAGGTGTTCACAAGTTCTTGGAAACCGAGAGCATCGGGCGAGAAGGACCGACCAGGATAGGCATCCTCGACCGTGAGCTCGGCAGGGGCGCAATCCACCGCCAGCCGCGCCAATTCGCCTTCGCAATCGAGGCCGGGCGGCCAGCGCAGATCGAACCTGGCGCAGGCTGTCACGGGAATGATGCCGCGCCCTGCCGGCGGGCTCGTCCATAAATCCGAGACATTCAGGTGCGCCGCCGACAAGACATGCGTCAGGAGATCGTGCGCCGATCCATCGATCGAGAAGCGCTCGGTCGCGCGAAAGGCAAGCTCCGCGCGCGGATCGAAGGTCTCCGCGAGCCGGGCGAGAACGGGCCGAAGCCCTGGCGGGATCACGCCGCGGCCGCGTTCGCCGGCGGCAAGTTGCGCCAGCGCTTGGATCAACGACCAGGCGGGATTGGCGATCCATGGTGAATTTGACGAATGGCAAGCCGTTTTCGGACCACCCCATCCGCCGCTCTCGAAGGAGATCGTCCCATGGGCGATACCCTTGAAACCGTAATAGATGCGCGGCGCGCCGCCGCCATATTCGCAGAAGGACGGGAACAAGGCCGCAGCGGCCTTGCGCACGGGCGTGTCCTTCGCCGTCAGATAGCGGCGCAGCTGCGCGCTGCCGGTGTCCTCTTGCCCTTCAAGCAGAATTTCGAGATTGGCCCCCAGCGCCCCTTTCGCAAGGAGATGGCGCGCCGCGACCAGCATCGCCGCCATCGGACCCTTGTTGTTCTCGGCTCCTCGGGCGACATAGCGAGGTCCATCTGGAGCCTCGACGATGCCGCCGGTGAAGGGGTCGACGCTCCAGCCTGCCGAAGTCGCGGGCATGACGTCGTACATATTGTACAAGAGGATCGTCGTTGGGGCTCCGATATCGATCCTGGCGTGAACGACCGGCGGATCGAACCGCAACCCCGCATCGACGATCGTCGCGCCCATGGTCTGCCGCAAATGCCCGGCCACGAGATTTGCCATTCGCCTCAGACCCAATTCGTTTCCCGCGATCGAGCGCAGCGGCGTCCAATCGGCCAGGAGATCGAGCGCGCTATGGCGAAGGTCGGCGATGTTGGCGAGATCGGTCATAACCGAATTCTCGGATTCAGCAGCGCATAAGCGATATCCACGAGTATGTTGGCAAGGACCAAGGCCGTGGCCGTGAGCAGCACGATCGCCTGGACGAGCGGAAAATCGCGATTCTGGATGGCCTGGACCGCAAGCCGCCCGATGCCCGGCCAAGCGAAGATGATTTCCGTCACTAGCGCTCCGCCGAGCAGCGCAGCGAAATACATTGCCTGGACGGTCACGATTGGAATCAGCGCATTGCGCAATGCGTGACGAATGACGACGCGTCCCTCGGAAAGCCCCTTGGCCCGCGCCGTGCGGACATAGTCTTGAGCCAACTCTTCCGTGAGGCTCGCGCGAACAAGTCGCGTGACGGCGCTCATGTAATAGGCGCCCAGCGTCAGAGCGGGTAATACGAGATGGCGCAGCTCGCCATAGCCGCCCGTCGGCAGCAGCCGCCATTTCACCGAAACGACGAGAATGAGGACGAGCCCGAGCCAGAAGACGGGCACGGCCTGTCCGGCGAGCGCAACCATCCTGACGAGGAAGTCGAGGAACCCTCCCGGTCTGATCGCCGCTACGATCCCGAAGACGAGCCCGAGCGCCGTGCTCCAGCCCAAGGCGCAGATGGCGAGCAGCGCCGTCGCCGGCAGGCGCTCGGCGACGAGCGCGAGAACCGGTCGCTGGAAGCGCAACGAGGTTCCGAGATCGCCGCTCAGCGCCTGTCCCAGATAGCGCAGATATTGCAGGATGAGCGGGTCATCGAAACCCATCGCCTTGCGGAATGTTTCGATCTCCGCGCGGTTTGCGTCCGGCGGCAGCATGAGAGCGGCCGGATCGCCGGTGAGAAAAAGGCAGAAGAAGACGATCCCCGAAACACCGAGAAGAACGACAGCTGCTTGCGCTAGGCGATTGGCGAGAAAATACAGCATGGTCACGCCAGTCGCGCCTGCGTCCGTTTGACGAGCCAGTCTCCCAGAAGATTGAAGCCGACGACCAGGGCCGCGATGACGAGTCCCGGATAGACGACGAGCCAATCCGCGACGAGCAGATAAGAGCGCCCGTCTCCGATGAGATTGCCGAGCGTCGGCACGGGCGGCTGGACGCCAAGGCCCAGGAATCCGACCGACGCCTCCAAGACGACGAGACGCGGAAGGTCGAGCGTCAACAGGACGATCTGCGGGGTGGCGATGTTCGGCAGGACGTGGCCGACCAAGATGCGTCGTCTCGGCAAGCCGAGAGCCCGCGCCGCCTCGACATATTCGAGCTCCCGCACCTCGAGCGTGCGCGCCCGCGCCACGCGCGCGAATATCGCCCAGCCGGTGATGCCGAGCACGATGATCAGATTGGCGACGCTCGGGCCGAGTACCGAAACGATCAGCAGCACCAGCAAGATGAATGGGATGGAGAGCTGGATGTCCGCGAGCCGCATGATGGCAGCGTCGGTCCAGCCGCCTGCATAGCCCGCGACCACGCCGAGTGCAGTGCCGATGATTGCGGAGATCAGTCCCGCGACCACCACGATTCCAAGCGACAACCGCGCGCCCGCCATGATGCGGGCGAGCAGATCGCGTCCGAGCTGATCCGTGCCGAGCGGATGCCATTGACCGCCGAGTTCGGCGCCGGGCGGCCTGAAAGTTCCAGCCAGCGTGCCGTTGATGGGATCGGAAACCCACAACGCCGGCCCGACGATCGCGAAGACGAGGACTGCGACGAGGAGACCCGCACCTACCAAGCCGTCGGCCGATGATAAAGCGGCCTTCAGCCTCCACGTCACCGCGCAAGCTTCATGTCGAAGACCGGCATCCGCGCGTCCGGCCGCCCAGCGAAGCTCAACTCATTGCGCGCCGCGTAGAGGGAATCCTCCTGATAGAGCGTCAGCAGCGGGACATCGGCCGCGACCTCGTCCTGGATGCGGTAAAGCAGCTCGGCCCGCTTTACGGGATCGACGACCTTGCGGCTCTCGTCGAGCAAGGCGTCGAGCGCGGGGATGGATACCGTCGAATAGGGTTCGCCCGATCTCAGGATCGCGAAGAGCGCGGCATCCGCGTCGAGCGTCTGCGTCGACCCCCAGGCCAACATGTAGATCGGCGCCTGTTTGCCGGCAGGAACCTGCTGCGTATAGACGGACCATTCCGGGACTTCGAGCTCGGCCTTCACGCCGATGGCGGCGAATTGCTGGGTGATCGCCTGGCCGACTTCGGCGCTCGAGATGTAGCGTCGTGGAACCTGCATCTTGATCGAGAAGCCGTCGGGATATCCGGCCTCGGCGAGCAGCGCTTTCGCTTTCTTGGGATCGTAGGGTGCGGGTTCGATGGCCTTGTATCCGAAGTCGGCGGGGCTCGCCTGGCTGCCGGTGACGGTCGCCAGCCCCTTGAGTATCTGTCCGACGATGGACTTGCGGTCGATGGCGGCGGACAGGGCCTGCCTGACGCGGAGATCGGATAGCGGCTTTTCCGTCATCTTGAGGCCGAGATAGATGGTCAATCCGCCGTGGCGGACTTGCTCCACCCTCAATTCCGGGTTGGCTTTGATCAGGCCCATGAGATCGGGAGGCACACCTTCGACGAGTTGCACCTCGCCAGAGACGAGAGCCGCGATGCGTGCGGTCGCTTCCGGAATGGGACGCCACACCACCTGCTCGATCGCCGGCTTGCCGCGCCAATAATCCGGGTTCGCGACCATCACGACCCGGTCGTCCTGCACGAACTCGGTGACCTTGTAAGGACCCGTCCCCACGGGCTTGCGGGCAAACAGGTCCTTGCCGACCTCGGCGATGTATTTCGGCGGAACGATATAGGCCGGATAACGGCTCATGCGCGTCGGCAGGAGTGGATCGGGCCCGTTTGTTCGCACGCGAACCGTCAATTCGTCCAGCACATCGACGCCCGCGATCGACCGCACATAGGAAATGGTCGGCGACTTGGCGTTGGGATCGATGATCCGATCGAATGTGAATTTCACAGAGGCGGCGCCGAAGGGCTCACCGTTGTGAAACTTGATGCCGGGCCGAAGCTTGAACTCCCAGCTCGTGTCGTCGACGGCGCGCCAGGACAGAGCGAGACCCGGAACGAGCTTCATATCCTTGTCGCGCATCACCAGCGTGTCGAACACGTTGTCGACCAAGGTCGCAGGCTCCCTCAGGAAGCCGGGATCCATCGCGGAGGGCGCGGCCGCCCGCGCGATGACGAGCTCATCCGGCGCGGCAGCGGCCGGGAAGGCCGCGCTCATCAGAAGCCCAAACCCCAGCAATCCGACATGCCAGCTTTTCATGGCTGTTTTCCCGCTCTCGAACGAACCAGACCGCGACAACGATCGCGCGCCTCTATATGCTATATTCTGTAGAAGACAGCGCAAGTGCTTTTTTGCGCTGGAATGCGGAGCCTGATCCTGTGGGCAGGCGCGAGCGGTGGGAGGATAGGGTGAGCATGGATTTGCCGATGGCGCCGAAGGGCGGTCTGACGGGCCATGTGGAGCGGGCGCTGAAGCAGGCTCTCATGGAGGGCAGTCTCAAGCCCGGAGAGCGGCTCGTGGCGCGCGATCTCGCGGAACGCTTGGGCACGAGCCAGACGCCTGTCCGCGAAGCGCTGTTGAAGCTGGTCGCCAGCGGCGCGCTCGAAGCGATGCCGGCGCAATCCTTCCAAGTCGCGGCTCCGTCGGTGGCGCGCTATCGCGAGATCACGGATATCCGGCGCGTCGTCGAGGCCTTGGCCGTCGAACGGGCCTGCGCCCGCATTTCGAACGATGACATCGCGAAGCTGCAGGTCATCAACCGACGCTACAAGGATGCGCGCGCCAGGAACGCGGTGCATGAGGCGCTCCACGAAAACAAGGAATTCAGGCTGATGCTCTACGCGAGGGCCGACATGCCGACCCTCCATGCCGTCATCGAGTCCTTGTGGCTGAAGATCGGGCCGAGCCTCAATTTTCTGTTTCCGGTCGACCGGGAACGGCTGGCCGATCCGCATAATCACGACTTGCTGCTGGACGCGCTCGCGCGCCGAGATGCGAAAAGGGCTGTGAAGCTGATCCAGAAAGCGATCGATGAAGGCGCCGAGATCGTGCTGAAACGGCTCGGCGAGATCGAGCAGCCGCAAGCATCGCCGCAGAAGCTTCGATCAACGCTCGACGGGTGATTTCAAGCCGCGATGCCGCGACTGGAGCTATTCCCGGTCCGATTGAATCTGACCGGGGCTCCAGCCGATTTTCCTTTTGCCGGATTTTCTGCGGCGAACCGGAGGCCACTCCGCCGGAAAATGCTCTACGGAATCGGGGAAGGCTTCGAGGGCCGGCCGAAGACTGGCCCTAATGCTCGCCTGGCAAGGTTTGCCGCGCTGATTCGGCCTCGCCTAGCGAGTCGAGGTGCCGCGCGCATTCGAGGAGTTCGTCGAGCACGCTCTGCAGCAAGCGCCGCTGATTCGAGGATAGCGCGGGAGGGGGTGGGGCTGCGGCCTGGTGGCCGACCGTGACGGCGTCGCTGCCCGACTTCGCGCTCGCCGCCGGCATCGTCTCGCCCGCAATGGCGCCTTCGTCCATCGCTTCGCGCTGGGGAACGTACTCGACGGAAATCTCTTCGTCGATCGGCGGGGACGCGACGTCGAGGTCGTCGATCCCCTCGATGTCGGCGGCAGCAAGCTCGTCGCCTGACGCTCCGCCCGCTTGCTGCACGACGCCGAGGCCCTGGACCGCAAGGATGCGCTGCACGCCCTTGATCGTATAGCCCTCGCCATAGAGGAGCCGGCGAATCCCACGCAAGAGAAGCACATCCCCTGGGCGGTAATAGCGCCGCCCTCCGGAGCGCTTCATCGGCTTGATCTGCGGAAAACGTGTCTCCCAGAAGCGCAGCACATGCTGGGGGATGTCGAGTTCGTCGGCGACCTCGCTGATCGTACGATAGGCGCCGATTGCCTTGTCCATCCTGATCAATCGCCTTTGCCGTCAGCCTTGCGGTTGATACGCGCCCGCAGAATATTGGACGGCTTGAAGACCAAGACGCGCCGCGGCTCGATCGGCACCTCGACGCCGGTCTTCGGATTGCGCCCGATACGCCGCCCCTTCGAACGCACCAGAAACGAGCCGAACGAGGACAGCTTGACCTTTTCGCCCCTGGCAATGCGGTCCGACATCTCCTGCAGCACGAACTCGACGATCGAGGCGCATTCGGTCCGCGATAAGCCGAGCTTCCGGTAGACCGCCTCGGTGAGGTCCGCCCTGGTGCAGGTGTCGCCCATTGCATCTTCCTCATTCCCGAGCCCAAGCCGCGTATCCGGCTATTGACGGCCCGCACACACTCCGACCCCTTTTGCGCAGCGCCGGCCGATCACGCAACCATGGCCGTCGGATGGATTCCGATACTAGATATCTTGCCTTCGTCCAGGCAACCGAATTCGATCTCTGAATGATAGGCTACCTCAGGTCGTCGAAGTGCGGAAGGGATCACCAACGGATCAAGGCCGACCCCCAGGTGAAGCCACCGCCCATCGCCTCGAGGAGCACGAGGTGGCCTTGCTTGATGCGGCCGTCGCGTACCGCCGTGTCGAGCGCGAGAGGGATGGAGGCAGCGGAAGTGTTGCCATGCTGCTGCACCGTTACGATGACCTTGTCGCGGGAAATTCCGAGCTTGTCGGCGCTGGCGTCGATGATCCGGCGATTGGCTTGATGGGGCACGAACCAGTCGATGTCGGAGGCGGTAATGCGGGCAGCCGCGAAAGCATCCTTGATGACGTCGGTGATCATGCCGACCGCATGACGGAACACCTCTTTCCCCTCCATGCGCAAATGGCCAACCGTCTTCGTCGAAGAGGGCCCGCCATCGACATAGAGCTTCGATTTATGGCGCCCGTCCGAGCGCAGATGCGTGGTGATCACCCCGCGCTCGGCCACCACGCCGAGGTTCTCGCGCGCCTCGAGAACCACGGCGCCGGCGCCGTCGCCGAAAAGGACGCAAGTCGCGCGATCCTTCCAATCGAGGATGCGCGAGAAGGTCTCGGAGCCGATCACCAAGGCTCGCTTATGCGAGCCCGAGGTGAGGAACTTGTCCGCCGTCGCGATGGCGAAAATGAAGCCGGAACACACGGCCTGGAGATCGAAAGCCACGCCATGCGTAATGCCGAGCGCTGCCTGGATCTCGGTCGCCGTAGCAGGGAAGGTATGATCGGGCGTCGAGGTCGCAAGGATGATCAGGTCGATGTCCGCGGCGTCGAGCCTCGCATCCGCCAACGCCGCCTTGGCCGCGGCAAGGCCGAGCGTGCCGGTCGTCTCGTCATCGGCTGCGATATGGCGCTCCTTGATGCCCGTGCGCTGGACGATCCATTCATCCGATGTATCGACCATCCTCGACAGATCTTCGTTGGTCATGACACGACGCGGCAAGGACGCACCAACGCCCACGATCACCGATCTCGATATATTCACGCAGTCTTGTCCTCGGCGAGCGGAGTGGAGGGGCGCGGAGCGGCGGCCTCGGAAGCCGCTCGGGCGGAAACGAGCTCAGGGGAGCTTAGGCTTGCCTGAATCACGTCGACGAGATTGTAGCGCGCCATGTCATAGGCGAGTTCGACGGCGCTCGCAAAACCCAGCCCATCCGTGCCTCCATGGCTCTTGATGACCACCCCGTTGAGCCCGAGGAACACCCCGCCATTGACCTTGCGAGGGTCCATCTTGTCGCGCAGCGCGCCGAAGGCGTGGCGGGCGAACAGATAACCGATGCGGGCCATCAGCGTGCGGTTCATGGCGCTGCGCAGATAGGAGGCAATCTGCTTTGCCGTACCCTCAGCCGTCTTCAACGCGATATTGCCGGAGAAGCCTTCCGTCACCACCACGTCCACCGAACCCAGGCCGACATCGTCGCCTTCGACGAAGCCCACATAGTCGAGATCGGCGAGGTCGGCCTCGCGCAACATGCGCCCTGCTTGGCGGATGGGCTCGAGCCCCTTGATCTCCTCGACGCCGACATTGAGGAGTCCGACGAGCGGCTTGTCCACGTCGAATACGATGCGCGCCATGGCGGCGCCCATCACCGCGAGATCGGTGAGGTGCTTGGCGTCGGCGCCGATCGTCGCGCCCACATCGAGCACGATGCTCTCGCCGCGCGCATTCGGCCAGATGGCGGCGATCGCGGGGCGGTCGACGCCCGCCATGGGACGCAGGCAGAAGGTCGCCATCGCCATCAGCGCGCCGGTATTGCCGGCCGACACGGCGACATCCGCCTCCTTCTTCTTGACCGCCTCGACCGCGAGCCACATCGACGATTTCCAGCGGCCGGCGCGCAAGGCCTGGCTCGGCTTGTCATCCATCTTCACCGCGACATCGGTATGATGAAAGGTCGAGAAGTCCCTGACGCTCGGATAGCGATCGAGAAGCGGCGCAACCTCGCTCTCGCGCCCATAGAGCACGTAGCGGATGTCGGGGCGCCGCTCGCGCGCGATCGATGCCCCAGGTATCACCATCTCGGGGCCTTGGTCGCCCCCCATCAGGTCGAGCGCGATGCGAACGGTCTGCGGCATGGCCTCGTGTTTTCAAGCCTTCGCGCCGCCTCTGCGCCGCAGAGCGCGACAATAGCCTTTTGCGTCAAGCGCGCAATGGCGTGACGGCAACACTGCAGACATTCATATCAACATATTGAAGTAGTTGCATATTTTGCCTTAGCTCAAGTCTTTGAATGAGCCCTTCCAAATCAAATGCGCGAAATTCGATGGCCACACCGCGGATCGAGCCCGGCGACCTGGCATCATTTCTTGCCGGTGGGCTTTCGCGTACGGCCGGCCAGCGCCGCGAAGGGCGATGGCGACTGCTCGGCCCCCTGCTTCGCGGCGGGGAGCTCGGCGCCCGGCTTGCGCGGGTAAGGATCGAGGCCGAGCGCCAGGAATTCCAGGGTGACGGCGCCGAGGTCGACCGTTCCGTCGAGAAGCGGCTCGGGAGGGTCCTCGTCCTCAGGCGAAATGCTGATCGCGCGGTCGCCGGAATGCGCCCCGCCGCCATCTTGCGGCCGCGCGAAGGCGAGATCGACAGGCTCGCGCAACTCGGCCTCGAAGGGTTCGAGGCTGACGACGCAGGTCTGGCGGACACGCGCGACCACCTCGCCCTTCACCCGCGCTCCCTTCGGGGTCGCCGCGACATGATAGGCGCCCGAAAGAGCTTCGATGGCCGGAAGCTTGAATTCGCGCGCGATCGCGACGCACTCCTCGGGGCTCGCCGTGACGATGACGTCGAGGCCTATCCGCGGCAGATCGGCAACCAGGATCGGGCGCCTGAAGGGACAATTATCTCGCCTCATCGGAGCACTCCGGATTCGAGGCTGTCGAGACCTGAGGCGAGAATCGCCTCGAGATCGAGCCTCGCGAGGCGGCCCTCCACCATTTCGGCGTGAGCCGCGAGGCCCTCCGCATCCCCCTCCCCTCCACCGAAGACATTGCGCCGCAAGGCTTCGACGAGCTGCGCGTGGTCGCGCGCAGCAAAGGCCGCGTGGTAAGCCGCGGCTCTGCCGTAAAAGGCCTTGGCCAATGCCTTCATCCGCTTGGGAACGCCCATATCGCCGATGCCGATCTCGCGCAGCCCCTGATCGAGGCGGCGAAAAGCAAGATCGGTGAGGTCTTGGGCCAGCTCGCCCGCGGGCGCTGGCAGGTCTGCGAGGCGGCGCAGCACCAGTGCCAGGTGGAGCGCCAGCAACTCGAAACGGCCTTCGAAGGTATCGGCGATGCCATAATTCGCAAAAAAGACTTGCCTCCGCGACAGCGCCGCGATCGAATCGTAGAAGCGTTCGACCGGCGCGAGACGGTTGCGTCTCACAAATGGCCACATTCTGACTACAAACCTCATCGGCAAGCTTGGCGCGCACGCCAAGCCTTGCGTTCGCATGAAGGGCGAGCTACCGCAACCTTCGCCCGCAAGGCACATGGGAGATGATCAGGTGAAAGCAAGCAGGTCCCGGCCGCAAGTGCCGCCGGCGGACAAAGGCGCTGCGAATGCGCGCCTGCTCGTCGCCGCGCTGGCCTTGGTTCCGCTTGCGGCCTGCGCCGCGCTGCCCTCGGGTCTCCCTGCGCTGCCATCCCTCAACACCGGCGGCCCGATCTTCGCGGGCGGCCAGACGCTGACCCATGGCTATATCTTCGATGACAAGGTGCTCGACGAGATCAAGCCCGGAACGGATGTTCAGGCCGTGCTGCAGAAGCTCGGCCAGCCTTCCAATGTGTCGACCGTCGGCAATCAGACTTTCTACTACGCTTCGCAGACCACCTTTCAGCGCTTCCAGTTTCAACAACCCTCGATCATCGACCAGCGTGTGTTCGCGGTCTATTTCGACAAGAACTTCAAGGTCGAGCGCCTGGCAAATTGGGGGCTGCAAGACGGAAAGATCTTCGATTTCATCAGCCGCACCACGCCTTCGAGCGGCATCGAACAGAGCTTCCTGAGACAGATCTTCAACGGCGCGACCAAGTTCAGCCCATTCCCGGTGTAGGGCGCCTTCGGCGCTGCTTACGCCCCCCGGTCCAACGGAATTTGGACCGGGACCGTCGTGGCTATCTTGTATCCCCGATCGCCTCAAGCGGCATGGGCGAGGATGGCGAGCAGCAGCAGCGCCACGATATTGGTGATCTTGATCGCCGGGTTCACCGCCGGTCCTGCGGTATCCTTGTAGGGGTCGCCGACCGTGTCGCCGGTCACCGACGCCTTATGCGCGTCGGAGCCCTTGACATGAGTGACGCCATCCTTGTCGACGAAGCCGTCCTCGAAGGACTTCTTGGCGTTGTCCCAGGCGCCGCCGCCCGAGGTCATCGAGACTGCGACGAACAGGCCGTTGACGATCACGCCGAGCAATGAAGCGCCCAGCGCCGCGAAGGCGGATGCCTTCGAGCCCGAGATCGCATAGACGCCGAAATAGGCGACGAGGGGCGCCAGCACCGGCAGCAGCGACGGCACGATCATCTCTCGGATCGCAGCCTTGGTGAGCATGTCCACGGCACGACCGTAATCGGGCCGATCCGTGCCTTGCATGATGCCGGGCTTTTCACGAAACTGCCGGCGCACTTCGATCACCACGGAGCCTGCGGCGCGACCGACCGCCGTCATGGCGATGCCCCCGAACAGATAGGGGATGAGCCCGCCGAAGATGAGCCCGGCCACCACATAGGGGTTCGACAGGTCGAACGATACCGTACCCATATCCTTGAAATAGGGGAACTGGTCGGGATTGGCCGCGAAATATCGCAAATCGTTCGAATAGGCTGCGAACAGCACCAAGGCGCCCAGACCCGCAGAGCCGATGGCGTAGCCCTTGGTCACCGCCTTCGTGGTGTTGCCGACCGCGTCGAGCGCGTCGGTCGCGTGGCGCACCTCCTTGGGCAGACCGGCCATCTCGGCAATGCCGCCGGCATTGTCGGTGACCGGGCCGAAGGCGTCGAGTGCGACGATGATGCCGGCGAGCCCGAGCATGGTGGTGACCGCAATCGCCGTGCCGTAGAGGCCGGCGAGCTGGTAGGTCGTGATGATGCCGAACACGATCACGAGCGCCGGCAGCGCGGTCGCCTCGAGCGACACGGCGAGGCCTTGGATGACGTTCGTGCCGTGGCCGGTCACCGAGGCCTGGGCGATCGAGACCACGGGGCGCTTGCCGGTGCCGGTATAGTATTCGGTGATCCAGACGATGAGGCCGGTGACCACGAGCCCGACGATGCCGCACACAAACAGGCGCGCACCGGTCGCTGCGCCCGCCCCCTCTCCCAGCGGCCCCCAGCCGATGATGAAATTCGTCGCAATGGCGAGGCCGACGATCGACAAGACGCCTGCCGCGATCAGTCCCTTATAGAGCGCGCCCATGATCGAGCCGTTCGGCCCGAGCTTGACGAAATACGTGCCGGCGATCGAGGTCACGATGCAGGCCCCGCAGATGGCGAGAGGATAGACCATCGCGGTTGCGAGGACGGCCTGACCCGCAAAGAAGATCGAGCCGAGCACCATGGTCGCGACCACCGTCACGGCATAGGTCTCGAACAGGTCCGCGGCCATGCCGGCGCAATCGCCGACATTGTCGCCGACATTATCGGCGATGGTCGCCGGGTTGCGCGGATCATCCTCCGGGATGCCCGCCTCGACCTTGCCCACGAGATCGGCGCCGACATCGGCGCCCTTGGTGAAGATGCCGCCGCCGAGCCGCGCGAAGATCGAGATCAGCGAGGCGCCGAAGCCGAGCGCGACCAGCGAATCGACCACGACACGGTCGCTCACCGCATAGCCGAGCGCCTGCGTCAGGAAGGTGTAATAGCCGGCGACCCCGAGCAGAGCGAGGCCAGCGACCAGCATTCCCGTCACCGCGCCCGATTTGAAGGAGATGTCGAGCCCCTCGGCGAGCGATTTCGTGGCGGCCTGGGCCGTGCGGACATTGGCGCGCACCGAGACGTTCATGCCGATGAAGCCTGCCGCGCCGGACAGGATGGCGCCGATCAGAAAGCCGATCGCGACCTTCCATCCGAGCAGCAAGCCGATCACGATGAAGATGACGACGCCGACGATGCCGATTGTCGTGTACTGCCGCTTCAAATAGGCTTGTGCGCCTTCCGCGATCGCGCCCGCGATCTCCTGCATGCGCGCACTGCCCGCATCCATGGCCATGACCGCTCTTACTGTCACAACGCCATAGGCGACGGCGAGCAGGCCAGCCACGATGATCAACGGCAAAATCATGAAGTCTTCTCCAGGAATGATCGAGATGCGCGGTCCCGGCCCCGAACAGGGATGCGCCAGCGGGTCGGCGAGGCAACTTGCCCCGGAAGCGCCGCCCTTCTGCCAAACTTGGCGCTGACGCGCAACCGCCGCCACGTGCGGCGCATCGCAAGGCGTCGCTACGCGATGGCCAAACGATGGGCGCGCCGCGCGGCGAGAATCAGAGCCGCGCCCAGGAGAGCGGCCGGGAACGCGGTTGCCGCGATCCCGTTCCAGCCGAAGACAGCGAGCAGAACACCGGAGAAATAGGCGGCGAAGGCCGTGCCCCCGAATACGACGAAATCATTCGTCGCCTGGACCTTGGCACGCTCCTCCGGACGCGCGAGGCTGGTCACGGCGGCCGTCGCCGAAAGAAAGGCGAAGTTCCAGCCGACCCCCAGCAGCATCAGCGCGATATCGAAATGCAGAACCGAGATGCCCGCCTCCGCCACTGCGCCGCAGACGAGAAAGATGGCGCAGCCGGCTAGGCCGATGCGGGCGATGCCGAACCGTGCGATCAAATGCCCGGTCACGAAGCTCGGCGCATACATGCCGATGATGTGCCATTGGATGGCATAGGCCGCGCTCGTGACCGTCAAGCCGCAGCCGACCATGGCGAGCGGCGTCGAGGTCATCATCAGGTTCATGACACCCTGCGACACCATGCCGAGCAGCATGGCGGCGACCAGCCGCCGGTCGGCGAGAATCTCGCCGATCGGTCGCCCCTTCCCTATCGGGCGCTCATGGGGCGGGGGCACGCGAAGCAGCAGGAGCACGAAGAACGCGACCGCCGCGAAGATCGCCTGCGCGACATAGGTAGCGGCGAACAGATAGGGCGCCCACAGATCCTGCGTCGTGATTATGAGCTGCGGTCCCACGAATGCCGCAGCCAATCCACCCCCGAGCGTCAGCGCGATGGCGCGCGGGCGATAAGCCGGCGTCGCGGTGTCGGCCGCCGCGAAGCGGTATTGCACGACGAAGGCCTGATAGATGCCGCAACAGAAGGTCGCGAAGCAGAAGATGACGAAGCTGCCTCGGATGATCGCCGCGGCGCCGACCACGCCGGCCAGCACGCCGAGTAGAGCCCCTCCCGCGAAGCCGTTGCGGCGACCAAAGCGGCGCATCGAGAAAGCCGCCGGGAAGGCGAAGGCCGCAGTGCCGAGCACGAAGGTGAGCACGGGGATCGTCGCAAGCTTCATCTCACCCGTCAGCACGCGTCCGACGAGACCGCTCGTCGCAACGACGACGCTGGCATTGGCGCCCGCAAGCGCTGCCGCGGCCGCCAGCACCCAGGCATTGAACCGAGCGAGACGGTCCCCCGCCTCCGTCACCGCAACCATGTCGCTTCCATCCCAGGGCAATTACCGGCAAGGCCTGTCCCCGCCAAGGCTGGGAAGGCCTTTGGTTCCATATGACCTTCGCCGCGGACGAACGCACACGATGGTAAAAGCATCTGACCGTCAATGACCAGCGGTCATGGCTGGCATCTCGGACATGAGCGCTTTGCATGCCGTGCGCGCGGCCGAGTGCTTGGACAGCGCATCTTCAGTCACGATATGTTGCGCCCGTGCCCAGACTGGAGAGCCCGATGCCGAAGAACCTCGTTTCCACCGATTGGCTCGGCCACAATCTCGATTCGCCGAATCTCGCCGTGATCGACGCCTCCTGGTATCTGCCGATGCAGAACCGCGACGCGAAAGCCGATTACCTCGCGGCGCATATCCCCGGCGCGGTTCAGTTCGATATCGACGAGGTCGCCGATCATTCCACGTCCCTGCCCCATATGATGCCCTCGCCCGAGCAATTCGCGCGGCAGATGGGCGAGCTTGGCGTCAGCGATCGGATGACCATCATCATCTATGATGGCACCGGGCTGTTCTCGGCGCCGCGCGTCTGGTGGATGCTGCGCGTTTTCGGCGCGCGCGATGTCCGCATCCTCGACGGCGGCTTTCCGAAATGGCAAGGCGAAGGTCGCCCAATTCAATCCGGGCCGGTGAAGCGGGCGCCGGCGGCTTTTGCCGCGAGCTTCGACGCCGGCGCGGTCGCCGACCGGAGCCGTGTCCGGGCGGCGCTGGAAACAGGCGCCGCGCAGGTGATCGATGCGCGCTCGGCCGAACGGTTCTCGGGTGCCGCGCCCGAGCTTCGTGCGGGAATTCCGAGCGGGCACATGCCGGGAGCGATGAATGCGCCCTATGCATCACTCCTCGACAAAGGCCGGTTGAAATCCCCGGCCGAGCTGGCGGATATGCTCGATCGGACAGGCCTCGATCGCCACCGGCCCGTGATTACGAGCTGCGGTTCGGGCGTGTCGGCAGCCATCATCTCGCTCGCGCTCGATGAGCTCGGAACCCCGGCCAAAGCGCTCTATGACGGCTCGTGGACCGAATGGGCCTCGACCAAGGGCAGCGAAATCGCGACAGGGCCAGCCAAGCCCAGACCATGACCCGGGAATTCGCAGGGTCTTGGGGCAAGGTGGAGCGCCAAGCAATCTGATGGAGCATCAGCAGCCATCAAGGGTGATGACCGTCGAGCATCGACCGACGATCCCTCACTCCGCCGGCGGCAGATGAGGTGCGCCGAAGCCTTCGATCGCTCCCCTGCCGCGCCGCATCCGCCGCCAGGCCTTCACGAAGGGCAGAAGATACATGGCACGGACCGAATGGTACTCGGCCTCCTCATGGCCATTCATTCCGAACCTTATCGCTTCGCGCTTGTCGACCGCGTAAAGCGTGCCGAACAACCAATCCCAAATGGCGAAGACGAAGCCCAGATTCTTGTCCCAATGACGCTTCGCGACCGAATGATGCAGCTGATGATGCGCGGGCGACACGAATAGCTTCCCCCAAATGCCCTTATAGGGAAGCCAAACATGCGAATGGCGCAGATGGAAGCCGAACAAGTAGAATATGAACACCAGCACATTGAGCTGCATGACGCCGAACATCACCGCCTTCGGTCCGAACAGGAACCGGCAGAGCGCAAGCGAGATGCCGCCGAAGGCGCCCGAGAACAGAATGTTGATCGCGTCTTCCAGGGGATGCACCCGTCCCGCCGTCAGCGGCGTCAGCACTTCGGCGGAGTGATGCACCTTATGGAACTCCCACAAGATCGGGACCTTGTGCAAAAGCCAGTGGCCGAGCCATAGGCCGAAATCCATCGCCAGCGCCCAGCTCAGCGTCGTTACGAGGATCGCGACCCAGGCCGGCGCGGCAAGCTCGGGCGAGCTCGCTACATTACGCAACAACGCGCTCATCGCCTCGACCGAGGACGAGCTCACCGCGATGAGGGCGCCGAAGGCCAGCGCGAACAGGAGCTTATTGACGACGAAGAACCAGTAATCGGCGATCGCCGAGCGATGCGCGTAGACGTGCTTGGGGAAGAGATAACGCAGGAGCCCTTGCTCCTTCAGCTCCGGATCATGGCGCGCCTCGGAATAGTAGACGATGCAGCCGAGCCCCAGGGAAGCGGCGAGATAGAGCGTGAACCAACGGTTCATCGGGTCCTGGAACATACCGACAAACGCTGAAGCGGGGTTCGTGCCGGATATGGTCTCGAGCATGCATGCCTCATCGCCTGAAGCGCGGAGCATAGGTGCTCATGGCTAACCGGAGGTAAAGCTCCGTGCCTAAAGGGCGCTCTGCGATTGCGGTGCACAATGCCAAGAGATGTTTTCCCAAGGCTGATCCGAGCCGTTCAAATGCGTCACGTCATATGGTCGAAAAGTCGCATTGCGGCTTTAGCGCCATTGCGCCGCTGCGCGAGGCTGGCGCCGGACATCCGTCCCCTATTCTGATTGCGGCGCGTGCCGATCTGGCTCTAGCGACTCCTGGTCGTTTGCTCGATGAGGGCCGCGAGAGCATCGGCGGGGGGTGCTGATGCGCCGGGACGCAATTTCTCGACCGATTGCGCCTTGCCGCCGGCCGGCTTGATCGGCGCGGGAGGCACGGGAGGCGTTCCGCCGAGCAGATCGGCGATCGGATCCTTGGCCGGGTGCTTTCCGACGACGGGCTTTGCGGGTGTCGACGCGCCAGGGTCCGGGGCGCGACCGAGCCCGGCCGGCCGCGAGGGCGGGAGTATGGCGGGGGCGATGTCTTCGGACGCAGGAGCAGTTGCCGCAGCTTGCGCCTCGGGCGCCTTCTTCGGCGCCGCGGGAGGAGCGTGTTGCGGTTGAAGCGCCGCTTGATGGAACAGAGGAGCCGGATGATGCTCCGACTGCATCCAAAGCGCGTTGACCGAAACCGCGGCGCCAAGGCAGCCGAAGAGCAGCACCAATGCCACGCTTCCCGGATGCGCCAGAAGGAAGGTGCCGATCCGCCTGGCCCCGGCGGACAGAAATGAAGCGTTTCCAGGGCCGAAGCGGCGTTGGGGAGCCCTTCTTGTCGGTCTAGCGGTCGCGAGCATGCGTCACATCCTTCGATTGGTCGTCGCTTCGAAAAATCGTCTCGGCTCGATCATCAGGCGACTGCCTGGGCGGGTGAGGAGCGCGGCCGAGCGTCGATGCGCGGGATCGACAAGTCGGCCGGCTTTTCTGCCGGTCGCTCCGCCGGTAACCGGACGCTGACGCAAGTGCCGGCGCCGGGCGTGCTCTCGATCCTCAGCGAGCCGCCATGCAGCCCGACGAGACCGCGCACCACCGAGAGACCAAGTCCCGTTCCCTCATAGGGGCGGTCATAGGAGGATTTCGCCTGAAAGAAAGGGTCGCCCAGCCGGGCGAGATCGCTTGCCGCAATGCCGATGCCCGTATCGTCCACGGCCAGCTCGACGAGCGAGCCCACGCGGCGCAGTTGCACCTTCACGCGTCCCCCCTTGGGCGTGAATTTCACCGCATTGGAGACCAGGTTGATGACGATCTGTCGGCAGGCGCGCTTGTCCCCCTCGAAAGCGAGCCCGTCCGGCGGGGCGATGGTGGTCAGCCGTACGCCGCTATCGGCCACCTTTACATCGACGATGGCGCAGGCCGATTTCACCAGCTCCGCCAAGTCGAAAGTCTCGACATTCAGCTCGAAATGCCCGCTCTCGATACGCGACGCATCGAGGAAGGAATTGACGACGTCGAGAAGATGCACCCCCGAAGTGTTGATGATGCGGGCGTAATCCCGCAGGCGATCGGGATCCTTGGGCGCCAAATCGGGATTGGCGAGCATCTCGGAGAAGCCGATCACCGCATTGAGGGGGGTACGTAGCTCGTGGCTCACCGTAGCCAGGAAGCGGCTCTTCGAGCGGTTGGCCTCCTCGGCCACGATGCGCGCAGTCTCGAGCTCCTCCTCGCGCGCCTTCTGCACGCCGACATCGCGCATGACCGCGACGATCTCGATGCGATCATCCTCGAGGTCCTCTGAAAGGACCGGATAGGCGCGCAGATCCGTCCAGATGAAGCGCGGCTCCGCCCGATCGCGCCGCGACGCCGGGTCGCGATCGTCTCGCGCCCGCGAATCGTCGCGCAGGCGGATAAGGACATGGGACGGTTCGCGCCGTGCGCCGGCATCCGTGATCGTTCTGAGAAAGGCAGGGCGATCGGCTATATGCACGCGTTGGAGCAAGCCGTGGCCGAGCAGCTCCCGCGCGTCGACGCCGAGGAGTGGTTTTGCCGCGGCGCTGGCAAAAGTGCAGGCGCCGGTCTCGTCGTGACGGGTGAACAGATCGCTCAAATGTTCGAGGATGACGCGATTGCTTTCGCGCAGACGCGTCAGCGCCCGCTCGGTCGCCATGGCCCGCTTGCTCGAATTGAGAACCTTCAGCGCCGTGAACAGCAGGGCGGTCAGGACGAAGACGGGCGCGACGACGAAGGATGAGGGCGACTCGACGGGCGTCCAGCCGCATATGGCGAAGATTGCCAGCAGGCAAACGGCGGCAATCGCGGCCAGGCCCGCGAGTACCAATTCGCGTCGCGACGCATGTTCGATCGATTCGACTGGAGCAAGGACGAGCCAAGCGATCACCGGCGAGAAAACACCGCCCGACAAGAGCGCCGCGGCCCCGACCGTGGTCACGAGGAGCGCCGCCGAGACGAGGCGCGCGAGATCGAGGCGGCCCGTGCGCGAGGCGAGGATGGCCGCGCCCATGGGCGCGATCAGCCCGATGAAGAGCGCCATCTCCAAGGGGTCGAGCCCGCCGCCGAACAGCGCAAAAGCCGGAAGGGCCGCGGTCGCGAGCGCCCCCATCAACATGCGCGAGCCGATGAACTTGACGTGCAGAGCCGCAAGCCGTCGGTCGCTCGCAACGGAAGGATGGACCAGGCCCGCGGCGAGATCGCGCAGCAGGGGCCGTATGGATGTCTGACGCAACACGACTGAACACGACGCCCATTCTTCTTTCACTGGGCGCAGGCTGGCAAAGAGGGCTTAAGCGTTGCCTAAGCGGCATGTGGAAATTTCAAGAAAACAGACAGCGATGTGTCGCGGCGCGACCAAAAGCCAGGAAAATGGTGAAGAGATGCTTTCGTCATCAAGGCACGCCTGCCGCAATGATTGAGGAATCGTGAAGCGTGGCGTTCCAATGCGTTTCAAATTCGAGCGATCGGCTTGGCGTCGTCTTGATACGTCTTTGCTAGCGTAGCTTCGCGATCGGCCGATTTGCGGTGACGGCGGGCCGCGTTTGGGAGACGGGATCATGTGGTTCATCATCCGGGCAGCGTTCTGCGTCGGCATCGTCTTCTCGATGACACCCAGCGGGGAAGTCATCGACGATACCGGCAACGCGGCGGCAGCCCTCGTTGCGGTCGCCACGCCCGCCATGCACGATCTGGCCGACGGCGTGCTCTCGGCCTGCAAGAGCGAGGCCAAACTGTGCCTCGAAGCCGCGCAGCGCTTCGCGGGCGCCGGAAGCGATGTTCTCGCGCCTGCGCCCAAGGCCGGTGCGCCGGATGGCTTGCGCGTGGCCGCGGACACGCTGACCGCGACGGACCGCGCGGTTCCCTGGCACGGAACCTCCCGGCGCGCATCGGCACGCCCGAAAGAGGCATCGCGACCCGCGAGCTGAAGCGCCGTCGACTTCGAACGGATTGGCGCGGTTTCCTGCGGCTCCGCGCTCGCCGTCAACAAGGCAAAAGCTTGGAGATCGGGGGTGTCAGCGGCCGCGCAAGCTCGTATATGAGCCTTGGAACCACTTTCGCGCAGAGGCCCATGCTCCAGACAATCGACGATATCCTTTCCGATTTCGAGCTGTTCGACGATTGGGACGAACGCTACCGCTATCTCATCGACCTCGGCCGGCGCCTCGAGCCCTTGCCCGAGGCCGCAAGGACGGACGCCAACAAGGTCCGCGGTTGCGCGAGCCAAGTCTGGCTGCAAACGCGACGGATCACTGGCAATGACGGCAGGACGCGCCTCTCCTTCAAGGGCGACAGCGATGCTCACATCGTCAAGGGGCTCGTGGCGCTGATCCTCGCGCTCTTCGACGGCAAGACGGCATCGGAGATCCTGGCGACCAACGCCGAGGACGTATTCGGCAAATTACAGCTCGCGCAGCACTTGTCGGCGCAGCGCGCCAACGGCGTGCGCGCCATGGTCGAGCGCATCAAGGCCGAGGCGCGCGCGGCGACTGCCCAAGCGTAGCTGTGTGCCCATCGCCGTCAGCCTTCGCGCGGAAAACCATGATGCCTGGCCGCTTCGTGCCTTGTGGGACGGAGCCTCGGCCTTCGAGGCGACGCCGTCGATGCAGGCGCTCGGCTATGCGCCCCATCTCACGCTCGGCCTCTATGCGGACATCGCTGCGTCGGAAATCCGCGCCGCCGCGAAGCGCCTCTTCGCCAAAGCTACCGCGGTCGAGCTTCGCTTCAAGGCGGTCCGCTGGTTCGATGGACCGCCGCTGGTGCTCTACGCGGCTCCGGAGCCCTCGTCGGCGCTCGACGGCCTGCACGGCGCGTTGCACCGGCTGATCGCACCTGAACACTGCCATCCAAACTACCGGCAAGGCAGATTCGTGCCGCATTGCACGCTGGCGATGCAGGTCATCCCCGAGCAACGCGCCGACGCCATCGCTTTCGCAGAGCACACCCGCATTTCCTTGGGCGCAACCTTTGCGACAGGCGATATCGTGGCATTTCCTCCGGTCCGCGTACTGGCACAGTGGAGGCTGCGCGCCGCGCACGCTTCATAAGAACCGGCGCTTCTTCCGGATCGCCCTGCAAATTGCCGCGGCGAACGACCGCAAACATCACTTCGCCATCGCGACCTTGAGATTTTCGCCGATCTTGTCGAGGAATCCCGTGGTCGAGAGCCATTTCTGGTCGGCGCCGACGAGAAGGGCCAAGTCCTTGGTCATGAAGCCCGCCTCGACCGTATCGACGCATACTTTCTCGAGCGTCGAGGAGAACCGAGCGAGCTCGGCATTGACGTCGAGCTTGGCGCGATGCGCGAGGCCTCGCGTCCAGGCGAAGATCGAGGCGATGGAGTTGGTCGAGGTCTCCTTGCCCTTCTGATGTTCACGATAATGGCGCGTCACGGTGCCGTGCGCGGCCTCGGCCTCGACCGTCCTGCCATCCGGCGTCATCAGCACCGAGGTCATCAGGCCGAGCGAGCCATAGCCCTGCGCCACCGTGTCCGACTGCACGTCGCCGTCGTAGTTCTTGCAGGCCCAGACATAGCCACCCGACCATTTGAGTGCCGCCGCCACCATGTCGTCGATCAGACGGTGCTCATAGGTGATGCCGGCGGCCTTGAACTTCGCCTGGAACTCGTTCTCGTAGATCTCCTGGAAGATATCCTTGAAGCGTCCGTCATAGACTTTCATGATGGTGTTCTTCGTCGACAGATAAACCGGGTATTTGCGCATCAGCCCATAATTCAACGAGGCACGCGCGAAATCCCGGATGGAATCGTCGAGATTATACATCGACATGGCGACGCCCGCGCCCGGGAACTTGAACACCTCGCGCTCGATCACGGTGCCGTCCTCGCCCTCGAATTTCAGGGTCAGGCGGCCCTTTCCGGGGACCTTGATGTCGGTTGCCCGGTATTGGTCGCCATAGGCGTGGCGGCCGACCACGATGGGCAAGGTCCAGCCGGGCACGAGGCGCGGCACGTTCTTGCAAATGATCGGCTCGCGAAAGATCACGCCGCCGAGGATGTTGCGGATGGTGCCGTTCGGCGATTTCCACATCTCTTTGAGCTTGAATTCCTTCACCCGAGCCTCGTCGGGGGTGATGGTGGCGCATTTCACGCCCGCCCCATATTCCTTGATCGCATTGGCGGCATCGATGGTGATCTGGTCGTTGGTGGCGTCGCGGCTCTCGATCGCGAGGTCGTAATATTTGAGGTCGATGTCGAGATAGGGATGGATCAGCTTGTCGCGGATATAGTGCCAGATGATGCGCGTCATCTCGTCCCCGTCGAGCTCGACGACGGGATGGGCGACCTTGATCTTGTTCATCTGGCAAACCTCTTGACGGCACGAAATGGGGGAGTGGCGCCCTCTCCCGGCCGGGAGAGCGCTGGGGACGAATGGGCGGGCTATAGCACCCGCTTCGGGATGGGCAAAGCAGACTCGCGGAAGCCTCGCGGAAGCAGTTGAAATCGTAAGACGAAAGGCCGATCTTGCCCCGATGGATGCCGAGATGCTCGCCAGCACCGCCGGCGGCGCTCCATTCGCGGCGCGCGATGGCAGCGCGGTCGAATGGGTCATCGCCGACGGTCTCACACCCTATGCGGAAGCTGTTGCCGAGATGGAGGCGCGCGCCGCCGCGATCGCCGAGAGGCGCGCGGCGGAGCGTGTCTGGCTCGTCGAGCATCCGCCCCTCTACACGGCTGGAACTTCAGCGCGACCGGAAGACCTGATCGAGCCAGAGCTGTTTCCGGTGTTCAGGACGGGCCGCGGCGGGCAGTTCACCTATCATGGGCCCGGGCAGCGCGTCGCCTATGTGATGCTCGATCTCGCGCGCCGTAAGCCTGATCTGCGTCAATTCGTCTTTGCGCTGGAAACCTGGATCATCGGCGCGCTTGCTGCCTTCAACGTCCGCGGCGAGCGGCGCAAGGGACGCATCGGCGTCTGGGTGCGCCGGACGGAGAAAGGTCCCGGCGTCGAGGACAAGATCGCCGCGATCGGCATCCGGGTGCGCCGCTGGGTCAGCTTCCACGGCATCTCGATCAATGTCGAACCGCAGCTGTCGCATTATGCCGGCATCGTGCCATGCGGCATCCATGGCTATGGCGTGACGAGCCTCGCCGATCTCGGCTGGCCGGTCGCCATGCCGGAGCTCGACGGGGCGCTGCGCGCCGCGTTCGAGGAGGTGTTCGGGAAGACGCGCGATGGAGGTGCGCGTCCTCGCGCACCATAGCCGTGACCTAAGGCGAGACGCCACCCCTCCGCTCGCGGCCTCAATGCGTCGCGGCGGCCGCGCCCCAGATTTGCTGCAGCCGCGCGTCGCGCCCGCAATTGTAACGGTAGAATTTGTACTGCACCGAGCTCTTCTTGTAGAATTCCTGGTGATAATCTTCGGCCGGATAGAAAGCTCCCGCTGCCACGATCTGCGTGACGATCGGACCCTTGAGCACCCCGCTCGCCTCGATCTTCGCCTTGGTTGCCTCGGCGAGACGCTTCTGCTCGTCGTCATGGTAGAAAATCGCCGTGCGATACTGCGTGCCATGGTCGC
>JBIOEJ010000038.1:0-43025 GCA_044445965.1 Hyphomicrobiales bacterium
GGGGCGGTGGCGGGAGGCGCGGTGGGAGCAGCCGTTGGCGGCCCGGTCGGCTTGCTGGTCGGGGCCGGAGCCGGCGCCATCTTCGGCGATGTGGCGACGCCGCGGCGCTATTACTACCGGCCCGTTTATTACCGCCATCGCTATCACCCCTATCATCGCTACTACCGCTATTGACGCCGTCCCGTGGGAAAACCACTCGACGTCCGCGCCGTTGAAACCCAGGCGCGGACGCCTGCGATGATTGCCTTCAAGAAACTTCGCTCCGCCGTTGGAACCATATCGAAGCTCCGCCATTTTCCTCACATCCCGCACCTTTCGCGGTGAACGAGGCTGGGCACCGCTGGGTGCACACGCGAAAGGAGACCGAAATGGCATTCAACGATATGATCCCCTGGAGGACCAGCCGTGCCCCCGTACATCGTGAACAGGAGCCCTTCAACTCCCTGCAACGGGAGATGAACAGGTTGTTCGAGGATTTCTGGGGCGGCTTGGGGCCGCGCCTTCCTTCTTCGACCGGGATGAACCTTCTCTCTCCGAGCGTCGATGTGCACGAGACCGATCCGGCCTATCGGGTTACGGTCGAGCTGCCCGGCCTCAACGAGGAGGATGTCGAGATCAATCTGCGCGACAACAGCCTCATCATCAGCGGCGAGAAAAAATCCGAGCATGAGGAGAAGGAGGATGGCCGCCATTACAGCGAGCGCAGCTATGGCCGCTTCCAGCGCGTCATCCCCTTCGCCGCCGAGGTCGACGCCGACAAGGTCCAGGCAATGTTCCAAAAAGGCGTGCTGACGATCGACCTTCCCAAGAACGCCAAGGCGCAGGACAAGACGCGCCGCATCCAGATCAATTCCGACAAACGGCATTCGCGCCATTAGCGGCCGCGCATTGCCCGGGAAGGGAAGCCGTAACGACTTGTCAGCGCGGGCCGAAATCCGGCCCGCGCTTCGCCTTGCTCAAGGCGGCGCCCAGCGCGTCCGCGAGATCGCGGCGCTGCGGCGGCGCGAGGAACTCGCCGATCGGCACGGTTTGAGGCCCCGACACCACGCATAGGCGCCGCGCCCCGAAATCCTCGTCCTCGTCGAGCGAAAGCCGCGCCCACAGCGGGTTGAAGCGCCACTCCGCCGTCTCGCCGCGATAGGTGATCTTGCGCAGCAACAGCTCGACATAAGTGAGCCGCACCCGCTCCTCGACGCGCGCCCGCCGATAATTGATCTTGAAGGCGATGAACAGCGCGAGCACGTCGAGCCCGTAGAAGCCGGCGACCGGCCAGGCGCCGAACACGATGAAGGGGATGCTCGAAAACACCGCCGAGAGGCAGCACAGCGTCATCATCAGGCGAAAGCCTTCCCGCCCCAATGACCGGTGAGGGGTGAGCGTCGCCTCGAAGACGGTTTCGTCCGCGCCTGTGGGCATTTGCGGCCTTGCCTCGCGCCCCTCGAACATCTTGCTCGCTGGGGGGCTTGCCCTGTTATATCGCTTTCATGCGCGCTCGAACAACGAAGACGGCGAAGGCCAGACCTCACAAGGCTGCGACCAACCGACACAAAGGTGGCGCCGTGAAGCGGCTGCGGCCGGAAGCCGTGGAGACGATCTTCGCGCGCCTCGCGGCGCTCGATCCGGAGCCGACGACGGAACTCGCTCACGGGAATATCTATACGCTTCTGGTGGCCGTGGTGCTGTCGGCGCAGGCGACCGATGCCGGCGTCAACAAGGCGACGAAGACGCTGTTCCCGAAGGCCGATACGCCCGCCAAGATGGTCGCGCTCGGCGAGGAAGCCTTGCGCGAGGCGATCAAGACCGTCGGGCTCTATCGCACCAAGGCGAAGAACGTGATCGCTCTGTCGAAGATGCTGATCGAGCGACATGCCGGCGAAGTGCCGCACAGCCGCGAGGCGCTGGAAGCCCTGCCGGGCGTCGGCCGCAAGACCGCCAATGTGGTCTTGAACGTGGCTTTCGGCGAAGAGACGATCGCGGTCGACACGCATATCTTCCGGGTCGCCAATCGGCTGCGGCTCGCTCCCGGACGCACGCCCCTCGAGGTGGAACAAGGGCTTGAGCACGTGGTGCCGGCGCGCTATAAGCGCCATGCGCATCATTGGCTGATCCTGCATGGGCGCTATGTCTGCGTGGCGCGCACGCCCAAATGCCCGCTCTGCCCGATCGCGGATCTGTGCCCCTATGAGCCGAAGACGCGGGCGGCGAGCGGCTGATCTGAAATACGGAGGACAGACGACAGGGAACAGAAGAGCCGGCGACAGAATTTGTTCCTCCGTCCTCCGTCCTCTGTCGTCCGTCTTCAGTCCTCGGTCTCGAGCGATTGCGCCTCGACGACCGCGACCGCCGTCATGTTGACGATGCCGCGCGGCGTGACCGAGGGCGAGAGGATATGGGCGGGTTTTGCCGTACCCATGAGGATCGGGCCGACCGGCAAGGCATCCGCCAGGACCTTGATCAGCGAGAAGGCGATATTGGCGGCGTCGAGATTGGGCATGATCAGGACATTCGCCTCTCCGGTGAAGCGAGCCTTGGGCAGGACCTGCTCGCGGAGCACTTCCGAGAGCGCGGTATCGGCCTGCATCTCGCCGTCGATCTCGAGATCGGGCTGCATCGAGCGCACCAGCGCCAGCGCCTGGCGCATCTTCACGGCGGAGGGCGTATCGGCGGCGCCGAAATCGGAATGCGAGAGCAAGGCGAGCTTCGGGACGAGCCCGAAGCGACGCACATGCGAGGCGCATTGGATCGCCATGTCGGCGATCTCTTCCGCGTTCGGATCATGGCGCACATGCGTGTCGGCAAGGAAGTAGGCGCCCTTCGAGGTGATGACGAGGCTCATCGCGGAGAGCCCGCGCATGCCGGGCCCAAGGCCGATGATGTCGCGGATATGGCGGATGCGCGAGGGGAAGCGACCCTCGAGCCCGCACAGCATCGCATCGGCATCGCCGCGCGCCACGGCGAGCGCCGCGATCACCGTGGCATTGGTGCGCACCAGCGTGCGCGCGGCATCCGGCGTGATGCCGGAACGCCCCGCGAGCCTGACATATTCGGCGACATAATCGCGATAGCGCGGATCATCGTCCGGATTGACGAGCTCGAAATCCTTGCCGGGCCGCGCCGACAGACCGAAGCGCTTGAGGCGCGCCTCCACCACCGCGGGACGCCCGATCAGGATCGGCTTGGCGAGCCCTTCCTCGACCACGACCTGAGTCGCACGCAGCACCCGCTCATCCTCGCCATCCGCGTAAATCACCCGCCGCAGGCTCTCCTTGCAGCGCTGGAAGAGCGGCTTCATGATGAAGCCCGAGCGGAAGACGAAGCGCGACAGCTGGTCTTTATAGGCCTCCATGTCGGCGATCGGGTGGCGCGCCACACCCGAATCCATCGCGGCCTTGGCGACGGCCGGCGCGATCCACAAGATGAGGCGCGGATCGAAGGGGCTCGGGATCAGGGATTGTGCGCCGAAGCTGCGCGCCTCCCCGCCGATGGCCCGCGCCACCACGTCCGACGGCGTCATGCGCGCGAGCTCGGCGATGGCGCGCACCGCGGCGAGCTTCATCTCCTCGTTGATGGTGGTCGCCCCCGCATCGAGCGCCCCGCGGAAGATATAGGGAAAGCACAGCACGTTGTTGACCTGGTTCGGATAGTCCGAACGGCCGGTGCAGATCATGGCGTCGGGCTTCGCCTTCAGCGCCTCTTCGGGGAGGATTTCCGGGTAGGGATTGGCAAGCGCGAGGATGAGCGGCTTCCCGCCCATCCTCGCCACCATCTCGCGCTTGAGCACCCCGCCTGCCGAGAGTCCGAGGAACACATCGGCTCCGGGGATGACATCGGCGAGGAGGCGCGCATCCGTCTTCTGCGCATAGACCGATTTCCAGCGGTCCATCAGCTTCTCGCGGCCTTGATAGACGACGCCCTCGATATCGCAGACGAAGATGTTCTCGCGTCTGGCGCCGAGCGAGACCAGAAGGTTGAGGCAGGCGAGCGCGGCGGCGCCGGCGCCGGAGGCCACGACCTTGACGGCGTCGAGCCTCTTGCCGGCGATCTCGAGCCCGTTCAGCACCGCGGCCGCGACGATGATCGCCGTGCCGTGCTGATCGTCATGGAAGACCGGAATCTTCATGCGAGCCCGCGCGCGCTCCTCGACCTCGAAGCATTCGGGCGCCTTGATGTCCTCGAGATTGATGCCGCCGAAGGTCGGTTCGAGCGACACGATGATGTCGACCAGTTTCTCGATATTGGTCTCGTTCACTTCGATGTCGAAGCAATCAAGGCCCGCGAATTTCTTGAAGAGAACCGCCTTGCCTTCCATCACGGGCTTCGAGGCGAGCGGCCCGATGGCGCCGAGGCCGAGCACGGCCGTGCCGTTCGACAGCACGGCGACGAGGTTCTGACGGGCGGTGAAGCTCGAGGCTTCGTTGGGATCGGCGGCGATGGCCTCGCAGGGCGCCGCCACTCCAGGCGAGTAGGCGAGAGCGAGGTCGCGCTGATTGCCGAGCGGCTTCGTGGCATGGATCTCGAGCTTGCCCGGCCGCGGTTGGCGATGATAGGCGAGCGCGCTCGCGCGCAGATCCTCGGACATCGTCATCGGCATTGGCCGCAACCTCGTTCCCTCGTCGTCTCGAACTAGCATGAAACGAGAGGAGCGAGCGAGCAAGGCGACTGTAAAATTGTATTTTACATATGGAAAATAGCGTTTTACATCCGCCGCTGACTCGATGTCCCAGGGCCATGATCGTCAGTTCGGCGGGTCATCTTCCGTTTCGACGACGGCGAAGCCTCGGACGTCGACCTCGTGGACTATGACTGAAGGAGGAGAAAAATGCCGATCAAGAATCCCCCTCACCCGGGGCAAATGATTGGCGACAGCCTGGACGAAATGGGCGTATCGATCGTCGATGCCGCCAAGGCGATCGGCGTCACGCGGCAGCAGCTTCACAACCTTATCGCGGGCCGGTGCTCGATCATGCCCGAAATGGCCTACCGCCTCGAAAAGGCGCTTGGCAGCACGGCCGACACCTGGTTGCGCATGCAAGCCAACTACGACCTGGCACAGGTTCGCGCACGCGCCGCGTCGATCAAGGTCGGACGGTTGGCCCCGAAGGTCGCCTAGTGCAGCGAATCCGAAATTCGCATCACCTTGGAGCAACGCGCGGAGCGAATTTCGGATTCAAGAGCTGCCCTAGCAAGTTATTGTTTCTAGTGTGGTTTTAGAATTTGAAGTCCCTACCGCGCGCATGCCATCCAGGTGATGGGAACTGCAAATTCACCACACTAGGATTTTTCGAAGCGTCCAATATATGAATGCTCGACACTCGAGCTTGCGGCTCGGACGGCGCGCCTACCAGGGGAAGCTGAATGTCGAACGAGGTGGTGAACAAAGCGCTCTGGTGGCTGTGTCTCGTGATCGCGCCGGCAGTGCTTGCCGGCGTCGAGCTTTTCCACCCGGCGGGTTTCACTCGCGAGCCCGGCATGTTCCAATTCCTTTCCCAGCCGATGCCGAGCGATTCCCATCACATGGCGCTCGCCTATTCCGGCCCGCAATGGTGGTTCGTGCTGCACATGATCCAGACGCCGATGGTCGGGCTGGTATCGGTCGGCCTGTGCCTGCTCGTCGGGCGGGTTCGTGAAACGGACGCAGCGGTTGCCGTCGCCCTCGCCTGGCTGTCGCGGGCCGCGACGCTCGTCTTCCTGCTCTACTACACCGCTCTCGACTCGATCGGTGGCACCGGGCTCGGGCGCTTGATCCTCAATACGCAAGCACTCGCCGACAGCGGCCAGCTCACGCCCGAGCAGGTCGAGGGGATAAGCCGGCTGCTGAACGTCAACTGGACTGACCCGTGGGTCGGCGGTGTCGGCTCCTTCATCAGCCAGACCGGCTCTTGGGCGGTCTTCGCTTCCGCGCTTTTCGCCGCCGCAGCCTTGCTCCTGGCACGCAGAGCGCCATGGCCGCCTTTGATCGTGCTCGTGGGATTCGGATGGGAGCTGCAGACAAGCCATGCGAGCCCACATGGCCCTATTGCGTTCGGTCTGCTGATCGTTGCGGCGCTGTGGCTATGGTTTGCGGATTTCCGTACTGCTGAGCAAACTGGCACGGAATAACCCATGTCGAAACTGATGCGATGGCTGTGTCCGCTGCTGGCTGCGCTCACGGCGATGTGCCCAGCCGGAGCGCTCGCGGCCGGTCCGCGTGCGGTCGAGGCGCGGCACGGCATCGTGGTCTCGGCGCAGCATTATGCCTCCGACGTCGGTTTGCGCATTCTGGAGCAGGGCGGCAACGCGGTCGATGCGGCGGTCGCCGTCGGTTACGCCCTCGCCGTCGTCAATCCTTGCTGCGGCAATATCGGGGGCGGCGGCTTCATGACCCTTCACCTCGCCGACGGCCGCGATATCTTCATCAATTTCCGCGAGAAGGCGCCCGCGGCCGCGACCGAGAAGATGTACCTCGACGCGCAAGGCAATGCCATCACCAATCTGAGCCTCTACGGCTATCTCGCGGCGGGCGTGCCCGGCACCGTGATGGGGCTCGACCGGGCGCTCGCCGAATACGGCACGCTGCCGCGCGACAAGGTGATGGCGCCGGCGATCGAGCTTGCCCGCGACGGCTACATCCTGGCGCGGGGCGACACCGATGTGATCGATGTCGGGGTGCCGCGCTTCGGCAAGGACCCGGTCGCCTCGAAGATCTTCCTGCGGCCGGACGGCACGCCCTTGCAGCCGGGCGACCGGCACATCCAAAAGGACCTCGCCGCGACGCTCGATCTCATCGCGCGGCAAGGGCCGGACGCCTTCTACAAGGGACCGATCGCGGCGGCGGTCGAAGCGGCGAGCAAGGCCAATGGCGGCATCCTGACCGCGAAGGATTTCGCCGACTACACGGTGACCGAGGGCCCGCCCTTGACCTGCGGCTATCGCGGCTTTGTGCTCGTCTCGACGCCGCCGCCGAGCTCGGGAGGCACGACGATCTGCGAAATCCTCAATATCCTCGAAGGTTACGATCTGCGGGCGCTCGGCTTCCACTCGGCGCAGTCGGTGCATCTGATGGTCGAGGCGATGCGGCACGCCTATCTCGACCGCAACACCTATCTCGGCGACCCGGACTTCGTGAAGAACCCGCTCGAGCGGCTGCTCTCGAAGGATTACGCGGCCGCGATCCGGGCCAAGATCGACCCGGCGAAGCCGACGCCCTCCAAGGAGCTGCGGCCCGGCACCGCGCCCCATGAGAAGCCCGAGACCACCCATTATTCGGTGGTCGACAAGGAGGGCAACGCGGTCTCGGTGACGGTCACGGTCAACGGCTTCTTCGGCGCCAATGTGATGGCGCCCGGCACGGGCTTCTTCCTCAACGACGAGATGGACGATTTCACGGTGAAGCCCGGCGTACCGAACCTGTTCGGCCTCGTGCAAGGCACCGCGAACTCGATCCGGCCGGGGAAGCGGCCCTTGTCCTCGATGGCGCCGACGCTGGTCACCAAGGACGGAAAGGTCTTCCTCGTGCTCGGCAGCCCGGGCGGAGCGCGCATCATGACCATCACGCTCGAAACGGTGATGAACATCATCGACTACGGCATGGAGCCGCAAGAAGCCGTCGACGCACCGCGCATCCATCATCAATGGCTGCCGGACATGGTGTTCTACGAGCCCTTCGCGCTATCCCCCGACACGCTCAAGCTGCTCGGCGAAATGGGCTACACATTGACCGAGCAGACGCCCTGGGGAGCGACGGAGCTGATCGAGGTCGGCCCGGCCGCGGCCGCCGCGAGGGCCACGGCCTCCTCCGGCAACGATGCGGCGCTTTCGGGCAATGTGCTGCCGGGCTTCCTCTACGGTGCCAATGACGACCGTCGACCGGCTGGGGCGGCGGCGGGATATTAAGAGGCGAATGGCGAATAGGGAGTAGGGAATAGCGAGTGGGGAATAGCAAGTCGTGAGTAGTATGATGTTCCCTGTTTGCTACTCTCTACGTTCCGTCACCACGAGCCATTGCTTGGCAATGAGCTCGTCCAGCAGCCCGAAGCTCGCTTTGCTCAACAAGAAGCGCAGATCGGGAAAGGCCGGCGGCTTTGCGTTCACCGCCGAGACCAGGCGCAGTCCGCCGCAGGTCGCGAGCTCGATTGCCGTATGGCGCACGAAGAAGCGCAAATGCGTGCGGTCGAGAAGGCCTGCGTCGCGGTAGTGGAAGTCGCCATTGAACGCGAGACGCCAGAGGAATTTCCAATTGCGGATATTGGGCACGGACAGGATGAGCCTTCCGCCTGACCCGACGAGCGGCGAGAGCCGCTGTATCATCGCCCATGGATCGGCGAGGTGCTCCAGCACATCGAGGCACAAGATGAGATCGAGCGACGCGGGCGCGATCTCCGACTCGAAGGTCAGGCTCGCAGCGTCTCCGATGAACACCCGATCGCAGACGGCGCGCGCCGCCTCGACGGATCCTGCGTCGAGCTCGACGCCTGCGGCCCATTCGACCGCCCTCGCCTCCCTGACGAGCGCGACGGTCGCGCCAGTGCCGCAGCCGAGGTCCATGAGGCGCGAGACCTTGGCCGGCAGAAGCGGCAGGATCTCGGCTCGCGCGGTCGCAAAATAGCGGTTTGTCATGCGAGCCCCTCGTGCCTAAGCGCCCTCTTGCCTCTGAGCCAGGCAAAGGCGCCCGCGGCCGAGCCGCCATAGCGCTCCATGAGCCGGCGGTTCCAGATCAGGGCGGCACCGCAGAATTTCAGCGCGTTCACCGGCATGGCGCGCCAAGACGGATCGGCAAGCGCGTATTTGCGCGCCACATAGCCGGCCGACCAAGCCATGTGCCAGCGCGCCTTGAAGACGCGCCCGCGCCTCGCCGCGCTCGAGCCGCCGCGCTCATGCCGCGCGACCGCCTGATGCACATGCACGAGCGAGCGCCCGGCTTCGATGACGCGGCGGCACAGATCATCATCTTCGTAGAAGAGAAAGATCTCCTCGTCGAAGCCGCCGAGCGCGAGGACCGCCTCGCGCTCGACCGCGAGGCAGGCGCCGGAGAGGAAAGGCGCGCAGCAATCGCCCTCGGGCCGGCAGGGGGCGCCCGCCTCGTTCTCGAGAAAGGGCGCGAGCAACGAGCGCGGCTGGAAGAATAATCGCCCATCAGGCTCGATGAGGCGTGGCGCCAGCATGGCAGCCTCGGGGTAGGCTCGCATCGCTTCCTTCAATGCGGCGACGCTGCCGGGCGCAAGCACGATGTCGGGGTTGAGGAGGAGGCAACGCCGGCTCGCCGCCGCCCGCATGCCGATATTCATGGCGCGGCCATAGCCTTCATTGCGGGCGTTGCGGATGACGCGCGCTCCAGCCTGCTCGGCGAGCGCCGCCGAGGCATCTGCGGAGGCATTGTCGACGACGATCACCGCGACATCTTCGCGCGCAAGTGCCGCGAGGCAAGCCGGCAAGACCGCCGCGCTATCATGAGCGACGACGATGGCGGTGATCGCTGCTGGCTCCACGGACGAAGGCAGTCAAAATCTCCAAGCGGTCGTCGACCCTCACTTCTGCGGCAGGTTCAGCCGCAGATGCAGCTCACGCAATTGCTGCGGCGTGGCTTCCGAGGGCGCGCCCATGAGGAGATCCTCGGCGCGCTGGTTCATCGGGAAAAGCGCGACCTCGCGGAGATTCTGCTCGCCGCAGAGCAGCATGACGATGCGGTCGATGCCGGCCGCCATGCCGCCATGAGGCGGCGCCCCATATTGGAAGGCGCGATACATGCCGCCGAAACGCTCGATCACCGTGTTCTCGCCATAGCCCGCGATCGCGAAGGCCTTCACCATGGCCTCGGGGCGATGGTTGCGGATGCCGCCCGAGGCGATCTCATAGCCATTGCAGGTGATGTCGTATTGGAACGCCTTGATGGAAAGCGGCTCCTGCGTCTCGAGCGCCTCGAGCCCGCCTTGCGGCATGGAGAAGGGGTTGTGGGAGAACTCGACCTTCTTCTCCTCCTCGTCCCATTCGTACATCGGGAAATCGACGACCCAGGCGAGCGCGAACTGGTTCTCGTCGACGAGCTTGAGCTCGGCGCCGAGGCGCAGCCGCGCGCTCCCGGCGAATTTGTAGAATTTCGCCGGATCGCCCGCGACGAAAAAGGCCGCGTCGCCATCCTTCAGCTGCAGTTTGTCGCGCAAGGCCTCGGTCCGCTCGGGCCCGATATTATTGGCGATCGGACCCGAGCCCAAGCCGTCATCGCGCCAGAAGATATAGCCGAGCCCCGGCTGCCCCTCGCCTTGCGCCCAGGAATTCATGCGGTCGCAGAAGGCGCGCGAACCGCCGGTCGGGGCGGGAATGGCCCAAACCTGCGCCTTCGGGTCGCCCTCGAGGATGCGCGCGAACAGCTTGAAGCCCGCATCGCGGAAAATCTCGGAGACGTCCTGCATCTCGATCGGGTTTCGGAGATCGGGCTTGTCGGAGCCGTATTTGCGGATCGCTTCCGCGTAGGGGATGCGCGGAAAGCGCTGCGTGACCGTCTTGCCTTTGCCGAATTCCTCGAAGACGCCCCGGATTACCGGCTCGAGCGTCGTGAACACATCGTCTTGCGTGACGAAGCTCATCTCCACATCGAGCTGGTAGAACTCGCCGGGCAAGCGGTCGGCGCGCGGATCCTCGTCGCGGAAACAGGGCGCGATCTGGAAATAGCGGTCGAAGCCAGCCATCATCAGGAGCTGCTTATACTGCTGCGGCGCCTGCGGCAGGGCGTAGAACTTGCCGGGATGGATACGCGAGGGCACGAGATAGTCGCGCGCGCCCTCAGGCGACGAAGCGGTCAGGATCGGCGTCTGGAACTCGAAGAAGCCTGCCTGCTTCATGCGCCGGCGGATCGAATCGATGATCTGCCCGCGCTTCATGATGTTGCCGTGCAGCTTCTCGCGCCGCAGATCCAGGAAGCGGTATTTGAGGCGGATTTCCTCGGGGTACTCGGCTTCGCCGAACACCGGCAATGGCAGCTCGGCGGCAGGGCCGAGCACCTCGATCTCTGCGGCGAAGACCTCGATGGCCCCGGTCGGCAGCTCGGTGTTGAGGGTGCCTTCGGGGCGGTCGCGCACCCGACCGTCGATCCGCACCACCCATTCGGCGCGCAAGGTCTCGGCCGTCTTGAAGGCCGGCGAATCGGGATCGGCCACGACCTGCGTCAAGCCGTAATGGTCGCGCAGATCGATGAACAAGAGCCCGCCATGATCGCGGATGCGATGGCACCAGCCGGAGAGACGGACGGTTTCGCCGGCATGCTCCTTGCGGAGCGCGCCGCAAGTATGGGAGCGGTATCGGTGCATCTCGTGATCCAGGACGGTGGTGTTCGCCAAGCGCGCAAGCGCGAAGCGCGCCTTCTGCCACCGCTGGCCCGATCCGGCAATGCATCTCCTGTCATGGAGGGGCTTGTCCCGGCAGCGCGACTCGATGGGCGGCTCCCTCAACCGACCGAGATGGCAGGCACGGCGCCCGCCATGACAAAGGACCCTATCCCTTCATTTGCGCCAACTGGCCGGCGATATCCCCCATGCCCCAATGCTCGGCGATCTTGCCGTCCGCGACGCGGAAAATATCGCAGGAGGTAAAGCGCAATGATTTTCCGGTCGGCGGCACTCCGAGATAAACCCCCTTATGCGTGCCGCTGTTGACGAAGCTTGCCGCGCAGCGATCTTCGCTCGCGACCAGCGCCTCGATCGAGACGGAGAGATCGGGCATCCCTTTGAGACGCGCCGCGAAAAACCCGACCGTTCCTTGCTTGGGCGTGATCCCCGACGGGGGTGGAGGGGCGGCCGCGCTCATCTGATGGTTCACATAGTCATCGGCGAACAGCGCGGCGAAAGCATCGATGTCATGAGCGGTGAGCGCCGCGGCGAATTGCTCGATGAGCTGGCGAGGCGTGCGCGCCTGGGACTGCGCCGAAATGGGGGACGCCAAGGCGACGGCACCTGCTCCAAGCCCCAAGAGCGCTATTCTGCGGTCCATTGTCTCAACCTCCTCGGCGGATCATTGCGGGCGGCGCAGCCTATCCGAAGCGAGGCGTGGCGGGAATTCACGCTATCGTGGATTTCGCTTTTCACCCCGTCGAGGCCCGCGACAAAGGCCGCCTTTCGCGCTACAGCACCGCCCATGAACGTCATCACCACAACCGCCGATCTCACCGCCGCCTGCGAGCGCCTGGCGCGGCATCCTTATGTCACGGTCGACACCGAATTCATGCGGGAGACGACTTACTACCCCAAGCTCTGCCTGGTGCAGGTCGCCTCGATCGAGGAAGCGCTCATCATCGATCCCTTGGCGGTGGATCTCGACCTCGAGCCGTTCTTCGCTCTGTTGCGTGACGAACGAATCATCAAGGTCTTCCATGCGGCGCGCCAGGACATCGAGATTTTCTGGCATATGGCCAAGACGATCCCGAAGCCGCTCTTCGACACGCAGGTCGCCGCCATGGTCTGCGGTTATGGCGATCAAGTCGGCTATGAACAGCTCGCCAATGATCTCGGCGAAGCGAAAATCGACAAGACCCAGCGCTTCACCGATTGGTCGCGCCGCCCCTTGAGCGAGCCACAACTCAGCTATGCGCAGGCGGACGTGACGCATCTGCGCGCCGTCTACGACTCGCTTGCCGGCCAGCTTGCCGCGAGCGGCCGCAAGAACTGGCTTACCGAGGATATGGCTGTGCTCGAAGCGCCATCGACCTACGAGACCAAGCCCGAGGACGCCTGGCAGCGTCTCGCGGGGCGGCTCAAGAAGCAGCGAGACCTCGGCGTCCTCATCGAGGTCGCGGCCTGGCGAGAGCTAGACGCGCAGAAACGCGACGTTCCCCGCCAGCGCGTCCTACGCGACGACGCCGTCATGGAGGTGGTGCAGGCGCGCCCCCAGAGCGTCGAGGCCCTCGGCCGCCTGCGGGCGATCAGCCAGGGGATGGAACGCTCGCGCACCGGCCAGGCGCTCATCGCGGCGGTGTTGCGCGGCTTGGCGCTCGAGCCGAAGAGCCTGCCGCGTTTGGATCGCCGCGGACGTTCGCCACGCCATGATTCGACCGTCGAGTTCCTAAAAGTTCTGTTGAAGATCGTCTCACAACAGACTGGAGTTGCTTCGAAAATTATCGCGACTGTTGCCGATCTCGAGGCCATCGCCGAGGGCCGGAGCGAGCCGGTTGCGGCGCTCACCGGCTGGCGCGGCGAGATTTTCGGAAATCTCGCGGTCGCGGCCATCGCCGGTGAGGTCGGCCTCGCGCTGGAACGCGGCGAACCCAAGATCATCGATCTCCAGGCCGATGACGGGGCAACAGCCGAAGAACGCCAGGTGCGAGTGGCCTAGGCGTGAGACTAGGAGAGCTCAGCCACGATGGGGCCAAATTGTCATGGCCCATCATCCTTCCAGGACTTTGTCTTGTGCTGACCGGGCTCGGAGCGTTCCTGCTCGGCGATGCGTTTCAGCGGCGTGGACAGGCGCAATGGTCGACAGCGGAACGATCGAGGAGAACCTGACGCTCGCTCCGAGCTTCGACGCGGCAGGCCTCGTGGCCTGCGTCACGGTCGACGCCGCGAGCGGCGAGGTGTTGATGCTCGCCCATATGAATGCCGAAGCCCTGCGGCGCTCGATCGAGACGCGAGAGGCGTGGTACTGGTCGCGATCGCGGCGCGAGCTCTGGCGCAAGGGTGCGACCAGCGGACAGACCCAGACGATCCTGGAGATGCGCGTCGATTGCGACCAGGATGCATTGCTGATCAAGGTCAAGGTCGGCGGCAATGGCGGCGCCTGCCATACCGGCCACCGTTCCTGCTTCTATCGCAAGGTCGAGCTCGCCGGCGGTGCGGACGGCGCGCCGGCGCTGAGCATGAATGATTAACCCGTGTCGCGTAAGATCACGAAGTTGTCGAAGGATGGGGTCGCGCCGGCCGAAGAGGCTGGGATACAGGACGCGGAAGCGCCAGCACCGCCACCGTCCCGACGGGAGGGTGAGTCCATGTTCTCGAGTTTCAACGCGCCTCTTATCGCCGATCCGCCCCAGAACATCGAGCCGCCTCCGCCGCGCCTCCAGGCGCGACAGGAGCGGGGCGTCAAGTTCGGTCTGGCGCTCGGGGGAGGCGCGGCGCGAGGCTGGGCCCATATCGGCGTGTTGCGAGCCTTGGATGAGGCCGGAATCCGCCCGGACATCATTGCGGGCACTTCGATCGGGGCGGTGGTGGGGGGTTGCTACGCGGCGGGCAAATTCGATGAGATCAGCGAGTTCGCGCTGCAATTGACGCCGGCGCGCGTCTTGGCGCTGCTCGACGTCCATGTCGGATCAGGGCTCATCTCGGGCGACCGCCTCGGGCGGCGTCTCACCGAGAATCTCGAGGATTGGGCCATCGAGAAATTGCCGCAGCGCTTCGTGGCGATCGCGACCGAATTCAATACCGGCCATGAGATCTGGCTCACGCGCGGGTCACTCTCTGAAGCTCTGCGCGCCTCCTATGCGCTACCCGGCATTTTCGATCCGCGCCGCATCGGCGGGCGCTGGCTCATGGACGGTGCCCTCGTCAATCCCGTGCCTGTCACCGCCGCGCGCGCCCTCGGCGCCGAAGTCGTGCTGGCGGTCAATCTGAGCGGGGCGGGCTATGGCCGCGGCACGGTCATCCAGGATTTCGGCGTCGCCGCCGATCCGGGCTCGATCGCCGACGCGGCGGCCGCGAGCCCGGTGCGGGGTCTCCTCTCGCCGGTGCGCGAAGCAGCCTCGCGGATGCGCGATCTGTTCCGCCGGCGGCGCGGCACTCCAGGATTCGCGCAAGTGATGATCGACGCCTTCAACATCACGCAAGACCGCATCACGCGCGCGCGATTGGCCGGCGATCCGCCCGACCTTCTCGCTTCGCCGCAACTCAGCCACGTAGGCCTGTTCGATTTCCATCGCGCCGAGGAAGCGATCGCTGCCGGCCGAGAAACGATGGGGCGCCTCGTGCCGCAAATCCGCGAGATCATGGATATCGCAGAGAGGAGCTTCCGAGCGCGCCAAAGGCTGGTATAACGCGCCTACGCCCTCCTTCCCTGAGCCTTTCCGGGACAGAGGCAGCGAGCGCCGTCAGGCGCTCGCGATGTAGTCGCGCATCGCCTTATGCTCGGTCTCGATCTCGGCGAGCCTGAACTTGACCACGTCTCCGATCGAGACAAGGCCGCTCAAGGCTTCGTTCTCGACGACCGGCACGTGACGGAATTTCTTGCTCGTCATCAGATGCATGATGTCGTCGATCGAGGTGTGGGCGGTGCAGGTGAAGACCGGCGAGGTCATGTGACGCGACAATTCGTCCGCCAGGACCTCGGGCCCCTTCAGCGCCAGCACGCGAACCACATCGCGTTCCGAGAATATGCCGAGCACCCGCCGTTCCACCCCGACGACCACCACTGCGCCGATCCGCTTCTTGGCCATCAGGGCGATGGCTTCCTTGACGGTCGAGCGCGGGCCCATGGTGACGACTTCACTGCCCTTGTCGTTGAGAATGCTCGCGACATGCATGGCGAAAACCTCCCTTGGCTTTGTCCTCGGACGGCGCCGGCGAGGCCTTAACCACCATGACCGGGCCCGAGGCCGCCGTCTTTGGCGTATCCCTCAATGTGGGCCGCCGCCACGGCTTTGACAATACGCGGGTCCTGCCCTCGGCGACCGAGCCGCGCTCAGTCCGTCTCCGTGCGTCTCCGTACCGGGTCGAACGCCGCAAATGCCAGGAAGCCCAGGAGGAAACCGCCGATATGGGCTTCCCAAGCGATCGAGGCGTTGGCGAGCACGCTCGGATTGGCGCCGAGCCCCGACATGGCGTTGGCGATGAACCAGCCAAGCGTGAAGGCGATCACGGTGCGATTGCGCAGCGATGCGGCGAGCGAGGGCGCGCCGCCTCCCAGACGCGCCATGGGATCGAAGACGAAGCGCGCCGCAGCTCCCATGCAGGCCGAGACCGAAGCCGAGGCGCCGATCAGCGGCGCCACGCCGGCCGGGTGCACGCCAAGATGCATCAGCGCGCCCGCCACGGCACCGGCAACGAGAAGGACAAGGAACCGCGACGGACCGAAGCGACGCGCCACCGGCGTCCCGAGCGCCGACAGCACGAGGAGGTTCAGCCCGAGATGCAGCCAGCCTTCATGCAGGCCGGCATAGGTGAGGACCGTCCAGGGATGCGCCCCTTGCGCCAAGAGATAGCGCGCCAGCTGGTACTGGGCGATGCTGTTCTCGTCGAGCCCGGCCGGGCCGCGCTCGACGAGCCCCTTGAGAATCCCAGGCGCGAACCACGAGATCTCGCGCGCCGGAACGAAGGCGAAGTCGACCAGCCAGGCAAAATCGGCATCTTCCGTGAGCAGGCCTCGCGCAGCATGAATGCCCGCGAGAGCAGCCGCCACGGCAAGCACGACCGCTGGAATGTTGAAGATCGGCTCGCGAGCGCGCGTCACGAATGTCCCTTCGACCGCGAACCTTCGGGCCGCAGCGTTCTTTGCCGGAACGGCAGGATCCGCTCGCAGCTAATCGGAGCGCCCTACTCTTCCGCATAGCAAGGACCGGCGCACAAAAAAAGAGCCCCGAAGGGCTCTGGAGTCGAGGGAGCCGACAGGTGCCGGCGAAAGCGCGCCAGCGCCCATTCGGTGAGCTCCCTGATCCCGAGTGAAGCGCCCTTTGCGACGGAGCCGTGCGCGAGGACGAAGCCAATGTTCGTCATGATCCCGACAATGCGCGAAAAGGCAATCGAAACCTCGAGTTAACCCTAATCCGCGGCCCTTGGCATGGCGTCTGCTGAACGAGCTGGCCGAGGTGACCTCCGGGGCAAGCTGCGTGCCGCGAGGGCACGAAGCCGCACCTTAACGAGACGTTAACGGGGGCGATCGAGCCGGATCGGGAGCGCAAGGGGACGAGCGTGAGACTGACGACGACGAGGCTGTTATTCGCCCATTGGGACAAACTGCGCGGCGAGAGGGCTGCACCATCGCGCGCCGATATCGATCCGGCGAAGCTGCGGGGTTTCCTCGCCGATGTATTCATGCTGGACGCCCACCCCTGGCAGGAGGGGCGCATCAGACTTGCGGGAACGCGCATCTGCGCCTTGTTCGGCCACGAGCTGAAAGGTCAGCGCTTGCCGGAACTATGGCTCGAGATCGAGCGCGCCGAGGTCTCGCGACTCGTCGGCGCGGTCACGGGGGGCATGCATGGCCTGGTGGCGAGCGTAACCGGGGAGACGGTCCAGGGGCGCGAGCTCGACGCGGAGCTGCTTTTGCTCCCCGTGCGCCCCAATGCCGGCGCTCAATGCGGCGCGGTCGGCTCCTTCGCCGCGGTCGCCCTCCCGGCTTGGCTCGGCGTCGACAGCATCACCGCCTTGACCACCAAGACGATCCGCATGATCGAGCGCACCGCGCGTCCGCAAACTCCCTTCGGGCGCTTCCCGGCCCGATCGGAACCGCGCGTCACGATGCGCGAGCATCTCATCGTGCTGCCCGGCGGCCGGAGCTGATAGCAAGGCACAAAACGCTCCATTTTTTGCCACCTCTCACTTTTCCCTCAATCATTTGTTCATGGACCCCCCTGTAGAGACGTTAAGCAAGATTCCGAATTCATAAGCTCGGCGACGCCGCTTCATGATCAGCGTTGAACAGGTCCAGCATGTGACGCCTGCGCCGCAGGAGCGCAGGCGATTTCGGCGCGTGAAATTGTCGGTGCTCGGCCGCTACATGCTCGAGGACCGTCGCGAATTTCCGTGCCAAACAATCGACATCAGCCCCGGCGGCGTCGGGCTCGTCGCTCCCGTGCAGGGCGAGATCGGAAGCCGGGTGATCGTCTATCTCGAGCATGTCGGGCGGATCGAAGGAACGATCGTCCGCAAGCTCGAAAACGGCTTTGCGATGACGATCATCGCCCCGCAGCGCAAGCAGGACAAGCTCGCGGCGCAGCTTACCTGGCTCGTCAACCGGCAGGCCTTCGGGCTCCCCGAGGATCGCCGCCACGAGCGCATCGAGCTCACCAACACCAACAGCATCATCACCTTCGAGGACGGCAGGCGCCTGCCGACAGTCGTGGTCGATTGCTCCATTTCCGGCGCCGCGCTCGATTGCGGAGAGATGATCCCGCTCGGCACCGAGGTGAAGGTCGGGCATCGCGAGGCGCGCGTGGTGCGCCACTTCAATGGCGGCATCGCCGTCGAGTTCGCCCAGCCGATAACCACCGAGCGCTTCAGCCCGGATTTCGAGCTCTGATCAGTCGTCGAGGACCGGCCCGCACCAACCCGGCAAGTAGTTGGCGTCCATCCCCTTGGCCAATTGCAGCGCGGACTTCAAGGTGGCGCCGAAGTCCTTTTCGACATCCTTGCGCTTCATTCTTCGACGCAGGAAATCGGCCCAGAGGAACTCGCTGAAGGGCGTGGTGTCCTTGGCGTAGCCGCCGACGCGCCGCAATTCGCCCGCGAGGCTGCGGAATGGATCATCGACCAGCTCGGCCACCGATCTCGGAATATCAACATAGCCGCGCCGCCTCCCCTGATCATCGAAAGGGTGCATCCAGCTGCGATTATCGAGCACCACCCAGAAGGCCTCCTTGTCGAGCTTGCTCAAATTGGCGACGACCGTCACCAGCACGTGCTCGACGCGCTCCTCGTGCAGGGCGCGGGCGAGATGATGATGATCGATCACGTAGTTGCGCCGCTTGGGTCCCAAGATCACGGGGATCATGTGCTTGCCGAGGAACCCACCCTCCTTGTCGCCCTGCATCTCGCGCCAATGCTTGCGCTTGGCCTCGACCTCGCGCATGCCGACGGTGATCTGGGTCGGGCGAAGCTCGCTAATCGGAACAGGAGTAAGGAGCGGTTCTCGCAGGTTCGACATGTTCATCTCCTGATGTCGGTGCGGCCTATTCGCAGCCATCGGCCGCAAGGATGGGCGCAAGCATAGCAGAGCTGCGGCCATGCAGCTGCCCGCCCGGCGCCAGCGAGCCCGCTGAGCCCCGTGAGCCTTTGCGCGAACCTCCGGCCGCCATGCCTCATTCGAGGCATTTGCCTTAATATGTCGCAAAGATCTTGATCCGGCTTCAATCCGAGCCTGCCAACTTTGTGGCGACGGAGAGATCGGACCGGAAATTCGAAACGTCCGAGCATTTATCGGTCGTTGTCTCGAAACGCGGACTCGGTCGTCCCACCCTCCCCGTCCCCAAAAGACCGGGTACGCGGCGAAGCCGGCCTTCCCCAAGGCCGGCTTCGCACTTTTTCGGGTCCCGATCGACACGCGCTCCGCAGGATCGTGGGAATATTTTGCGAGCCCGAACGATCTCTCTGACGAGGCCGCAGAACGGCGCCGGTTCAGAGGGAGAGTGAAATGCGACAGATGCTCGGCGCCTTCAGCGCCGCGGCTTGCGCGGCCGGCTTGGCGCTGGTGGGAGCCGTCGCGGCGACCCCTGAGGAGAATCAGGCGGCCTTTCTTCGCCGGGACGACGCCATGAAGGAGCTGGGCCGCAGCTTCAACGTCAATATCGGCCGGGTGGCAAGTGGCCGCGCGCCGCTCAGCCCCGATACCGTGGCGTCGGCCGAAAGCGTCACACGCATCGTCGCGACCTTGCCCACCCGGTTCCCGCCCGGTTCCGATGTGCCGGAAAGCCATCTCAAATCGGAGCTCTTGGCCGATCGGGCGCGCGCCGACGAGCTGATCGCCATCGTGCAGGCCGACGCCGCCGTGTTGGTCCAAGCCGCCAAGACAGGCGACCGGGGGCAGATCGCCGTCGCCTACAAGACGCTCAACGATGCCTGCAACACCTGCCACAACGAATTCCGTAAGCCATACGAATGACGGCTAGAGCGTTTTCCGGCAAGCATGCCCCCGCAGAGGCGGGGGCGGCCCCCGGCTCGCTGCAGAAAATGCGGCAAGAACAATCAACTAGAGCCCCAGTCCAATTCAATCGGACCGGGAAGACCTCCAGAGGCACGGGCTTCAAGGCGACGCGCGCCGCAACCGCGCTGCTGATCGGTTCGGCCCTCATCGCGCCGGCGATGGCGCAGTCGCCGGAGGCCGTCTCGCGCGGCGAATATCTGGTGCGGGCCGGCGGCTGCTTCTCCTGCCACACCGCGCCCGGCGGCGCGCCGCTGGCGGGAGGGCGGGCGCTGGCGACACCGTTCGGCACCTTCTACAGCCCGAACATCACGCCCGACCGCGAGACCGGAATCGGCGCTTGGACCGACGCCGATTTCGTGCGTGCGTTGCGCAAGGGCGTGCGCCCCGACGGCGCCAGTTATTTTCCGGTGTTCCCCTATCCGAGCTTCACCGGCATCACGGTCGAGGACGCCCTGGCGATCAAGGCCTATCTGTTCCAGCTTGCGCCGCGACACCAGGCGAACCGGCCGCACGATGTCGCCTTCCCATTCTCCTGGCGCTTCCTGCAGAACGGCTGGAAGCTCATGTTCTTCGCCAAGGGTCCGTTCCGCCCAAACCCGCAATGGGACGAGGCCGCCAATCGGGGCGCCTACCTCGTCACCGCGCTCGGCCATTGCGGCGAGTGTCATACGCCCCGCAATCGGCTAGGCGCGATGCGGAAGAGCCTTTGGCTCGCGGGCACCGCCGAGGGGCCCGACGGGCAGCTCGTCCCCAACATCACGCCGGATCGGAAGACCGGCATCGGCCAATGGGAAGAGGCCGATATCGTCGAGCTCCTGAAGACCGGCGCGACCCCGGAAGACACCAAGATCACCGGTTCGATGAAGGAAGTGGTCGCCGACGGCACGAAATACCTGACCGATAGTGACCGCCTGGCGATCGCGACTTACCTCAAGGCGCAAAAGCCGATTGCGCACGCGGTCGCCAGAGCGGCTCCGGACGGCCGTCCCTGGTACCGGCGCTTCTGGGATTGGCTCGTCGGCTTGCTCAGTTGGTCCTGAACGCGCCTTCGACCTCGACGAGGCCGGCGGCGAAACGGCGCCAATTGGCGACGTAGCCCTGCGCCGGCACATGTAAGGCCGCGATCGCGGCCTCGTCGAGCTTGCGGATCGTTCTTGCCGGCGCGCCGACGATGATCGAACCTGCCTCGAACACCTTGCCTTCGGTGACGAGGGCATTGGCCCCGACAAGGCAGTTATCGCCGATCCTCGCGCCGTTCAGGATAGTCGCGCCCATACCGATCAGCGAGTTGTTGCCGATCCTGCAGCCGTGCAGGATGGCGTGGTGGCCGATGGTGCAGCCCTCCCCGATCGTCGGCGGGCAGCCGGGATCGATGTGCACCATGGCGCAGTCTTGGACATTGGTGCGAGCCCCGACCTCGATCGTGTCATTGTCCCCGCGCAGCACCGCCCCGAACCAGATGCTCACCTCGTCATGCAAGGTCACCTTGCCGATGACGCGCGCCCTGCGCGATCCAGAAGCGGCCGATCGGGGGAAGCTTCGGCGCGACACCATCGAGCGAATAGACCGACATGGCGTCTATTCGGCGAGATCCTCCTCGAGAATGGCGATCTGAAGATTGTAGGAGCGTTCGCCTTCCTCATTGTCCTCGAACAACACGCCGACGAATTCCTCGCCGATGTAGAATTCGGCGGAATCGGTCTTCCGCGGGCGGCCTGTGACGCGGATATCGGTGTTGCGGAACAAGCGGCGAAGATAGCGCTCGATGCGCGAGCAGTCATTCTTGTCCATCAGCGCTTCCTGATCAGAGTGGAGCGCGCTTCTGTGACGCGCCGCGCGCCGAAAGGCAAGCACGCTCGAGCCGGCAAGCGCCGTTCGCCGCCCGGCGAAGCCGGGTGCGCAGTGTGGTGAATTTGAAGTTCCTATCACATGGATGGCATTGCGCGCGGTAGAAACTTCAAATTCGAAAACCACACTAGAAACAATAACTTGCTAGTGCAGCTTTGGAATCCGAAATTCGTCCCGTGCGTTGCTCCAATGTGATGCGAATTTCGGATCCGCTGCACTAGGCGTCGAGCTCTTCGACCTTCTGCAGGAGCTGGTCCATGGTCAGACCGGGCTCGGGGCAGCCCGCCTCGCCGACGATCTTCGCCGGCACGCCGGCGACCGTGGTGCGCGGGGGAACCTCGTGCAGCACCACCGACCCCGCCGCGATGCGGGCGCAGGATCCCACTTCGATATTGCCCAGGACCTTGGCGCCCGCGCCGATCAGGACGCAGTCGCGCACCTTCGGGTGGCGGTCCCCGCCGGTCTTGCCGGTGCCGCCGAGCGTCACATCCTGCAGCATCGAGACATTGTCTCCGATCGAAGCCGTCTCGCCGACCACGAGGCCGGTCGCATGATCGAGGAAGATGCCCTTGCCGATGCGCGCCGCAGGATTGATGTCCGTCTGGAACACCTCCGAGGAGCGCGACTGCAAATAGAGCGCGAAATCCTTGCGGCCATGCGTCCACAGATGATGGGCGAGACGATGCGTCTGGATGGCGTGGAAGCCCTTGAAATAAAGGAGCGGTTCGATCAGCCGCGTGCAGGCCGGATCCCGGTCGACAACCGCCGCAAGGTCGGCCCGGAAGGCATCGGCGATCGAGGGATCGCCGTCGAGCGCCTCGGCAAAGGCCTGGGCGATCAGGTCGGCGTCGAGGCCGCGATGGTCGAGCCGCGATGCGACGCGGCCGATCACTGCCGCCTCGAACCGGTCATGCCGGAAAATGGAGGACAGCATGAAGCCGGCGAGCGCCGGCTCGCGCGTCATCGCGGCATCGGCCTCCGTGCAAATTCGCCGCCAAACGAGATCCGTCCCCCTGGCCGCGGCAAGCGAAACGGTTCTCTTGATCTCGGCGGGCATGGCAAACTCCTGTCGAAAATCCGTCTGTGGCGAGACAGATATGCTCTCGAAAGACAGGTTACGAGGGGGAAGCCTAGGGAAATCTTGTGACGGATAGGTCACGGCCGGCGACGCAGGAAATCGAGCACGCCTTGCTTGTGGACTTTGTCGCCGACGGCGCGATTATGGTCGCGGCCGGGGATTTCGAGGAGCTCGGCGCCCGGGATCAGGCGCGCGAGGTCACGGTAATCGCGCGCCAATTGGTCCTTGGTGCCGGCCGCCACCAGCAACGGCACCCGGATGGCGGCCGCCCGCTGCACCGTCAGCAGCTGGTGCGTGCCGCGCATGCAGGCCGCAAGCGCTTCGAGGTCGCTGTTGGTCTGCTCCGCGAAGGCGCGGAAGCTTCTCTGCTGGGGGTCGGTGACGGCGTCGAGCGACGGCGCCTCCAGCGCGGCAGCGATGGCGAGATAGTTGGGATCGCTCTTCACGAGCCGCATGCCGAGCCCGCCCAACATCGCGGAGCGCAAGCGGCCCGGATGATCGGCCGCCAGGAAGCTCGTGATGCGCGCGCCCATCGAATAGCCCATCACATCGGCCGTCCGGATCCCGAGATGATCCATCAGATCGAGCACATCGCCAGCCATGTCGATCAGCGAATAGGCCTCGGGATCATGAAATTTCTGCGATTGCCCGTGGCCGCGATTGTCGAGCGCGACCACGCGGCGCCCGTCGCGCGAAAGCGTCTGCGTCCACAGCGTATCGCCCCAGTTGACGGCATGGTTCGAGGCAAAGCCGTGCACCAGCACGATCGGCTCGCCTCGATCGGCGCCCATCGGGGGCAGGTCGACGAAGGCGATCCGCGCGCCGCGCGATTGGAAGAATTGCATCTGCGTTCCTTCGGAAGGCCGCGGCCGCGACGCGCACCGCCAAGCTGCCATGGCAAGCCTCTCGCAGCCAAGCCTCCGCAGCCAAGCCTCCGCAGCCAAGCCTAGCCAGCCTGCGCCCAAGAGGGTAGATCGCTCGAAGATGCCAGTCTGGAAGGCTCGACATGGCCCATAATGCGATACCCCATTTCCACAACGACGCCGGCGCCCGCGTCATCGCCATACCGGCGAAGAAGCTGATGTGCATCGGCGCGAAGCCGCCGCTCGACCATCCCCATGTCTTCCTCGACATGGGCGGCGGCGATGAGATCATCTGCCCCTATTGCTCGACACTTTATCGCTATCGGGCGGACCTGCACGGGCAAGACAGCGATCCCCCCGGCTGCGCCTGGACGCCCGATCCCGAAGACGCGATGGCGTGAGCCAGGCCCCTATCGCGATCGTCGGTGCGGGCATAGGCGGCCTTGCCGCGGCGCTGTTCCTGTCGCGCAAAGGCTTTCCGGTCACGCTGGTCGAGAAGCGCCTGAACGTCGAGGAGGAAGGCGCGGGGCTGCAGCTCTCTCCCAATGCGAGCCGAATCCTCCTTGATGCCGGGCTCGGCCCAGCCTTGGCGCTGCGTGCCGGCGCGCCGGAGCGCATCCGCATCCTTAGCGCCATGGATGCGCGCGAGGTCGCCGCGATTCCGCTCGGACATCAGGCGAAAGAGCGCTATGGCGCGCCCTATCTCGTTATCCACCGCGCCGATCTCGCGGGTCTCCTGCGCGATGCCGTGCGCGGCGAGCCGCGCATCGAGCTGCTCCATGGCCGCGAGGCGGTGAGTTGCGTCGAAGGCGCCGACTGCGTCAGGCTCGCCTTGCGGGGGGAAAACGGGTCGAGCCTCGAATTCGAGGCTTCGGCCGTCATCGCGGCGGACGGCCTATGGGGAAGGCTCGCCGGCGCCGGCGAGCCTCCCCGCTTCTGCGGCTTCGCGGCATGGCGCGCTCTCACGCCGGTCGCCGGCGCACCCGCTTTCGCGAGGGCGAACGAGGTGGGACTCTGGCTCGGCCGGCACGCGCATCTCGTCCACTATCCGGTCAGGGGCGGGGAAGCCGTCAATATCGTCGCCGTGATCAAGGAGAGACATGCGCAAGAAGGCTGGTCGCGCCCTGGCGACGCCTGCCTCATACGATCGGCCTTCGCCGATTGGAGCGAAGCGGCCCGCGATCTCATCGCCTCGGCGCCCGGTTGGCGCAGCTGGTCGCTCTTCGATCGCAAGCCTCGGCGAGGCTGGGGCTCAGGCCTCGCGACGCTTCTCGGAGACGCCGCCCATCCCATGTTGCCCTTCCTCGCCCAGGGCGCGGCCATGGCGATCGAGGATGCGGCGGTGCTGGCGTTGGCGCTTGCTCCGTTTGCGGCTGCGGGCTCATCGCGCGACCGCGCGACCGCATTGCGCATTTATGAGCAGGCCCGCCGCGCCCGCACGGCTCGGGCGCAGGGCGAGGCGCGGCGCAACCTCTTCGCCTATCACGCGCCATGGCCCTTCGCCGCAGCGCGCGACCTCGTCTTGTCGGGGGCTTCGGGCGAATCCCTTTTGGCGCGCTATGACTGGCTCTACGGCTGGCGGGCCGACGCCGCACGCCAAAAATGACGGCGTCGCGTCTCGACCATCTGCAATAGCGAACGTGGCGCCCTCACGCCAACGACGTGAAATATAGAGGTATTTCTGGCCCACATGACCGCAGCGGTCGAGGTGCCAGCGCGAGCAGCGTTTGCGTACACAGCCTGCGCGGGCCGGGTTCCGCCGGAACGAATCAATCCCCATATTCGTTATGTCGGACACGCGGCGGAGCTTGCCGCCGCAGGTCAGCTTTTGAAGGGCTTTCACGGCTGAAAGCTACGCCTCGCATGGAGGATGTCATGGGTACAGGATTGAAAAGGACCGTTGGCGCCGGTCTCGCCGGCTTGCTTCTGATGGGTTCAATAACGGTGGCCAGCACGCCGGCATCGGCCGCCTGGCACAGATACGGCTACCACCACTACTGGCATCACGGTTACTATTGGGGCCATCGGCGCTATTACGGCTATGGCCCAGGGCCGGCCATAGTGGGCGGGGTCATCGGCGCACTCGCGGCCGGCGCGCTCGCGGCCCCCTATTACTACGGACCCCCGCGCTACTATTACTACGGCCCATACTACGGCCCCGGCCCATACTACTACGGGTGGTAAAAGGTCTGGTGCTGGGAGAGGGGGATCGAACCCTCACTTTGTCTGACCAAGAAGGCTGCGCTATCGGGCATCGCCGTTGACGATGCAACGCTTACGCCTCGCGCGCAGCCTTCTGCCTCGATTCCCCATTGAACCATGCGCCGCCGGCGCACGCTTGCCGCAGGTCAGGCGACCTGCATTTCAAGTTGCGCGCGAACGTCCGCAAGCTGCGCTTCGAGCGCTTCGACATCCTCAGGCGAGGCGAGACGCCCTTCGACTCTTGCAGCCTGTTCTATTTCGGCCATCTTTTCGGCGATGCCGCGCGCTCCGACATTGAAGCTCATGGACTTCAACGCGTGTGCGGCGCGCCCCAGCCTGTCGACGCTGTTCGCGCGGATGGCTTCAGCCAATTCCACCACTCGCTCGGCCGACTCGGTGCAATAGAGGCGGATTATCCGGTTGACGATCTTCGGCGAACCCGATGCCATCCGGCGGAGCTCCTCGAGGGCGGAGCGATCCAGCAGCGACGTGGACTCGATCCGCGCATCGCGCAAAGCGACCGGCTTGGCAGACAAGGTGGCATCCTTGCCGCGGGCGTTGAGGCGAATGCAGTCGACGAGCCCTGCAAGTGTAAACGGCTTGTGCAACACGCCGTCCATTCCGGCCTCGCGCCAGGCGTCGGCAGCCGTTCCAATGACATGGGCGGTCAGGGCGACAATGGGTGTGCGGGCGCGGCCTGCGGCCTGCTCGCGAGCGCGGATCAGGCGCGTCGCATCGAAACCATCGAGCCCGGGCATCGAGCCGTCCATCAGGACCAGGTCATAGTGCGACTCCAGCACCGCCTCGACCGCCCGCGAGCCGTTATCCGCAAGCTCAGGCGCGACGCCGAGCTTATGCAGCGCGGCTTGTGCCACCTCGCGATTGACCTCGCTATCATCGACGACGAGTACCCGCAGTCCTACAAAGCGAGCCGCGGACGGCCGGGAGCCCACCAGGTCGTCATGTGCCCCGCGAACGGTCCTCCCGTCGCGGAGGCATTCGATGATCTCCGCCAGATCCGCGCGCAGCAACGGCCAGGAAAGGGCGGCATCGGCAATCCCAGCCCCGATTGCTTCGCGGCCATCCTCATCAGGGCGGGTCAGCAGGACGACCACGCCGTCTGGCGCGACAGGGAGCCGGTCGTCTCCGGCCAGCCGATCGGCGGTCGCAAGAACAAACGCGGCGCCTTTGGCCTTCCTGGCTAGGGTTTCGGCGAGGCAAGGCTCGACATCGAATCCGGCCTCTTCCAGATAGGCGGTTGCCGCGGCCGCAGTCTGCTGTCCCTCGATGCACAGGACGGCTCGGGGCCGTTCGTTCGATGTCTCGGCAAGCCGCGGCCACGACCCCAGACTATCGGCCGGAGCGGTGGGAACGGTGAAATAGAAGGTCGTGCCGATGCCGACCGTACTCTCTACCTTCAGTTCGCCGCCCATGGCCGCGACCAGCTTTCGTGCGATAGCAAGGCCAAGACCCGTGCCGCCAAACTGGCGTGTGGTCGACTGGTCAGCCTGCGAGAATGCTTCAAATATGGCGCCTAGTTTGTCGGCGGCAATTCCGATGCCGGTATCGACGACGCTGAAGCGCAATGGCGTGCAGCGCCCGCTTCGATCGACACGACAACCGAGACCCCGCCCCGCTGAGTGAACTTCAACGCGTTGTTGACGAGATTGCCCAGCACCTGCCCAATGCGAACCGGATCGGCGGTGACGCAAGCCCCCTTGGGCAGGTCGACCCGTGCGCAGAGATCGAGTCCTTTCGATTGGGCCCTGTCGGCGAAAAGCCGAAGGACGGTATCCACGGCTTCCGCTGCATCCACGTCTAGCCGCTCGACCTCCAGCCTGCCGGCCTCGATTTTCGAAAAATCGAGAATATCGTTGATAATCGCCAAAAGGCTCTCGCCCGAACGGGCGATCACCTGTGCTTGACGTTGTGCCCGCTTGGGCAGATCCGTCGAGGCCAGCAGCTCCGCCATGACCAGTACGCCGTTCATGGGGGTACGAATTTCATGGCTCATAGTGGCGAGGAAGTCTGACTTCGCTCGATTGGCCGACACGGCCTCCGCAGCGGCGCGGCTATAGTCCTTGGTGCGTTCCGCGACGTCTTGCTCCAATCGTTCACGATGCCGGGCAAGCCGATCGTCACGCTCGCGGATATCGGCGATCATGGCATTGAATCCCTCGACCATCACGCCGACCTCATCATTCGTCCGGGCGGGCATCGCGATCGAGTAATCGTGGTCGCGCTTGACGCGCGACATCGCGGCGGTCAATGCCCGCAGGGGGTCAGTGATGCCGCCTTGCAATCGCAGCACGAGGCCCAGCGACAAAATGAGCGCGATCAGCGCCCCCGCACCCGTGACGCCGATGGCGGACCAGATGCGCGCCGGCAGGTCCCGCGTGTCCGTAATGAGGCGTAGCGCACCGACCCGGGCCCCGGAGTAAATGACCGGCACGATGATCTCGATCGAGCGGCCGCCCAGCATGGCGCCAAGCGAAAGGGGCGCGCCACCGGCTTGGATCACCAGATCGTCGGCGAGCTGTTCGGTTGCGCCGACCTCAGCCAGAGACTTCCCGTCAGCCGTCTCGATGGCGGCGAAGCTTACTCCGTCGATTCGGCCAACCGACCGGATCGCCTGGTAGGCGGAATCCACGTCACGCTCCGCCGTAGCGCGTGCGGCGGCCGCCGCGATCACCTCGGCTGTAGAGACCAGCGTGTCGCGCTTGGCGACCGCATAGCGCGACATCTCCTGCCAGACCGAAAGGCCGAGCCCGATCATCTGGGCGAGCGTGATGGAGGCGACCACCAGCAGGACGAGCTTGGCGCGGATCGAAATGGAGCGCTTGGCGATCATGCCCCGAGCATTGCCAAATTTGGTTAATCTCGAGCAAACATGGCCCCGAGAATTTCTTATCCAATTCAATGTCCTGTTTAAGCTCTTCTGTCATGATGGCGTCGCCTGATAACCTCCATGAATTATGATTCATCCAAATAAATGTGATGTTCGAACATGTTAGGCCCAAGTCATCGGACCCGCTTCACTTTCGTCCTTGACGCCGAGATAAACATTCTTGCCGTGGATGATGACCCCATCCAGCGCGAATTCTGCGCAGTTTATCTGTCGACACCGACAGCCAAGGTAACGACAGTTGAATCAGCCGAGGCGGGACTTGCGCTGCTGGAAACTCAGCGCTTCGACATGGCGCTGATCGATGTGGAAATGCCAGGCATGAACGGCATCGACATGGTGCGCAGGATACGCGCTGAAGCCCGGTTCGACGACATGCCGATCATGGTCGTAACGGGCCGGGAAGATCTAGTCTCCATCGATCTCGCCTACGATGCCGGAGCGACGGCCTTCATGTGCAAGCCCGTCAACTGGCGCCTGCTCAGCCACCAAGTAAAGTACCTGATGCGCGCACATGCGGCGCTGCGGCGAGCGGAGGCCACGGTTGGCGTGTAAGGGAATTCACGCATTCGCCGCCCGAATGCTGCGCGAACAGCGCGGCAATACAGCGCTGTTGTTCGCGTTGTTGTTACCCGTGATGGTGGGTTTCGCCGGAGTGGCGATCGACTATACGAATGCCGTCTCGCAGCGCTCGAAGTTGCAGGGGATTGCCGACGCGTCGGCGCTGGCGGCCGCGCGCGAGTTCCGGCTTGGCAATGCCAATCCTGCCACGATCGCCCTGGTCGCGGCCAATTTTGCGCGCGCCGAGCTCACCGGCCGGAATTTGAGCGCGACGGTCGCACCCTCCACCGATACGACCAACAAGACCGTCACCGTCCGATTGGCGGCGTCGGTGCCCAGCTTCTTCAAGAGGTTTACCGGGGTTGCTGCGACCAGCATCAGCGTGTCGGCGACGGCCAGGATGGTCGGCGGCGCGCCCATTTGTGTCATCGGCTTGGACACGAATGCCAATTCTACGGTTTTGCTCGACAAGAATGCCAGGCTTCAGGCACCCAACTGTTCCGTCTATTCCAACTCGCAAGAGCCGAACGGGCTCATGGCGAAGCATAACGCCACGATGGCGGCTGCCTTCATCTGCTCGGCGGGCGGCAAGAGCAGTCCAGGACCCGGCAGCTTCACGCCAACACCGCAGACCGACTGTCCGGTGCTGCCGGACCCGCTTCTCTCGCGTCCCTTGCCGGTGGCGGGCGCCTGCACCCAGACGGCGACGGTCGTGAACGGCGGCATGTTGAGCCTGACACCTGGCACTTATTGCAACGGGTTGACGCTGACCAACAATGCCACTGTCACGATGTCCCCCGGCGTCTACGTCTTCAAGGACGGGCCACTCCTGGTGACAGGCGGCGCGTCACTGAGCGGCTCGCACGTCAATCTGCACTTCAGCGGCAGCGACGCGGTGTTCAATTTGGATTCGGCGTCATCGATTTCCTTGACCGCGCCAGTCTCAGGCAACATGGCCGGCATCCTGATTTCGGAGGACCGGAATTCTCCTGTCGGGCAACAACACCAGATTCTGAGCAATGACGCGCGGACTTTGCTGGGCACGATCTATCTGCCCCAGGGTCTTCTTTATGTCGGCGCCAATAATCCAGTGGCCGACCAATCGGCTTACACCATCGTGGTGGTTCGGCAGTTCTCGCTCTCCGAAGGGCCGACCATGATTCTCAACACCAATTATGGCGGGACCAACATTCCCGTACCGAGCGGCGTCGGTCCGAATGACAGTACGATCCTCACGCAATAGGTCCAGCGGATGCTGCGACATGAACCTCGCAACAGGCCCTAGTCTCGAGTTCCCGGTCCGATCCAATCGGACATGTGGTCATATCTTCTTGTTTTGCGGCATCATCGACACAGCTTGCGGAACTTGTGCCGCAGTCGCTCCTACGTGTTGAGCCAGCATCCGGCTGATGCCGTCGACACTTAGCGCTGCGGAGAACAGGAAGCCCTGCATGTAATGGCAGCCGGCCGCCCGCAGGACCCGGTGCTGCAGTTCGGTTTCCACACCCTCTGCCGTGACCTTGAGGCCGAGTGCGCGGGCCATAGCGATGATGGCATGCACGATGGCGGCGGACTGAACCAGGTCGACCTTGTCGACAAAGCATCTGTCGATCTTGATCTTGTCGATTGGCATCCGCAGAAGATAGGACAGGCTCGAGAATCCGGTTCCGAAATCATCGAGTGCGATCTTCACGCCCCGTTTGCGCAGAGCGTGGATGTTGGCGGTCGCCATGTCGAAATTCTCGATAAACGCGGTCTCGACAATCTCGAGCTCGATCCGCTGTGGCGGCACTCCGATAGCATCCATCAGCGCAAGCACCCGACCGGCAAAGTCGGCGTTGCGCAACTGAAGGGGCGACACATTGACGCTGACCGAGATCGACGGCCAACGCAGCGCGTCGCGGCAAGCCTGATCAAGCACCCACCAGTCGAGATTATCCAGCTCGAGCGTACCGAATTTCGGCAGAAATTCGGACGGCCCCAATACGCCTCGGGACCGATGATTGTGGCGGATCAGGGCCTCGACGCAGACAACGGTCGTTCCATCGGCCGACATTTGCGGCTGGTAGAATAGAACGAGCTCTGCCGTCCTGATCCTCCCGATCCGTTTCGATTCCGACACTGCGAGCCTCGCGTCAAAGCTGTGCATTGATATTTCAACACAACGAGGTTGCGGAGGCGTTAGCGCCAATCGCAGTGGGGCTTGGCCCGGTCACGCGGCTCTCGGATCGAGAGTTGCAGGACTGGTCATTTCCTGTTCCAGTTTCCGAACAGGATTCCCACGCGGCGGATAGAGAAAATCCTCGATGTGTCAAAGGGTTCGGCTGGTGCTGCGAGAGGGGATCGAACCCTCGGCCTCTCCCTTACCAAGGGAGTGCTCTACCACTGAGCTACCGCAGCGCGCGAAGATGGTTCGCAGCGATGGCTAGCCCATCGCCGCACCGCACGCAACCGGATCAAGCGGCGACCGCCCTCTTCAGCGCATCGGTGAGGTCGGTGCGCTCCCAAGAGAAGCTGCCGTCGCGGCCGGGCTTGCGCCCGAAATGCCCATAGGCCGAGGTCTTGGCGTAGATCGGCCTGTTGAGGCCGAGATGCTCGCGGATGCCGCGGGGGGTGAGGCGCATCACCTCGCGCAGAGCCTTCTCGAGCTTCTCCTCGTCGACCTTGCCGGTGCTGTGCAGATCCACATAGACGGAGAGCGGCTCGGCGACGCCGATCGCATAGGCGAGCTGGATGGTGCAGCGTTCGGCGAGCTTAGCCGCGACCACGTTCTTGGCGAGATAGCGCGCCGCATAGGCGGCCGAGCGGTCGACCTTGCTCGGGTCCTTGCCCGAGAAGGCGCCGCCGCCATGGGGCGCGGCTCCGCCATATGTGTCGACGATGATCTTGCGTCCGGTCAGGCCGCAATCGCCGTCCGGCCCGCCGATCACGAACTTGCCGGTCGGATTGACGTGCCAGACCGTGTCGGCGGTGATCCAGTTCTCGGGCAAGGTGGCGCGCACCACCGGCTCGACGATCTGGCGCACATCGCTCGACGACAGATTCGCATCGACATGCTGGGTCGAGACGACGACCTGCGTGACGCCGACCGGCCTGCCGTCCTCATAGCGCACCGTGACCTGGCTCTTGGCGTCCGGACCGAGCTTTTCGCAGCTCCCTTCCTTCGCCTTGCGGGCCTTCGTCAGGTTTTCGAGGATTTTGTGGGAATAGTAGATGGGTGCAGGCATCAGCTCCGGCGTCTCGCGGCAGGCATAGCCGAACATGATGCCCTGGTCGCCGGCGCCTTCATCCCTGTTGCCGCCGCCATCGACGCCTTGGGCGATATCGGCTGATTGCGCGTGCAGCAGCACCTCGATCCTGGCCTTCTTCCAATGGAAGCCCTCTTGCTCGTAACCGATCGATTTGATGGCCTTGCGGGCGGTGGATTTGACCTTGCTCTTCAGCTTCTTGGCGTCGAGCGTGCCGCGCACCTCTCCGGCGATGATCACTCGGTTGGTGGTCGCGAGCGTCTCGCAGGCCACTCGCACGCTCGACGGGTCGATGCCGGCCTTCGCGCCCTCCCGGAAGAAGAGATCGACCACCTCATCCGAGATGCGGTCGCAGACCTTGTCGGGGTGACCCTCAGAAACCGACTCGCTGGTAAAAACATAATTCTTCCGCATGACGATGGCTCACTCCTCGGCGGGCAATGGAGAAAAATCGGGTCTGAGGCCCCCTGGCGCGATCGTTTCGCAGGCGCCGGGTCGGCGTTCTTTATGCAGGACGACCGACGCAGGTCAAGCATTCCGAGATGCGCTCGTTCTATATTCCGAACGAAGCGAAAGCATTCTCTTGGCGAAGCATGCCCCCGCGAAGGCGGGGGTGGCCTCCGGTTCGCCGCAGAAAATGCGGCCAAACAAAGAATTAGAGCCCCAAATCCGATTCAATCGGATCGAGAAAGGCTCTAGCGATGCTTCGCTTCGCCCTCGTCCAGCCCCGCGGCGGCCCGCACCAGCTCCACGATGCGCCGGCGCAGCTTGCGATCCTTGATGCGTATGAAGGCTTGATTGAGCTCGATGCCTTCGTTCGACGACAGGAAATCCGCGACGAGGTTGCTGTCGGCTGCATCGGCGCTGCCGGACGCTTGCTGATTAGCGTCGAGTTGCGGCGCATCCCGAAAAAAGAATTCGACCGGGACCTCGAGCGCGCGCGAGGCACTCTGCAGCCGGCTTGCGCCGATCCGGTTCATGCCCTTCTCGTATTTCTGCACTTGCTGAAATGTGACGCCGAGGCTGTCCCCGAGCTTCTCTTGGCTCATCCCCATGAGGACACGGCGCATCCGCAACCGACTGCCCACGTGCCGATCGATGAGATTCGGAGTCTTTTTCGCCATCGTCGTCCTATGCTTCCCTCCCCCAAATCCATTGAAAGGCCTCAAGCCGCGAATGAGGGTCTAGCCAATGAGCGCCGGCTACGCAATCCGAAGGTGAGCGCGAGCGAAATCAGCATGAGGATCGCGAATCCGGCGTCGCCGATCCGGGCATAGAGAGGTTTCGCGATGGCGCGCGGCAGATTCGCGTCGAGAACCGCTTCGATCCCGAGCGGCAGCGAAGCGACCACGCGTCCGAAGGGATCCACGACCGCCGAGATGCCCGTATTGGCGGCGCGCACCAGCGGCAGGCCCTCCTCGATGCTGCGCAGGCGCGCTTGGGCAAAGTGCTGATAGGGACCGCTCGTCAACCCGAACCAAGCATCGTTCGTGACATTGATCAAGAGCCCGACGGCTTGCCGGCCCTTGGGCACGATCTCGCCGGGGAACACGGCTTCGTAGCAGATGAGCGGAGCAGCGGCGGGCAGGCCCGGAACTTCGAGCGCCTTGCGCTCGACACCCGCCGTGAACCCGCCCGGCACGCGCACGAATTGCCGCAAGCCGAGCCTGTCGAGCCAATCCTGCAGCGGCAGATATTCGCCGAATGGGACGAGATGTACCTTGTCGGCGGATGCGAGGATCGCGCCCCCCTTGCCGACGACATAGATCGAGTTGAAGAAGCGGGCATTGAGCTCGCCGGGCAGCGGCTCCTGAGCGCGGATCGCGCCGGTGATCAGCGTCGTCTTGTCGCGCAGCAAGGCCGCGATGCGGGCGAGCATGCCGGGCTCTCGCGTGAGGATGAAGGGGAAGGCCGATTCGGGCCAGAACAGATGCGTCACATCGGCGACGCCGTTGCGCTCGGGCGATGTCGCCTTGTCGCTCAGCGCCAAATAGCGCGACACGATCTCCTCGCGATTGGCGGGGATGAATTTCTGGTCGGGCGGCAGATTGGGCTGCATGATGCGAAGCCTGACACCGGCGACCATGCCGGCAGACCCGGCGCCGAGACGCCAGGATCCGAACGCAGCGAGCCCAATGAGAGCAAGGAGCGCGAGCGCCGGCGGCGTCCATCTTGCCTTCGTTGTCGCCTCGGTCGCGAGGGTCGCCGGCGCGGCAAAGATCGCGACGGCGATCAGGGTGAGGCCGTAGAGGCCGACCAGCGAGGCGCTCTGCGCCAGCACCAGATTGGAGCCGAGCGCCATGCCGGGCAGGTTCCAGGGGAAGCCGGTGAGGATATGCCCTCTGAGCCATTCGGCGGCCGCGAGCGCCCAGGCGAAGGTGAGGATGCGCCAGGGCCCATCGCTCCAGAAGGCCCGCGCCAAGACGAAGGCGAGCCCGAAGAACAAGGCCAGCCCCGCCGGGAAGGCCACAACGCCGAGCGGCAGCGCCCAGGCGAATTCGTCGCCATTCACCAGGAAAGCGGTCCCCAGCCACCAGAACCCCGCCAGATGGTAGCCGAACCCGAACCACCAGCCCGCCCCCGCCGCGGAGCCCAGCGTCGCCAAGCGCGGATGCTTGCCGTCGACCGCGGCACCGTCGATCAGCCAAATGGCCGCCGGCAGCGACAAGGCGAGCGCTGGCCAGATGTCGAGCGGCGGCATGGCGAGGGCGCCCACGGCACCCGCCGCAAGCGCTATGAAGCGCCGGCGCCAACCCCAGGCGAGCATGATGGCGTCGGCGACCGGCGTCGCCAGTGACGCTTGCATGCCCGTCACGCGCCGGCGGGGTCGCTCGGCGCGCCGGGCGGCGCAGCCCCGCCGGCATCGACGCTCGGTTGCACCGGCGAGGGCGGAGTCGCTGTCGCGGCGCGCTGCGCCGGCGCGGCCTCTACGGGCTGCTCCTTCTGCCGCCGCGAGCGCCGCGCGCCCGCAAGCAGATGAATCCGCACGCGTTTCAACCGCCTCGGATCGGCCTCCATGACCTCGAACTCGATATCGCCGGGCCCCGCGATCAATTCGCCGCGCAGCGGTACGCGGCCGGCCAGCGTCGCGATCAACCCGCCGATCGTATCGACGTCTTCGGCCGCATGACCCGCCGAAAGATCGACACCGAGCATCGCCGAGACCTCGGTGAGCCCGGCCCTGGCATTGGCGACGAGCGTCCGATCGTCGACCCTCGAGACCAGCGCACCCTCCTCGTCGTCATGCTCGTCCTCGATCTCGCCCACGACGATCTCGATCAGGTCCTCGATCGATACCAGGCCGTCGGTGCCGCCATATTCGTCGATCACGAGCGCCATATGGGTGCGCGTGGCCTGCATGCGGCGCAGCAGCGCCACGGCTCGCATCGAGGCCGGGACATAGAGGACCGGGCGCAAGATCTTGAGCGCCTCGAGCGGCGTCGCGAGGTCGACGCGCGCGAGATCGGCGCTCCGCGCCCCGCTTTCCTTGCCGTGCCTTGCTCCGCCCTCTTGCGCCTTGGCCGTCAGGTAGTCGAGGAAGTCGCGGATATGCACCATGCCCCTCGGCTCATCGAGCGTTTCCCCATAGACGGGCAGGCGCGAATGGGCGGCGCTGCGGAAGACTTTCATCAGCTCGGCGAGGCTGATATCGGCTGGGACGGCGACGATATCGGCGCGCGGCACCATCACATCGGCGACGCGCGCTTGCCTGAGCGCAAGCACGTTCCTGAGCATGGCGCGGTCTTGCGCGGAGGCGTCGGATCCCTCGGCGAGCGCGATCGCCTGAGTGAACCCCTCCTTGGCCGCTGGCGGCGTGCCGAGACGAAGCACGCGCTTCACCCGCGAGGCGAGACGGCGCACCGCTCCTTCATCGCGGTCGGACGCAAGCGAGGCGCCATGTCCGGTATTGCTCTTGGTATTCATTCGGCCAATCGCAGTTGCTTTCCGTCCATGTCATCGACCTTCGGTCTCGGCTCGAGTGCCTTCCCGTTCCGATGCAATCGGACCGGCGGCTCCGGCTCTTTGTTCTTGCCGCATTTTCTGCGGCGAACCGGAGGCCGCTTCGCCGGAAAATGCTCCGGCCGCGTAAGGATCGGCGATACCGATGGTCGAAAGAATTGCGGTCTCGAGCGTCTCCATGCCTTCCGCTTCGCTATCGCTCGCGTGATCATAGCCGAGGAGATGCAAGAGACCGTGCACCACGAGATGGGCCGTGTGGTCGTCGATCGACTTGCCCTGCGCCTTGGCTTCGCGCTCGATCGTTTCGAAGGCGAGCACGAGATCGCCGAGGAAGCACGGAGCCTCGCTGACCGGATGCGGCGGCGCCGGGAAGGACAGGACGTTCGTCGGCGCATTCTTGTCCCGCCAACGGCGGTTCAGCGCCGAGATCGAAGCGTCATCGGTCAGGGTCACGCAAACTTCGTCGGCTTGGCGCATCGCGGCCACCAGCGGCCGATGGGCGGCCAAGGCCGCCACGGCACGCCTCACCGCCTGCCGCGCTCGCGGGGCGCGTGCCCAGAGCGGGCTCGCCACCACGATATCGAGGTCCGGAACGCGGTCGCCTTCGATCGACCCGCGACGGGGTTCCATCATGTCGCTTCCCACAACTCGTCCAGCGCCGACATATCGCGCCATCAGCCCTTCTCGGGACCTCGTCCGCCGCGCGGCGATTTGCCGGCCGCCTCATAGGCTTGGACGATGCGGCGCACGAGATCGTGGCGCACGACATCGCCATGCTGAAAGACGACATGCCCGATGCCCTCGACGCTCTCGAGAAGATCGATCGCCTCGATCAGCCCCGATTTCTGGCCGCCCGGAAGGTCGATCTGGGTCGGGTCGCCGGTAACCACCATGCGCGAGCCTTCGCCGAGCCGCGTCAGGAACATCTTCATCTGCACCGAGGTCGCGTTCTGGGCTTCGTCGAGCAGGATGACCGCGTTCGAGAGCGTGCGCCCACGCATGAAGGCTAGCGGCGCAATCTCGATCATGCCGGTTTGCAAGCCGCGCTCGACATGGCGCGCCTCCATGAAATCGAAAAGCGCGTCATAGACCGGGCGCAGATAGGGATCGACCTTCTCGCGCATGTCGCCCGGCAGGAAGCCCAGATTCTCGCCGGCCTCGACGGCTGGCCGCGACAAGATCATGCGGCTCACCGCGCCCTGCTCCAGGAGCGAGACGGCGTGGCCGACCGCAAGCCAGGTCTTGCCGGTGCCGGCCGGCCCTTCGGCGAAGGTCAGCTCGCAGCGTTTCAGGAGCTGAAGATAGGCATGCTGGTTCGCGCTGCGGGCCTTCACCGGCCCGCGCTTGCGCGTCGCGATCTGATCGAAGGCGCCTTTCGCCGCATCGCTCACTGCCGGAAACAGCGAGCCTTGGGCAATCGCCTCGGCTATCGCTCCGTCCACATCGCCGAGCGACAGGTCCTGGCCATCCTTGATGCGCGTGTTGAGCGCGCTGAGCACGCGACGCGCCTGCTCGGCGGCGTCCGGCGCGCCCTTGATCTGCACCTGGTTGCCGTTGGCGGTCGCGCGCACGCCGAGACGGCGCTCGATATGGGCGAGGTTCTCGTCGAATTGCCCGAGCACCAAGCTCGCGATGCGATTATTGTCGAAAGCGACCTTGACCTCCGCGCCGTCGCCGTTGCGAGGCTCCGCCAAGGGGCGACGGCGCGTCTTCGTAGGCAGCGTGTTGTCCTGCATGCTCATGCCATTCCCGTCTCGACAAGGCGGCCGGCGAGGCTGCGCGGCCCGCAGGAGGTGATCAGGACCGACAGCAAGTCGCCGATCGCCGCGTCCCGGCGCTCGATATGCACGGCCTGCAGATAGGGAGACTTGCCGCCGATCTGGCCCTGATGCCGGCCTTGCTTGTCGATCAACACATCGAGCGTGCGTCCGACGGTCGCGCGGTTGAAGGCCCGACGCTGCTCCTCTAGCACGGCTTGCAGCATGGCCAGACGCTCCGCCTTGACCTCCTCGGCGAGCTGATCGGGCCAATCCGCGCTCGGCGTCCCCGGCCGCGCGCTGTATTTGAACGAGAATGAGCTCGCGAAACCGACCTCGCGCACGAGGTCGAGCGTCGCCTCGAAATCGCTCTCGGTCTCGCCGGGAAACCCGACGATGAAATCCGAGGAGAGCGCGATATCCGGCCGCGCCCGGCGCACCCTGTCGATGATGCGCAGATAATCGCTCGCGCCGTGGCGGCGGTTCATCCGCGCCAGCACGCCGTCCGAGCCCGATTGCACCGGCAGATGCAGATAGGGCATCAGCTCGGGGATGTCGCGATGGGCATGGATCAGCTCGTCATCCATGTCGAGGGGATGGCTGGTCGTGTAGCGCAGCCGCTTGACGCCCGGCACCTCGGCGGCGCGCGCCATGAGCCGCCCGAGCGACCAGGCGCCGCCATCCGGGCCCTCGCCGTGATAGGCGTTGACGTTCTGCCCGATGAGCGTGATCTCCCGCACGCCGGCGCTCGCCAGGTTTTCGATCTCGGCGATCACGGCCGCGACCGGGCGCGACATCTCGGCGCCCCTCGTATAGGGCACGACGCAGAAGCTGCAGAACTTGTCGCAACCCTCCTGCACGGTAACGAAGGCGGAAACGCCGCGAGAACGGATGTCCGAGCGCTCCGGCAACGGCAAGTTCGAGAACTTGTCGTCGGCAACGAGCTCGAGATCGATCCCCGGACGCGAGGCGGCGGCCTTGGCGAGCAGCATCGGCAGACGATGATAGGCCTGCGGCCCCACGACGATATCGACCGCGGGCTGGCGGGCGATGATCTCGGCGCCCTCCGCCTGGGCGACGCAACCGGCCACCACGATTTGCGTCTCGAGCCCCTCCGCGGCGCGCGCGGCCTTGGTCTCCCGCACGCGGCCGAGCTCGGAGAATATCTTCTCAGTCGCCCGTTCCCTTATGTGGCAGGTGTTCAGGACGACGATGTCGGCATCCGCCGGGTCGTCGGTCTCGACGTGGCCGCCTGCTCGCAGGAGATCGCCCATGCGCGCGGAGTCATAGACATTCATCTGACAGCCATATGACTTCACGAGAAATCGCTTCGGCAACCACCACCTCCGGATAACGAGCAAATCGAGGAGCCAACGCTCGACGCCCGCGCGGTCTCGATCGGCGCAGTCGTCATCCCTCATTTAGTCGCTTTACGGCCTAAGTGAAAGCGACCTGTGGGCCGTTCGGCCGGCGATGAAACGGGCGAGAGGCGGCCCAAGCACGAGCACGATCACGAAACGCACGGTCTGGAGCGCCATCACGAAGGAGATATCGACCTTGCTCGATGCCGCAATGATCGCAACCGAATCCATCCCGCCGGGGCTGGTGGCGAGATAAGCCGTCAGAGGGTCGACGCCGACGGTCTTGGTGAGGAGATAGCCGAGGCCGCCGCAGAAGGCGATCAACGCAAGGGTCGACAGGACGATTTGCGGCAGGGCGCGCGAGGCATGCGCAAGGATCCTCCGCGTGAAACCGAGGCCGATGTTCCAGCCGAGCAACGCATAGCTCGCAGCCAACAGCCATTGCGGAAGCTCGGTGGCGAGCAGTCCGGAGGCATGCAGAACCGAGCCGGCGATCATGGATAGCAGCATCGGCCCGGCGGGCCAGCGCAACATTCGGCCAAGGACGGCGGCGAAACCGGCAATCGTCAAGGTCTCGACGAATTGTAGCCAATGGATCGGAGCGAAGACAGCGGTGGCCGGCGCGGCGGCGGCCGGCAAGTCCATCCAAAGGCGCGCCACCAACGAGGCCGTGAGCGCGACGAAGGCAACCCGCAGATATTGCATGAATGCGACCAGGCGGACATCGGCTCCAAAAGCTTCGGCCATCAGCATCATGGCGCTGGCAGCGCCGGGCGAGGAACCCCACACGGCCGTCGTCCCGGGCAACACGCCCAAGAGGCTGATGAGCCATCCGAGCAGGCTGCTCGCGGCGATGACGGCGAGGGCGACCCCGAGAAAAAGCGGCCATTCCTGGAGGAAGGCGACGATGATCTTGGGCGAGATCGCGCCGGCGATCAGGCAGCCGATGATCGCCTGGGAACCGATATAGGGCAGGCGCGGCACGCGGACCGTGCCGCCATTGGCGCCGACGAGGATGCCTGCGACCAGCGGGCCGAGCAGCCGCGCTGCCGGCAGCCCCGCGATTTCGAAAAGCCCCGCAAACACCGCGGAGCCGGCGAGCAGCAGCCCCCATTGCGCGGCCGGGCGAAGCTTCTGCAGCGGCGCCTTACCCAGGGGAATTGAAGTCGCCGTCATGTGCCGATCCTCGGGGCTCCGGCTGTCCAACCTTGCGGGGCGACCGCCCCCCGTTGATAGCATCGAGGTCATGGCGCGACGACCCTTCGGCGGACCGGGCCCGCTGCAAATACAGCGAATCTGCGGCGCGTGGGGTCGCCCGCTCCGCTCATCGGCCATATCGCGGGGCACGCCGCTCGACCGGAGATGACTGGATGATCGAGGTATTGGTCTGGGCATAGGGGATCAACCGGTCGATCACCTCCTCGAGCTCTTCGACGCGCGCGACGAAGAGCTTGGCAATGAAGCAATCATCGCCCGTGATGCGGTCGCATTCGACGATCTGCGGGATCTCGTGCAGCAGTCGCGCGACCCGGTTGAGCTCGCCGATCATCGGGCGCACGCGGATATAAGCGCCGATCGCAAGGCCTAGCGCCTTGCGGTCGAGCCGCACCGAATAGCCTGCGATCACGCCTACATCCGCAAGGCGCTTCAGGCGCTCGCCGACGCTCTGGGGAGACATGCCGACCTGGCGCGCGATCTCGGCGAGCGGAGTGCGCGCATCCCTGTCGAGGGCGGCGATCAGGCGGGTATCGATCTCGTCGAGGTCGGTGCCACCGTTTCCACGAAGTTTTGGCATCTTTAGTTCCGATACAACGTCAGAAACGCCCATTTGCCTGTGAATCCATATCGCTGCAAGCCTATATATCTCCGATCATGTAGAAATGAGCGTCGCAGAGCCCCGCACCGTCTCCCTCGCCCACCGTTTTCCCCCGCACGCCTTCTTCCTGGCGAGCGCGGTTTTCCATTATCTCGGGCCGTCCTTTGCCGTGCTGTTGTTCGCCCAAGTCGACGTGCTCGGTGTCGCTTGGCTGCGCATCGCGTCGGCGGCCGCCATCTTTTCCCTCTGGCGGCGTCCCTGGCGCCTGATCGCCAAGGCCGATCGGCGGACGCGCCTCCTGATGGTGGGGCTAGGCGCGACGCTCGCCGTCATGAACTGCGTCTTCTATCTCGCCATCGACCGCCTGCCACTCGCCACGGTGGCCTCGATCGAGTTCGTGGCGACCATCGGTGTCGCCCTCTTCGGCTTGCGCGGTCTGCGCAACCTCATGGCGCTGATCGCCGCTGTCGCCGGCGTCTACATGCTTATCGGCTTCGACTGGTCGACCGATTGGCTCGGCCTCGGTCTTGCGGTCGCGAACTCGGCGCTGTTTGCCCTTTACATCATTCTGGGACACGCGATCTCGCGGTCATCCGTCGGCAGCGGCGGCGTCGATGGCCTTGCCGCGGCGATGCTCATCGCCTTCGTCGTCGTCATGCCGATCGGCTTCGTGGAAGCGTGGCCGGCATTGATCAGTCCGACGCTGCTCGCAGCCGGAATAGGCGTCGGCGTCACCTCCTCGGTCATTCCGTATATCTGCGATCAGCTCGCCATGGCGCGCCTGCCGCGCGCCACCTTCGCGCTGCTGCTGGCGCTGTTGCCGGCGACGGCCGCGATCGTCGGCGCCGTGGTGCTCCGCCAGATCCCGAATGCAGCGGAACTTTCAGGCATCGCGCTCGTCGTGCTCGGAGTGGCGCTTCACAAGGCGGAGCGTTAGCGCGGCCAAAAAAGGCTCGCTTCGGCGGAAAGAGATCGCGGGCGCTCGACGTTGGGCCCGGCCAAAGCCGCGCTGTTGCTTCACAAGGCCGCACCCTGAGCCGCATTCGTTCGCGTGCGCCCATTCGCCATTTCGGCCGCCATCCGCCGCACCTCGTCCCCCAGCCGCTTGGCGAGCGCCTTGCGATCGCCATGGGAGACCTCGAACGGCTCGCCGAAGCGCAAGGTCACGTCGACCGGGCCGATCGACAGGAGGCGCCCGAGATGGGAGAGGAGCGACATATCGCCGTACCAGGCGACCGAAGGGCGGTCGGCCCGCCCGAGGGGCAGGCCGTCGAGGCCCGTATAGACGATCGATAGGGGCTGCACGAGGATCGGAGCCCCGCCGCCTCCACTCGCGCTCATCGCCTCGCGCACGGCAGCGAGCAGCGCCGGGCGGAAGGGCAGCACGCGATTGCCGTCCCCGGTGGTCCCTTCGCCGAACAGTACGATGGTATCGCCGGCGACCAGCCGATGCCCGATGAAGCGCGCGATATCCGCCGTCGCCGACCGCCTGGTCCGGTCGACGAAGATGGCGCGCTGCAGGCGCGCCAAGGTTCCGATGATCGGCCAGCCCGCGACCTCGGACTTCGCGACGAACGACAAAGGCACGAGCCCTCCGAGCACGACGATATCGAGCCAGGA